>JAEUIV010000225.1 GCA_016795005.1 Phycisphaerae bacterium
TTGCTCACAGGCTGAGGTCGATTACACTAAGGCGAATCTCTTGATCGCTGATGTGCTTGTTGCGGATTGCTCACAGGCTGAGGTCGATTACACTGAGTAGATGCGGTGCCCGCAGATTCGGACAGTTGCGGATTGCTCACAGGCTGAGGTCGATTACACTACCCGCCTCGTAAGTCATTGAGCGTCATCAACTTGCCGCAAAACCCGCTCAGAAGAACTCGAGTTGGGCCGGTGTCGGTTCGGGTGGCCTGCGCCGTTTTCCCCAGAAAATGGACATCCGCTCGAACTGCTTGTCGGTCAGCACGACGATCCGCACCTCTCCGTCGTCCGGCACCGACTTGCCTACCCTCGCTATGTGGACCGCCGCATTTTCCCGGCTGGCACAGTGCCGAGCGTACACCGAAAACTGCACCATCGTGAACCCGTCCTTGAGCAGAAACTTGCGAAAAATCGCGTACGCGCGACGCGCGGCCTTGGTGTCGACCGGGAGATCGAACATCACGAGCACCCACATGCTTCGGTAACTGCTCAGTTGGGGCATGGAACATCACAAGCCGGGTACCTCCGTCATTTCGGGTATTTCCAGCGACGCCTTTCCACCTCGCAATCGCTCGGCATAAGAAGAAACGAAGCGAGGAAGCACAACATGCAACGGACCCTCCCCCGCCCGGGTCCGCACGGTCTCCGTCAGCACCGGGAGCAGGCTCCGCTTGGCATGAGGGTCGAGTGTGGCGTGCCCGTGATTCACAAGGAATCGGGCGCGTCGGTCCACCATCGGCCGCAGCGGCTCCATCAGGTCGTCCGCGAGACAGAACGCATTCGAGCGGTTGGAGTGCTTGATCCCGATGGCGGGCAACAGCCCGGCCCCGACGAGCGTCCGGGCAACCGCCGCACGAAGCAGCGCGTACCCGTAATCCAGGAACGCATTCGCGGCGCCACCCGAAACCGTCCCCGGAGTCCGACGGAATGACCCCCCCAGCAGCGCGGACCAGTAGTACCGGGCGGCCTGCGACTCGATGTTCTCCGGGTCGCCTGAGCGAACACGCCGCGAAAGATTTTCAATCTCCCTTCGAGTCTCGGAGTCCACGTCGAGCAGGGACGCCTGCGCACGGACCTTGGCTTCCACGATCTCAGACCACACCTGCTTCTGCGTAACTTTGCCGATGTTGATCTGGTCATCGATGCGCCACACCACCTCCGTATGCTCCGCCATCGGGAGGAGCATCCCGGCCGGCAAGTGGTCCCCGCCGCACACCACGAGCACCGCCCCCACTTCAGCCATCAGGGCCAGCGCGGAGTGTGAATAAGTCGTATCACGATGATCGACCACGACAAACCCCAGGTCCTCCGCCGGAACTCGGTTCCGAGGTTCACACTCCGATTTCTTCCTGCCGTGGGGCAGGATCAGCAGTTGCCGGTCCTGCACGCAGAGGTGCATTCCTTCTGACGAGATCTCAAGGGTGCGCTTGACCATGGGTCAGTCGTTCGCACGGCGGACCCGGCCGAGCGGGTCGATGGTGACTTTCCTTGCCTTCGCTTCCATCAACCGAGAGGCTCCAAAGACGAGATTGTCTTCGTTCAACTCGCCGCTGGCCCGTGCGTCGGTGTGCTCCTTGTAAGCGATCCGCCCGGACCGCTGGTCCATCTTTCGAACGATATAGAACTTCGGCACGCCCGATTCATCCTCAGCCGCAAAACACTCACCAATCGAGAGCGTCATCACGAGCCGCCCGCCCTCGGGAACCGCCGGCTTCACCTGACGCGCCGCGTCGAACATCGTTGTCACCACCGCTTCCCACTTCTTCCTGCCGCGCTCGACGACTTCGTAATAGGCAATATGGTGATTGCTCCCCGACTTCACGTTCTGATACGACCGCCGCTCGCTCACCGGCTGAATCGTCTCGCTCTCCTCGATCATCCGCACCTTGCGGATGGGCACGCCCGAGGGCATCGTCGGCGTGTTCTCGCCTTCGAACACTCCCTTCGGGAGTTTCGCCCTTGACGACGGGTCGATGTGCTTCGCGCGGAGGTGATCTTCCAGGATACGGCGAATGGTCGCGTCGCGCACCTTTTCGAGGTCGGTAGCCTTCGTCAATGACGAAAGCGGCTTCCGTCGTACAAAGGCAGCTTTCTCCTCGATCCACCCCTTCGCCCACTTCCGCGTCTCGCCGCCCGGGGGCATCCGCCCCTCCGATGCCCGCTTCTGCGTTGCACCGTAGAACGTCTCCTCGTGCAGCGCCCCGCAGACCTTCCGCCGCACCCGGTGCGAGACGATGATCGCTCGAATCTTCTCCGCGACGCGATCGCGGAAGCCGTCCTTGGGCGGATCGATCCGCTTGATGTTTCCGTTCGCCAGCGCGTGCAACCGCTTCTTGTTGGTGAGGGCCACGATCACCGCGTCCACGGCGTGGTGTCGGTGGTCCGATCGGTCCTTGTGATCCTCCGAATTACCCAGGATCTTGTTCAACCCCCAGAGACGCCGAAGGTCCGCCGTCATCTGGCCCCGCTGGGTCTCGACGGACGCCCCGAGGCATTTCAGGTACTGAGAGCACGCGCGGCTGATGTAGGCCGTGTCCGTCAACTGGCGAGCGATGAACTCGTCGAGAACAATCTCTTTCTGCCCGAACTTCCGAGACTTGCCGAACGGCAGACTCTCCGCGCGCTTGAGCACTTCGTCGTACCTCTTCGGATCGGACGACTCCAGCCACTCGCGCGGCGTTCGATCACCCTTCTCCGCATTCGCGTCGCGAAAGCAGACCACCTTGTTCATCTTGGAGTTGTCGAGGCTGCGGTTGCGGGGCAGGATGTGGTCGATGTGGACCTCGCCGCCAAGAAGTTGAGCCGGACTGATCGTCCGGCCGGAGTAGATGCACTCCTCCCCCTGCTCCTTCCAGAGAACGTAGCGCTCAAGAGCTTCACCCGTGGGCTTGAAGCCAAGCCTTTCGATCTCCTCGCGGGCGACCGTGCGTGCCCGTTGACGATCCGCGTTGTCGAATCGCAGTTGTTTCCGCTGCTCGAAGGACATCTTGGCCTCGCGGGCCAGTTCCACCCGGATCACGTCGGGCCGGCCGTACTCGCGAATGATCGCGTTCACGACCTTGCGGACCTCGTACATCGCCTGGCGGACAATTGGATTCGTGAGGGGCGGCGGCGGAGGCAGGAGGTCGTGCGTCTTCACTTCGCGCTGATCGGGGCGCAGAAATCCCGCGGCGTGGAGCGCCGAGTCCGTGGCGTCGTTCCCCATCATCTTCAGTCCGCGCTCGAGGTGTGGCAACAAGCGTCTGATCGTCTCGCGTCCGTACGAGGCATAGCCCTCGGGGAAGTTGAGCGGCGCGATCCGGCGGGCCGTCTCCTCAGACATTTTCCGCTCCGACACCTCGGTCATCAGCCGGTGAACGGTCTTGTCGAGGTCCGATTCTTCGATAAGAATCTCAACGATCTTGTCCCTGGTCGCCTCGGGAAGGGTCCACCATTCCTTGCCGAATGCATTCTTCCCGGCCAACTTGCAGTCGGTCTCATGCCCCTTGAGCTTCTCGCGCTCCGGGCCTTCAAGATTGAAGCGTACGCTTTCAAGAAAACCAAGCTTCTTGCGGATGTCGTCGAACGTCGCCTTGTCCTTCTTCGACAGGAGATCCACGACGATTTTCCGTTCGCCCTCGGTCAACGCGCGCACCTCTCCCGTCGACCGGTCGATGATGGCGAGATTGTTCACCTCCTGGAGGAGGCGGAATCGCTGAGCCGGCCGTTCCGCGCGCGGGCATCGCTTCTGCGCCGGATCGAGTTCGCACTTTCCAACGAGCCACTTCGGCGGCGGCTTGATTGGGCGCTGAAAGAAGATCAATCGCCGCAATCCATCTCGCAACTCGTCCGTCAGCATCGTCGGGTGGTGCGCGACCTGGGCCGTCCAAATGGTCTCAAACTCGTCCTCAAACATCGACCGCCGAGTGTGAAGCCCGCGCACTCGCACCATCGGCGTGCCCCGAGCATCAACACCCGCAACGTGCCGACTTGACAGGTATTCGCCCAGCGTTCTCGACCCGTCGGCCCGCATCTTCGCCTCATGATCGCTGATCTCTTGAAGCAGACCTTTCTGCTCCTTGTCGCTCTCCCCTTTGCGGTTGGACTTGAATCCTCGGCGCTGATTCAGGTGAATGAGCAACCGACCGAGTTCGTGAGGCTCGAGCCGCTCACTCAACGCACGGACCCGAAGCCCGAGCGGCTCGATGCCCCAAAGGGAATCGAGTTCACGCCGATCCGACGGCAAGAGTTCCATCGAAACCAGAAACCGCATCAACTGCTGCTTCCGCCGCGCCCGCCGCGCAACTTGCCGCCGCATCCCCCTTGCCACCCGCCGAGCGGCGCTTTTGGATTGCTCCCCTCCACGCTGATCCCGATCGACCCCTTCGGGGAACACCCGGACCCCACAGGCTTCGACCTCTCCGGAATCGTCGTCAAGCAGCGCCCAGCCGATCGAAGTCGAGCCGATGTCCAATCCAAGTACTCGCGGCATAGTGCCCCCATTTTCTGCTTGACAAACTGACCGGACGCATTAGATTGTCCGAAGTGTAATCGACCTTAGCCTGCGAGTCTTTTCGCAACAAGAAGAAGCATTCGCAGGCAACGCTCCAAGGAGCGACCGGCCGCAATGACGAAAGTCAGTGCGGCTTTTTTCTTCCGACGCCCCCACACCCTCACCCCCGCCTCCCGCGTATCGTGGTAGCACGCCATGAACGCCTCGGCCGTCCAACTCGACACGCCGCTCCACCTCGATCCCATCAGCGGGCCGGAGATCGCGCCGATCACCCTCCGCGACCCCTCGAACATCCTCGGCCGAGGAGGAAAATCAAACGTCGTCCTCGCGCACGACGCCGTCTCGCGCGAACACGTCTCCATCACACGCCACGCGGGCGCCTGGTACGTCACCGACCTCGCCAGCCGCAACGGCACACGCCTCGGCAACCTCCCGCTCCCCGCGGGGCAGCCCACGCCGCTCCAGGACGGCGACACGCTCGAACTCAAGCCGTGGTCCTTCATCGTCCGACTCACCGATGCCCTCTCGCGCATCGCCGCCAAGACCATCGACGATCTCGCCCCCTCCGGCACCCGCCTCCGCACTACGGAAGCCAAGGCCGACTCACGCATCAGGCAGCAGTTCGATTCGCTCCTCCGCGCGTCCGCGCTCCTCTACAGCGCCAAGGACGAAGCCGAACTCCTCGAATACCTCCTCCAGACCACCCTCGGCGCCACGGGCTTCGAACGCGCCGCCGTCATCCGCCGAACCGACTCCATCGATTCCGTCGAAGTCGTCGCGCAGCGATTCTCAACCGAAAAAGCCGGGCACAAACCCGCCCCGTTCCACTTCAGTCGGTCCCTCCTCCGCGCCGCGGCCGAAGGACCATACGCCGTCGTCGGCGACGCGGGAGCGATCACCCCGCGTCCCGACACCATGATCCGACACGATATCGCCGCCGCCGCCTGCGCCCCGATCCGGCTCAGCGAAGCCGTCTGGGGGTACCTCTATCTTGATTCCGGGCTGGGAACACCCCCGACCGCGACGGGCGATCTCCTCGAGCTGGTGCGCAGCCTCACCGACATCACTTCGCTTGCTCTCTCAAACGTCAAGCAGCAGGACGTGCGCAAGCGACTCACCGCCCTTCAATCCGATTTCGAAGCCGCCGCGGAGATCCAGCAGTTCCTGCTCCCCGCTCCCTCGGGCAGCGTCTCCAGGCTGAAATACGCCGTCCGATCGCGCCCGGGCCGCATCGTCTCGGGCGATATCTTCGACGTGCTCGAACTCCCCGACAACCGCGTCGCCCTCTTCCTGGGTGACGTCATGGGCAAAGGAATCGCCGCCGGACTCCTCATGGCCTCCGTCCAGAGTTTCCTCCACGCCATCCTTCGCCAGACACAGAACCCCAGCGAAGTCCTCGAGATCCTCAACGCATTCGTCGCCAAGCGTTGCGGCCTCGGGCGCTTCGTCTCCCTCTGGCTCGGAATCCTCGACGCCACAACCGGCGTCCTCACCATCTCCGACGCGGGCCACGGCTATTGCATCGTCATCGAGCCGGACGGAACCGCCAACCACCTCCAGTGCGCCGGCGGCACCCCCCTGGGCGCCACCGACGACGGCTCCTACCTCTCCACAACCCTCTCGCTCGTCCCCGGACGACGAATCCTCATCTACAGCGACGGCGTGGTCGAGCAGCCCTCGCAACGAGGCGAACCCTTCGGTCAGGCACGCCTGCTCGACCTCGTCGGCGGCGACAGCGCCCCGGATGAAATCGTCGATCACATCGTGTCCGCAGTTTTGGGCCACGCCTCCGCGAGCATCCCGGCCGACGACCTCACCGCCGCCGCCGTCTATCTCCGCGAGTGACCACCCCTCACGCGCGCGCCTCCTCCAGCAACTCACCGATCGTCCGACCCAGCACGGGATGAACCACGTCCCGCGCGATCATCGCCAGCGGCTCGAGCACAAACCGCCTCTCGTGCAGAAAAGGGTGCGGCACCGTCAGTCCAGGCTCCGCGATCACGCGATCGCCGTACAGCAGCAGGTCCAGGTCAAGCGTCCGTGGCCCCCACCGTGCCTGATTCGCACGTTCCCGCCCGGCCCGAGCCTCGATCGCGAGCAACGAATCAAGCAACGCACGAGGCTCCAGCCCCGTCTCGATCACCGCCGCCGCGTTCAGATACCGACCCTGAACCCCAGGCCCGACCGCCTCCGTCTCGATCACCTCCGAACGATCCACCAGGACCGTCTCGCGCAATCCCGCGAGCGCATCGAACGCCCCGTGCAAAAAGCCGAGACGATCGCCGAGGTTTGATCCGAGCGCGATGTAAGCCCTGATCGCCACACGCACAGCCTAGCGTCCGAACCGCCGCGCACGCGCCAAAACGCACAACCCCCGTTAAAGGCAGCCGCCCACAAGCGCGACTTCGTGGGCGGGCGCCAAGGAGTATGGTGATCGCGGCAGCGCCGCGCATTCGTCATTCGGCCGGCTCAAACTCCCGGAAACGATGCTGCATCTGCGCCTTCAGCCTCGCAAGGATCGACGAGTGCATCTGGCTCACACGAGACTCCGAAAGATCGAGAGTCATCCCGATCTCCTTCATCGTCATCTCCTCGTAGTAGTACAGCACCACGATCAGTCTCTCGGCTCGAGACAGACCCTTCGTGAGCAGATCCTTCAGATCACGACGCTGAATCTCGCCCAGCGGCGTGTCCTGGCGATCGTCCTCCACCACGTCGATCTCTCGCACTTCCCGGCTCGAATCGCTGTTGAAGCACGTGCGGGAAAGGCTCGTGATCGAGACCGCAAAGCCGTCCTTGAAGATCTTCTTCAGTTCCTCTTCATCCACCCCCAGCCGGACGGAGATCTCCTCGATCGTCGGCGCCCGGCCAAGTTCCATCTCCAGCGCCACACGCGCCTGCTCGACCTTCGCCGTCCGGTGCCGCACGAGACGGGGAACCCAGTCCATCGAACGCAACTCGTCCAGGATCGCCCCCCGGATGCGGGGCGCGCAGTACGTCTCGAACTTCACCTGACGCTCGAGGTCGTACGCGTCGATCGCGTCCATCAGGCCGAAAAGACCCGCCGACATCAGATCCTCGATGTCCACCTCGTCCGGAAGCCGCGTGTAGATCCGCTCCGCGTTGTAACGCACCAGGTGAAGAAACTTCTCCATCAGGTAGTTCCGCAACTCTTCCGTCTGCCCCTTGTGGTAGGTCTCCCAGATCTCGCGGATCGGGATCGCGTCCAACTGCATCCGACGCTCGTGAGGCGTCGCCGGACGCTGCGGAAGTGCGGAGGCACGGCCTCGACCGGTCGAGGTCTTCTTGCCCTTGGCTTTGACTTGAACGCTTGGCATGGTCGGCTCCTTGACCATTCGAGACTCGGGGCGACGGGGCCCGTCAGGCCGCGACTCGCGGCGACGGCCCATCCATGGCCGTCACGCACAATATATCACGCGCATACGGCCCTGCACAAGTTCATCCGCACAAAAAACTCAAGATTCTCACTCCGTCAACACTCCGACTGGGGAAGTTTGCTCAACGCATGGACCTCACAACTCAACCCCGTCTTCGCTCACCGGCGCGCGACGATGCGATTCAAGCGCTTCACGAAATGAACGCGCCATCACCCAGCCGCCGAGATAACCGACGATCTGACCCACAAAGAGCGCAAGGATTGCAGTCTGGAGGATCGCTCCGCTCTCGCGGCCCGCGTTCAATCCCGAAAGCAACGCCACCGCGAAGCATGCGAGGGCAAAGCAGCCGGCAATGGCACGCAAAGGAAAGGGCGATGTCACGAACTCGTTCTCTCCGTTGCAAAATGAAAACGGCGCAACAACGTCCGGCGGACTTCTATCGACCCCACGTCACCATCCATCAACCCGCGGTACAGCAATTCTTGATTTCGGCCTTGAATTCCGGTCACTTTGCGCCGCCGAGCACGCGCCATAACCGCTCGAGCAGCCCCTGTTCCGGGCAGCCCGCTCCGCGAGGTTTCATCAATCCCGCTTCCAGACATACCGACAGGCTCCGAACATCACGCGACGCCGCGCACCTCGGATGCGCCAGCAACATCGGCTTCCGCATCCGAACAGATTGCGAAACCCGCGCGTCAAGGCTCACCATCCCCGCAAACGGCACGCCAAAACCAAGGAACCGATCGCACACCGCCGAGACTCGAGCATGAACCGATCGAGCCTCTTCAAGGCTTGAAGCCTGGTTCACCACCAACTGGACCGATCGCGCCGCGGGCTTCGGATCGCGCGTCGCAACCGTCTTGATCACGCCATACGCATCCGCGATCGAAGTCGGCTCCGGTGTCGTCACGATCATCGTCAAGTCCGCCAGCGCCAACAGGTCGAGCACCACGGCCCCAAGCCCGGCGCCGCAATCCAGGATCATCACCTCCGCCGTCCGCTCCAACTCACCGAACGACTCCATGAACCGCCGCCGAGAGGCCGCGTCGAGGTCCGCCAGCGATGCAACCCCGGAGCCGCACGGAACGAGCCTCATCCGCGGCCGGTACCGCACCGCGATGTCCTCCAGCGACCGCCTCCCCTGCACCACCGCGCCGACGTGCCCGCCCGGACTGACGCCGCACAGCATGTCCGCGTTCCCAAGCCCGAAATCGCCGTCGATCAGCACCGTCTCACGCCCCGCATCCGCAAGCGCGATCGCAAGGTTCACCGCGATGTTGGTCTTGCCCACCCCGCCCTTGCCGGAAGCCACCGCGATCACTCGCGCGCGATCCGACGCTCGCACCGCGCCCGCCCCACGCGGCGCGAGTTCCATCTTCTGCGCCAGCGCACGCAGCCGGGCCGCCTGGTCGGAGAGCGCGCTCATCGTGCAAGCGTCTCCGCCCCCATCACCAGGCGCGCGAAGCGATCGGGGGTCATCGCTTCGATGTGATCGGGCACTTCCTGCCCCGTCGTGACGAACGAGAGCCGGGTGTTCAGCCGCTTCAGCACGTTGACGACCACGCCGAACGACACCGCCTCGTCCAGCTTTGTCAGGATCACGCGATCGCAACCGAGCGGCGCGAAACGCTCCGCCGCATCCAGCAGCGAGGCCTCGGCCGCCGACGACGAAAGCACCAGGTGCGTCTGATGCGGGCACGCCGCCCCGATCAGCGCCTTCAACTCGCCGAGTCGCGCCGCGTCACGCGGCGCCCGGCCCGCCGTGTCGATCAGCACCACGTCGCAATCGGACATCGCTCCGCACGCAGAACGCATCTCCGCCGCCGTCATCGCGATCTTCAGCGGGATATTGATGATCCCGGCATACGTGCGCAACTGGTCCACCGCCGCAATCCGGTACGTGTCGCACGTGATCAACCCCACCCGCTTCCCTTGTTTCAATCGATAGGTCGCCGCGAGTTTCGCGATCGTCGTCGTCTTCCCCACGCCCGTCGGCCCAACCAGCGCCACCGTCAGCGGCCGACCGTCCGCCTCCCGACCCACCTTCGAGGCATCGGCACACACCGGGATCCACGCCGCCAGACGCCGCAGCACCGACCGACGCACACACTCGGGATCCCGCAACTCCGCCGGATTCAGCTCGTCACGCACCTGCCCGGCGACCTCCGACGCGATCTCCGACGCTACCGCCGATTCCAGCATCCGCTGGTAGCACTCGAACAACGCCTCGGGCATCCCGGGCTGAGTCGGCGCGCTCGACGAGCGAAGCACCTGACCCACCATCTTCTTGATCGCCGCCAACTCTTCCTCGATCGGAGTCTTCGCGTTCGCCGCCACGATCATCTGCGCCACCTGCTTCAGCGAAGGCTCCGCGACCGCGGGCGCGGAGGCCGCGGGAAACACAGCGGGCGCCGCAACATCAATCTTACGTGCCGCCTTCGGCTTCGGAACCGATGGCAGCCCGCGCCCCGGCGCCTGGTCCGACGCCGTGATCTCCGTCATCGTCCGCGCTCGAAAACCGAACAACCCGCCGGTCTTGTACGTCCGCGTGCTCAAGATGACCGCCTGGCGACCAAGGTCCTTCTTGACCAGCGCGATCGCTTCCGCAACAGATTTACCGCGATAGGTACGGATCGTCACGATGCCCTCCATGGCGCGTGCGTTCGGCATCCTGCCGAGATCGATCAACCACAACAGACTACACCATCGGCCCACCCATGCAACTCGCTCAAACCAACCAGCCGGCCTACGCCACCGCCTTCTCGGGCTGCATCGTCACCAGCCCAAGGGATTCCACCTCGATCCCCGGGACAATCTCGTTGTACCCCAGCACCGCCGCGTTCGGCACCTGGTGCTCGAGGATCTGCCTCACCTGCGCCCGCACCTGGGGCGACGCGATCACCACCGGCTGGTGCCCCCCACTCACCACGGGCTTCAACGCCTCGCTGATCCGACGCGCCACCGTGTTCGCCACCCCCGCCGGGATATTCAGCGTCGTCCCCGCCGCCGACCGGTCGATGTACCCGCTGATCACGTCCTCGAACGCCGGATCAAGCGTCACGCACACCAGCCGCTGGCCCCCCTTCTTCCCCCCTCGCGCCGGGTCCGCCGGTACCGCAAACTGCTGGCAGATCGTCCGCCGGAGCGCATTGCGAACATACTCCGTCAGAACATCGAGGTCCTTCGTCTTCCCCGCCCAGTCGGACAGCGTCTCGATCACCGTCTCCAGGTCCCGGATCGGCACACGCTCGCGCAAGAGCGACTGCAGGACCTTCTGCAACTCGCCCGCTGTGACCACCTTCGGAACGGTCTCCTCGACCAGCTTCGGCGCACGCTGCTTCAACTGCGCCAGCAGGTTGTTCACCTCTTCGCGCGTCAGAAGTTCGTCCGCGTGCGCCCGCACCACCTCCGACAGGTGCGTCGTCAGCACGCTCGTCGCGTCCACTACCGTGTAGTTCAGGCTCTCCGCGCGCGTCCGCAGCGTGATCGGCACCCACCAGGCGTTCAGCCCGAACGCCGGTTCACGTGTCGGCTCGCCACCGATCGGTCCCGACGCAATCCCGGAATCCATCGCCAGCAACAATCCGGGCCGAGTCTCACCCTCCGCCACCACGCTCCCGCGAATCTTGATCCGGTACACGTTCGGCTGCAACGTCATGTTGTCACGAATCCGCACCGGCGGCAGCACCATCCCGATCTCCGACGCCAGTTGACGACGAACCGCCGAAATCCGATCCAGCAGATCACCCCCCTGCTTCGTATCAACCAAACCCACCAGACCGTACCCCACCTCCAACTCCATCGTGTCCACCCTCAGCAGATCCTCAACCGGGGGCGCGGCCGGCGCCGCCGCCAGTTGCGCCGCCGCCAGACGTTCCGCTTCACCCTTCTGCTTCGTGTCCTTCTGAAGAAAGA
>JAEUIV010000127.1 GCA_016795005.1 Phycisphaerae bacterium
CTACTACCCCGGCGAGTTCACCGTCCGCACATTCTCGAAGAACCGGACCGTCGCCCTCACCGCGAAGATGGTCTACGAGGAACTCGACAAGATCCGCAACGCCCCGGTCACGCAGGATGAACTCAACGTCAGCGTGAAGTCGTTCATCGACACCTTCCCGCGCACGTTTGAATCGAAGGTCGGCACCGTCAATCTCTTCATCGACGACGAATGGACCCATCGCCCCGAGGGATACTGGCAGACCTACCGCGACAAGATGCGTGCCGTCACGGTTGAGGATGTCCAGAAGATGGCCCAGAAGCACCTCGATCCCGCGAAGATGATGATGCTCGTTGTCGGCAAGTGGAGCGACATCGCCCCCGGCGACCCGACCGAGCAGCGCGAGACGCACAAGGCGAACATGGCGATGCTCCCCGGCGGCCAGAACCCGACGCGCCTGCCCCTGCTCGATCCGCTAACGCAGCAACCGCTTCCGATGGACGACGCGCCCAAGCCGTAAGCGAGTTTCACTGCCGATCGTCTCGACCCGCCCAGCGGCCCCGGCCGCTGGGTTTTTTCATGCGCGAGATGCGGATCGAGAAGCCCCGTCGCCCATCAGAAATCTCGCCGGCAGAAGATCCACGCGGACAGGCCGAGCACGCAGCACTCAAAGGCGAGCGATGTGCCGATGATCCACCACTCGGTCCTGGAACGAAGAATCTCCTGGACCCGCTCGCCGATCAACCGGTCTTCCACGCGCGGCGTCTCGTCGTCGGTCCCGTCGTCGATGGTGACCTGAGGCTCATTGTTCCCGGCGGCCTGGAGCTGCTTCAACTTTCCCAGGTCCAGGACGTATCGCTCCATGATCGAGGTGGTCTCGGCGGTCTTGGGGAGAGCGGACTTCATGCCGAAGATCATCCCGTGCCACCACCGCAGCTTGCCGGTGGTCACCTGCGACTCCTTGAGCCGGGTCTCCAGCCGGGTCAGGCGATCCCGTTGTGCCTGCAATCGCGATTCACGGCTCGTTTCAGCCTGCTGCGTGCGACCCGCGGCCCACTTCAGCCCCGCGAGCAGCCCGCCTTCCCGCGGACGCTCCACCGCCTCCGGCTCGGCTCCGCTCGCGGCGTCGGCGGTCTCGGGTTTCTGAGATTCCTGGGTGATCGAGTTGCGGAGCGCCTCGATGCGCTCGGACAGCCGGGCATCCCGCTCGGTCATCCCCGTGGTGACCGTCAGCATGCCCAGTTCCGCGGTGTTGACCATGAAGATCAGACCCCAGGCCAGCAACGTGAGCATCAGCGCCGCGATCGTGGATCGCCAGAGTGTCCCGATGAGCACGCAGATCGAGAAGAGATACGAAAACACCAGCACCACGATCGGCACGGCGAGGAAGATCGCGGGGATCCATCCCCCGCCCCGGAACCCGATGACCAGGAACGATGCGAGCGTGAACACGCCGACCTGAAGCCCGACAAAGAGCAGGGCCGCGACGTACTTTGTCAGGAACAGCCGGAGGCGGCCGATGGGCTTCGAAAGGGTCAGTTCGATCGCGCCGCCGGCGAGGAAATCGGGAAAGATGCTCGCGGTCGAGACCAGCGCGAGGATCATCGCGATCCACGTCAGCCACACTCCCAGCCCGAGGTTGACAAAGAAGAGTTTGTGGAACTCCTCCGCCGGGATGAACTTCGTTGAAAGCAGTGGGAGCTCGAGCGTCCATGTGAGCACGGTCAGCCCGCGCTCGTTGTTGCCGATCATCGCGAAGATCGCCACCACCAGCCCCGAGAGCATGAGCGTGAACCAGAACAGCCTCTTGGCGTTGAGTTCGCGGTACGCATCGTGAAGCAGTGCAAGGGTCTGGATCATTGCTCGTCCTGGGTCATCCCGTCAGAATCATGAATGCGGCGATGGTCACTTCTCGATTCGCGGTCGGCGGCGGCGCTCTTCAGCCCGCCCCGGGTTTCAGCGTCTCTCCCGTCCGCGGATCGGTCACCGCCTGCATGAAGAGGTCCTCCAGAGACGGCCTCGTGGGGCGGACCGATCGGATCACCGCCCCCTGACCGCGGAGCGCATCGAGCAGCGGCTGCACCCGGACGGCGTCCGCGGTCGACACGCTGAGCACGCGCCCCGTGAGCACGATCTTCTCGCCCGAAGGCAACGCGGCCGGGAGCGCCGCGGGGACCGGTGATTCGTCCGCGAGTTCGACCTCGTAACGCTCTTGTCCCCGGGTCAGGCTCTCGATGGTGCCCTGTGACGCGACGACTCCCTGCACCAGGATCGCCACGCGGTCGCACACCATCTCAAGTTCGCTGAGCAGGTGGCTGTTGATGAACACCGTCTTCCCGCGCCGCTTCAGTTCGAGGAGAATATTGCGGATGTCCCGCCGGCCCACGGGGTCCACGCCGTCCGTCGGCTCGTCGAGGAGCACCAGTTCGGGATCGTTCATGAGCGTCTGTGCGATGCCGATCCGCTGCCGCATCCCCTTTGAGTAGCCCTTGACCTTCTTCTTCGCCCAGGCGGACATGCCGACCAGTTCGAGCAGTTCCGGGGCGCGCCTTCTCCGGTCGGCGCGCGGCACCCGCGCCATCGACGCGAAGAAATCCAGCACCTGGCCGCCGCTCAGGTACTCGGGGAAGCGATGATGCTCCGGCAGATACCCGACCCGGCCAAGCGTCGGCTTGTGCCCCACGGGCGCGCCGAGCATGTGACCCGAGCAGGCAGTGGGGGAGATGACCGTCATCAGGATTTTCACGAGCGTGCTCTTGCCCGCGCCGTTGGGTCCGAGCAGGCCGAAGATCTCGCCCTTTCCGACGTGCATGTCGATGCCACGCAGCGCGTGGACCCGGCCTCGGTACGTCTTGGATACGCCGCGCAGGTCGAGCGCGAGGTCGGAGGTGGCGGTCTTCGTTGTCATGCGCGGTGGCCTCGCGGATCATTATGCGGAATTCGACGTTGGATGTTTCGCCGCGGGGCGGTTCCCGAGCAGGCACACCGCGAACGCTCCCCCCGTGGCGATCACCATCCGCCAGGGGAAGGCCAGCCTCAACTCTCCGAGCCTCCACCCGTCGGCGGTCTCGGGAGTCGCGGCGCTCCAGTGAAACTGGTCCGTCCACCAGCGGAAGACCTCCGGCTCCATCGCCAGCGTCAGCCCGAACCCCGCCGCCAGCGCGGCCAGCACGCTCGCGGTGCTCCCGCGCCGAGTGAAGAGCGCGCAGAGAAACACCGCGAGCAATCCCGTGTAGGCATACACCATCACGCCGAGCGCGAACTCGAGCAGCGTCGCTTTCGCGGACGCTTCCGAGTGCCACCACACGCAGAACGACGCGAATCCACCGAGAACGCCCCCCCACACCACCACCGCGGTCCGCGCGGCTCGAAGGTAGTGTCCCTCGTCGTGCGCGGGCCGCCATCGACGGTAGAAATCGCTCACGAACGTGGACGCCATCGCGTTGAGCGCCGAGTTCAGGCTCGACAGGCCGATCGCAAACAGCCCCGCGATCATCAGCCCCGACATGCCGGGGGGCAGGTCCGCGGTGATGAATCGCAGGAACACCTCCTTCCCGCTCGGAGCCTCCCCCAACTCGACATTTCCCATCAGGTCCGGGCGCTTGTGGTACACGAACAGCAGCAGTCCCAGCACCATGAACACCAGCACGACCGGGATCGCGATCAACTGGGACGAGATGACCGACCAGCTCGCCCGAAGCGCGGACCGGCACGTCAGCATCCGCTGCACCAGGTCCTGGTCCGTTCCCAGCGCCGCGAGGTTGAACAGCGTAAACCCCGTCAAGGCGGTCCAAAGCGTGAACGGCACCGACGGATCGAGCGTCGTTCGGATGAACGCGAGTTTCGATTCCCCGCCCGTTCCCGCGGTGCCGAGCGCCGAGACGATCTCTCCGACGGGCGCGGGGATCCGCGTCAGGAGCACGACCATCGCGGTGACGATGGCGCCGACGAACACCACGGTCTGCACCACGTCGGCCCAGATGACGCTCTCGATCCCCCCCGCGATCGTGTAGACCACCCCCGCGACCGAGAGCGCCGCGACCGCGATCAACAGGTGGGTCGGCAGCACATCTCCCCACATGATGAACGAGAGTGCGTGAGCCGCGATGTATACCCGCGCGCCGCTGGCCAGCACGCGGCCGACCATGAACATGGCGCTCGCCGCCCGCCGAGCGCCGCTCCCGAAGCGGATCTCCAGCAACTCGTACACGGTGGCCACTCGGTGCCGGTAGAAAGCGGGCAAAAAGACGATCGCGACCACCACCGCCGCGAGGATCGTTCCCAGCGTCGCGGAAAGATAGGTCAGGTCGCCTTCATACGCCTGCTGCGGACCGCCGATGAATGTCGCCGCCGACAGGCTCGTCGCGAGCACCGAGATCGCGACCGCCCACGCCGGCATCGCTCGGCCGCCCAGGAAATAGTCACGCGAATCGTGGACGCGACGTGAGATCCACACTCCCGAACCCACGAGCAACGCGAAGTACAGCCCCAGAACCACCCAGTCGAGTCCGCCGAATCCTTCAGCAGCCAATGCCATGGTCACCATTCCTCAGCATCGTTCACGCGGCGGCGGATAGGTGTCGCACACGGACCGGTCCACCGCCGCCATTCTCCTGCAACCTTCTTCATCCGCCGATCTATAGTGAGTACCCGAACACCCTGGAACAACCGATGACCGAGAACGCTCCTCAACGCGCGCCCCTGACACCCGCCTCGGCCGCCCGGACCGCGGCCTTGATCGCGGCGATCCTCATCGCGGGGCTGCTCTTCTTCACCGCGTACGCCAAGGCGGCCTACCCCAATCCCAAGGACATACAGGTCGAGCACACCTCCCTCACCATCGCGGGAACGACCTTCGAGCGCACCGTGGCGGTCATCGAGGCGACGATCGCCGTGGTACTCATCGGCCTGCACCGCAGGTGGGCTGTATGGATCCTCTCCACTCTCTTCTTCGGCGCGCTCGCGGGATACTCATTCTTCAAGAGTTGGCACGGCGAATCCTGCGGCTGTTTCTCGAAGATGTTCGATCCGCCGCCGTACTCCATGTTCGCCGTGGACGCCTTGATTGTCGCGCTGTCGCTCGGGCTGGCCGCGGCGCTGCGCGCTCCGAGAATGCTGCTCCCCGTGACGATGGTCGGCGTCCTCGCCGCCGCGGGCGCGGGTTGGGTGGTCTCGGATGCCGTCACCCCGCCCCGCAAGGCCGAAACCGCACAGAAGCATGGCAATAAGTTCGCGTACACCCGGCTCTTTGAGTCCGAGCCGCTCCGCGATATCCGCGAGCAACCCGAGGGCGGCCCCGCCTGGCTCGTGTGTGCATTTGATCCGACGTGCCACATCTGCGAAGCCATGAAGCCGCTCATTGATTTCAAGCGCGAAGAGTTCGCCGAGTCGAATGATCCGATCCTGCAGATCCGCGAGTTCAGCATCCCCGAACTCGAGAAAAGTCTTGGAATCGAGCAGATCGCGTGGGATACCCCGACCGTCTTCGTCATCCAGGACGGAAAGATCACGAAACTCTGGAGCGGCAAGGCCCTTGAAGACTTCACCCCCGAACGATTCCAGGAGATCTACGACACCGTCTCCGCCGGCGGCTATCCGCCCGAGGATGCGCCGCCGATGACCGCGCCGGCGAAGTGACGCGCGATCGTCACCGGAGTGAGCGGACGCGCTCGGCCGCGTCCTTGTGCCCGGCGCTCTCGAGTACACGTGCCACTTCCTCGCGCCGGGGCGAGCCGGTCGGCTCACGGCGGGCCGCTTCTTCAAAGTGCGAGATCGCTTCGGCGGTCTTCCCGGATTCCAGTTCCAACTGCGCAAGTTGCAGCAACCGCAGCGTGCTCGACGGGTCCAGTTCGAAGGCCCGCGCCATCGCCGCCGCCGCCATCGCGACATCCCCGCGGACCCGGTAGACCACCGCCGCGACGTTCTCGTGCATCACGGGATCGTTGGGGCGCACCCGCGCGCCCTCAACCACCTGCGCCAGCGATTCTTCGCCCCGGCCCAACGCGCCGTACAGGCGCGAGAGCGTCAGCCGAGTGCGGGCATGCGCCGTCCGCGTGAATCGTTCGGGTGGGAGCCGCGTCAACGCCGATTCCGCCTCGGCGATGGCCCGGGCGCCGTCGCCGTGCTGGAGCATCCAGAGCGCCCATTGCTCCCGGACGGACCAGAACGCGGGATTCGAAGACAGTTGCCGTTCGTACATCGCCGCCGCTTCCTCGGCCCGACCTTGCAGCACCATGACCCGCCCGAGATCGACCACCAACTCGTCCCCCGCGCCGCTCCGTTCAATCACGCGCCGCATCAGCCGTTCGGCGGACGCCACGTCGGCGGTCACCAGCATCAGGAGCGCCGCGCGCAGGTCGCTCGCCGGAGGCGTAACCAACCCGGCGCCGCCGTCCCGCCATCCGCTCGCGAGTCGGTAGTGCTCCAATGCGGCTCGCGCCTCGGCGCGGGCGCGGTCGCTGATCTCGGGCTGCCCCGGCAGCAGCACCCGCGCCTTCTCGATCGCGAGCGCTTCGTAGGCCGAATCGGCACGCCAGCGGTGAAAGTTCACAAACCCGGTCTGGGCCGTCAGCGCCGCCAGGGCGAGCGACAGAAGCAGGAACATCGCCCCCGCCGGCCGCAAGTTTCCGCCTCGCTTGAGTTGCCAGATCGAGAACCGAACGTCGCGCTCTCGCACAATCCTCCACGCCTTCCACGCGATGAATGTCGCGCACCCCGCGATGCCGACCGCAAAGAGCATCGCCACCTGGTTGTACGCGCCGCGCCAGGCGAAAAAGGTGGCCGCGAACACCGCGCCGAGTGCGAGGTCTTCGCCAAGACTCGTGTCCAGCACGCGGTGGGGGCGGCTGTTCCTCGGCCGGCCCTTCAGCAGCGCGGGCTTGGCAAACCCGAACGACAGCGCCACGTTCGGACACACGCTGACGCAATCGAGGCACTTCATGCAGCCGGGATCGACCACCATCCCGTATTCGCGAACTTCGTCGTGAACGCGGACATTCGACGTGCACACCGCTGTGCAGTGCCCGCACTGGTGGCACCGATCCTGGTCCACGATGATCTTCCCCGGTGAAACCAGGTCGGCCGGACCGAACAGCCCGCCGTAGGGGCACCCGTACGTGCAGAAGCCCTTGGCGCCCAGGAAATACACGGCCGCGAACCCGCATACGAGCAGGAACGGGATCGCCATCAAGGGTGATCCGAAGGTGTCCCAGAAGCCCTCGGTCATCAGGTGGTTCGTGAACCCGCGGTCGGGAAACTCGACCACGCCCAGGTCGCTCCGGACCGTGGGCCACCAGCGTTCAAGCACCGGGGCCACCGCCACGCGCTTGAGCGTCGGCCAGATGAACATGTACACCGCGAGGATGAGCGGGATGAAGATCAGCAGCCGCGATCGGAACGCCTTCGGCCGCACGCCGCACTTTTTCATCAGCCAGCCGCACAGGTCCTGCACCGCGATGATGTGACAGCCCCAACCGCAGAAGAAGCGACCAAACACCAAGGTGGCAAGGATCGCCGCTGCGAAGAAGATCGCCCCCGCGTTCACTTCCCCTGCTTCGAGGGTCTTCATGCTCTCCGAGGGTTCGACGGGCGAAAGTGTTTCGCCTCGCCAGTACCAGTGCGCGAGATGCAGCGCGAAGATGACGTGGACCAGTGCCAGCACCACCGCCCGGCGCGGGCCGTTCTTTGATCGGCGGATGCGGCTCGCTCCGCGATCACCGCTCGGAAGCACGGTGAGCGATACCGCGCGAGGCGAGTCGCACAACCCCCTGCCTGGTTGATCCGGAGCGACAGTCAGAGCATCTCCAATCGGACGTTCACGTGCGCGGCACCGATGGTAGTCCGAACAGAGGCGAGTTCGGATGCGAGGTCATCGAAAGCGCCAATCCCGAACCATCCATGCACCAAGGGTCAGACAGCGCATATCGGACGCATGCAGGATCGGAAAGAGTTAGGGGAAACACTCAAAAAGCCGATCGCGCGATTTTCGGTCTAAAAATACTGCAAAAAGGCATTTGAGGGTGCTGTAAGTGTGGTGTACTGTCAATCCGGCTGGAAGAGAGGTCTTCAAGGGATCATCGCTCCGATTATCGATGGTTGGTCCATCGTGGCGGTGTGAGTATCCCGCAAGAGGAAAGCGTGACTCGTTGGCATTTCGCCCTATGAAACCGGTCGTGCTTTTCACGTTGACGAGCAAATGCTCGCTCGATGCCAGCCATGTTTTCAAAGCCCTTCGGCCGTCGCGTGTGTGCGGCGGCCTTTTTGTGCGCCGTTGATTTGGGCAAGCGTGACGTAGGGTCGTGTCCATCGAAGAGGAGAAATCGAATGCAGACGAAGATGTGTATGAAATCCGCCATGCTGACCGTCACCGTGGCCGGACTTGCCGGCGTCGCGGTCGCGGGCGGGCCATTCCCCGGTCCGGCCCCCATCGGCCCTGACATGACGATGTGCCAGCTCTACGGCTTCGCCGTCTCGGGTCGCACGGGCACCTACCCCAATGGAATGAACGGCGCGACCGTCGGCACCACGTCCTGGAACATCGGCAACGCTCAGCTCGTCTGGGAGCAGTCGCCCGATCCCGATCACCCCAAGATCGGCCTCGACCTCTTCCGCAAGAAGACCTTCACCATGAACGGCGTGCAGGTTGACCGCCTCGAGCACATCGGGCAGTCATGGTGCAAGCACGGCTTCTTCGCGCTCTCCAACCAGCAGTGCGGCACGCACCCCTTCGCCGGGCAGAACGGCGTTCCCGCCAACGGCAACTGCGTCGGCACCGACGGCACGCGCCTCGGCATCGGCTGCACCGATACCTACTCCCCCTCTCTGAACGCGACACAGAGCGGCCTCGGCCCGCGCTTCGAGATCAATCCGTGGACCGGCGGCTGGGCCTACACCGGCTCCATGTTCCAGGTCGGCGGACCCTCCAACACCGCGATCCGTCGCCGGCTCCAGTTCCGCGATCAGGACCTGATCCCGCCGGGCGGAACCACCTACAACCTCTATTTCCAGGGCTACTACGTCTGCCAGGACGACGTGGATGTCTTCACCAGTGCAGGCTGGAAGCCCGTCACCTCGTACTCGTGGACGGGTTCGACCTGGTCCTTCGGCCAGTCATCGCAGACCACGGACGAGAACATGGGCTTCGCGTACGACGCGTGGACCGGCGCTCGCCAGACTCTCATCGCGCAGCAGTTCCCCGTCATCGAAACTTACACCGCGAACCTCGACGGCCCGGGCGGACTCCAGGAGTCACCCGACGGCCGCTCCATGATCCTCTCCAAGGTCTTTGACCTCGGCAACGGATCGTGGCAGTACGAGTACGCCATCTACAACATCGACATGAACCGGCAGATCGGATCGTTCACCGTTCCGGTCCCGCCGGAAGTCAGCGTCACCAGCATCGGCTGGTCGGCCGTCTTCAGCCACGACGAGCCGACGAACGTCCGCACGGAACTCGGCGGCAAGGCCGTCGATAACCAGGCGTGGAACAGCGTCCGCAACTCGGGCGACGTGACCTGGAGCACCGATCCCTATCTCCCGACCTCCACCGCCAGCAACCCGCTCCGCTGGGGGACGATGTACAACTTCTGGTTCACGGCGACGACCGGCCCGACCGACGGCCTGGTTACCGCCGGACTCTTCATGCCCGGCACACCCACCTCGCTCGACGGGTTGACCAACGTCCCGAGCGCGGTCCCGCCGCCGCCGCACTGCATGGGCGACGCGGATGGCGACAACGACCGCGATTTCAGTGACATCAGCACCATCCTGGCCAACTGGGATTCGAGCACCCGACCCGGCGACCCGGGCGACTCGAACGCCGACGGAATCGTTGATTTCGCCGACATCACCGCGACCCTGGCCATGTTCGGTCAGCCCTGCAACTGATTGAACCCGCCCCGGATTTCATCCGGGAGCGTGAAGATCGACCCTTGCG
>JAEUIV010000139.1 GCA_016795005.1 Phycisphaerae bacterium
GCCTCCTCGATCCTCCCCTGCCCCGCGAGCGTCTGCGCCACCGTGCGACGGGCGAACTGCGTATCGGGGTGAGTCGGGCCGAGCACGCGCGACCGACCCTCAAGACACTCCCGCGCGTACGACTCCGCGGCGAGGTAATTGCCGAGCGACGCTTCCGCCTGCGCAAGGTTCAGGATCGCGGTGAACGTGAACTTGTGCTCCGGGCCGTTCACTCGCGCCCCCCGGTCGTGCGCTTCCAGAAGCAGTGGGATCGCCTCCGCGGCACGCCCGGTCTTCACGTACGCGGAGCCGATGTTGCTCATGCTGACGATGGTCTGCGTGTGGTTGGAGCCGAGCAGACGCCGCTGCATCTCCAGCGCCTCTTCAAAGTAGACAAGCGCCTCGTCGTACCGCTTCTGATGAAAGAGAACCCCGCCCAGATTGTTGATCGCGTTGGCCACCGCGGGATGCTCCCCGTTGTAGACCTGTCTCCGTATGTCGAGGCTCTCCCGGAAAGCCGCCTCCGCCGCGACCAGGTCCCCCTTGTCCTGGTACAGCAACGCGAGGTTGTTCAGCGGCATCGCGAACGACGTCGAGACCCGCCCGTGAATCCGTTCATTGAGTTCCATCGACCGGCGGTACATCGCCTCGGCCTGGTCGTACCGGCCCAGGTCGTGGTACACCGAGGCCAGGTTGTTGATCGTGCCCGCCTGACGCGGACTGAGATCGCCGAAGAGCGCCGTGCTCATCGAAAGGGACTCTTCAAACATCACGACCGCCTCGGCCTTTCGCCCGCGATCGTCCAGCACGCGCCCCAGCGAATCCAGATTGTCGGCCAGATCAAGGTGGGGCGAGGGGAGCACGCGCCGCCTGATCTCGAGCGCTTCTCGGTACGCCGCCTCGGCCGCCTCGTACTTCGAGGAGGCGAGCAGCACACGCCCCAGCCCGGAGAGCGACTTGGCGAGCGCCGCCTCATCGATGGGAGACGCGCCGCGTGCCTCGTCCACCAGGCGCTGCATCAGCACCAACCCCTCATCCAGCCGACCCTGGTCGATCGCCAGGTGCCCCCACTCGCGCCGGGCGGAAGTGAGGCTCGCGACGGGAGTCGAAGGGTCCGACTCGCGCGCCCGCAGCGCCGCGGCGATGAGCGGCTCCGCCTCGCCGAAACGTTCGAGCGTGCGATAGGTCGAACCGATCGTCAACTGAAGTTCGGAGAGCACGTCCGGCCGGTCCTTGAACTCGACCGCCAGCCTCGCGGCGGATTCGTCGAGAATCGACCTGACCGTGACTTCCTTCCCCCGCGCCTGCGCGGGCTTGACCGATGACAACATCTGCTTGAGAAACTCGACCACCGCGTTCGCCTTGTCCGCCTCGGACGCCGCGCGGTCGCGCGAACGCTCCGCCTCGGCCCCCTGGTGTCTCGCTTCCGCTTCCGCCGCTAACGCGCGGTCGCGCTGCTCGCTGGCGCGGACAAAGCCGATCGTCGAGACCACCCCGCCCGCCACCACCGCCAGCGCAATCGCGCTCCCCGCCAGCACCGCGACACGATTCCTCCGCACGAACTTCGACATCCGGTACGCGCGGCTGGGCGGCCCCGCCGACACCGGCTGATCATTCAGGTGGCGCTCGATATCGAGCACCAGCTCCGCCGCGGAGTCGTACCGCCGCGTGCGGTCCTTCTCGATCGCCTTCAGGATGATCCACTCCAGGTCACCCTTCAGCCGTTTCACCAGTGTGCGCCGATCCACCTGACGCTTGCTCGCCGCCTCGTCGATCCCCGCCTCACCGAGCGTGCTGAGGCGCGTCGAAGGGCGCGGCGGATCGACTTCGCGGATGAGGCGCTGCATCGCCTCAAACCCCTTGCTCCTCAGCGAAGCCGAATCAAACGGCAGCGCCCCAGTGATGAGCTCGTACAGAATCACCCCGAGCGAATACACATCGGTGCGCGTATCAATGTCCCCGCCCGCCCCGCCCGACCCAGCCTGCTCGGGGCTCATGTACTCCGGGGTCCCCATCACCTGCCCCTGCACGGTCTGCAGCGTCTGCTCCGTCAACTGGTGCGCCGTCGCCTTGGCGATGCCGAAGTCGATGACCTTGGGCAACCCCTTGCCGTCCGCCTCGGTCACGATGATGTTGGATGGCTTCAGGTCGCGGTGGATGATGCCGCGCTGGTGCGCGTGCTGCACCGCGCGCCCCACCTGCATGAAGATGTTCAGCCGCTCATCGAGGCTCAGGCGCCGATCATCGCAGTACTCGTTCAGCGGCACCCCCGGCACCAGTTCCATCACAAAGAATGGGCGCCCCGTCGGCGTCGCCCCCGCGTCCAGCACCTTCGCGATGTTCGCGTGATCCAGCAGCGCCAGTGCCTGCCGCTCCTGCTCGAACCGCGTCAGGATCGCCTTCGAGTCCATCCCCGCCTTCAGGATCTTGAACGCCACCCGCCGCCGCACCGGCTGCGTTTGCTCCGCGACCCACACCGTGCCGAACCCACCCTCGCCCAGAACCTCCACCAGCCGGTAGTGGCCGATCGTCTCGCCCGCCTTCTCGCCGATCATCGCCACCGCATCAAGGATCGGCGACTTCGGCGAGAGCAGCCCGAGCGTCCCCGCGTCGAACTGTTCGAGCAGCCCCTCGACCTCGGCGCGGAGCGTCGGATCGCCGGCGCAGCGATCTGCCAGGATTGCGGCGCGCTGCTCGCGCGGCGAATCGGCCGCGATGTTGAAGATCATCTCGACGCGCGCCCGCCGCGCCGCCGGATCCGCCGCTGCTTCGCTGTGCCCTTCGCCAGACGCCATGCGATGCTCCGAACGTGGTCCGATCGCCCAGTCGCCTAGTCTAGCCCGCGTGGGCGGCGTTTCGTGCCACAGATGCGTTCTACACTCTCGGTGACTACTCGCTCCCCTTCACCTCGCGCTGGAGCCACGAGCGCGCGAAGCGCCAGTCGCGCTCCACCGTCGGCACCGACACCCCCAGCGCCCCGGCCGTCTGCTCGTTCGTCAGCCCGCAAAAGACCCGCAGCATCACCACCTGCGCCTTGCGCGGGTCCTCCGCCTCCAGCCGCGAAAGCGACGCATCCAGCGAGATCATCTGCTCCGGCTTCACATCATCCGCGGCAACAATCTCCGGCGTTTCGTTCGCGCGCCGCGCCTCGCCCCCGTGCTTGACGGAGGCCTTCCGCCGCGCCTGATCCACAAGAATGTTCCGCATCGCCCGCGCCGCCGCCCCGAAGAAGTGGCCCCGCCCCTCCCACTGCGGGTCCGACTCTCCCACCACCTTCAGGTACGCCTCGTGAACGAGCGCCGTCGCTTGCAGCGTGTTGCCGGGAGGAGCCTTGGCCAGACGCGCCCGCGCCAGCGCCCTCAGTTCGTCATACACCAAGGGCAGCAGATCGTTCGCCGCCTGACGATCGCCCGCCGCGGCGGCCTGAAGCACAAGCGTCACGTTGGAGACGTTCTCAGCCAAGCCGCTCGCTCCAAGCCCCCCATCCCATCCGAATCATGCCCTCCCGATCGCCAGCGAGATCAGTCTAGCCCTCCACCCAGGACGGACACCGATCAGCATCCCAACTCATGCCGTGATGGCCTCCCTTCACCTTTCTCGGATGAACAGGCAGACACCCATGCACCCCTCCGCAGAAAGGAACCCCGCCATGAAGAACCGCACGAACCGCTCATTCCGTCTGCCCTGCCTGCTCGGCCTTGGATTCGCGGCCGCCATCTCGCCCGCCGCCTCCGCCGCCGTCATCCGCGTGAACGCCGGATCACCCGTCCTCGGCAACGGCGCCTCCTGGGCACAGGCCATGCCGCACCTCAGCGACGCCCTCGCCGCCGCACAGCCCGGCGATGAGATCTGGGTCGTCACCGGCTCCTATCGCCCCGACACCTCCGGCAACACCCCGGCCGGCACCAACGACCGCAACGCCTCCTTCACCATGAAGAACGGCGTGCGGATCCTCGGCGGATTCGCCGGTACCGAAACCTCAAGCGCCCAGCGCAACCCCGCCGCCAACCCCACCATCCTCACCGGCGATATCGGCGCCCAAGGCTCAAACGCCGACAACTCCTACAACATCGTCAAGGCCATCAACGTCAACTCCCTCGCACTCCTCGACGGCTTCACCCTGAAACTCGGAAACGCCAACGGGGGCGCCGCGCCGGATACCACCTACCTCGGCGGCGGAATCTACGTCACCGGCGGCGCCCCGGTCATCAGCAACTGCCGCTTCGAAAACAACTCCGCCTTCGGAGGAGGCTCCATCTCGATCCTCGGAGGCTCCACCGCACGCATTACCACCTGCTACTTCACCGGCAGCTACGCCTGGAGCGGCGGTTGCATCCGCGCCTACGGCGTGTCGCCCGTCATCGCCGACTCCACCTTCGAAGCCAACACCGGAGGCTACGGCGGAGCGATCGACCTGAACGAATCCGCCGGCGGACGGGTCGAGCGATGCCGCTTCATCAACAACCACGGCGTCAACGGCGGAGCCATCAGCGCCGCGGGATTCACCACCACCGTCTTTGACGCCTGCGAGTTCCGAAAGAACCGCGCGCAGTACCTCAACGCCTTCCAGCAGCGATGGAACGGCGGGGCCGTCCACAACTGGTGCTCCGGCACGACCTGGGTCAACTGCGTCTTCAACGGCAACACCTGCAACGGCAATGGCGGCGCGCTCTACGACGGCGGACCCTCCGGCACACGCCCCACCGTCATCAACTGCACCGTCTTCGGCAACTACTCCCGCGACGGCGGCGCCATCGCCGCCGACCCGGGGCACACCCCCCTGATCCGCAACACCATCGTCTGGACCAACACCGTCTCGGCAGGCGATCCGTCGCTCTTCGGCGGGGTCGTCGTCGAACGAAGCAACGTGCAGGGGCTGTCCCCGCTCACCGGCGACAACATGAGCATCGAACCGCAGTTCGTCTCACCGCTCGGCAACGACGGCATGTCCGCGACCGGGGACGAGAACTTCTCCCTCTTCGGCACCTCACCTCTCATCGACGCCGGCAACAACACGCACCTCCCAGCCGACATCATCCGGGATTACGCCGGGAACAACCGCCTCCTCGACGGCAACGCCGACTCGATCATCACCGTGGACCTCGGCGCCTACGAGTTCGTCCTCCCGCCGCCCCCTCACTGCTACGGCGACGCCAACGGCGACCGCGTCGTGAACTTCGCCGACATCACCAACACCCTCAGCAACTGGGGCGCTCCAGGCCCCGAAGGCGACGCCGACGACAGCGGGATCGTGAACTTCGCGGACATCACCGCCACCCTCACGGCCTGGGGCTCAAACTGCAACCCGGCATAACCGAACCGCCACACATCAAAGACAAAACCGGCCGGCCGCGAGCACACCCAGCGCTCGCGGCCGGTTGGCGTTTGGTCGGCCTCCTCAACTGATGCGTTATGCTGAGCCTCCTCCGAATTCGCCCGAATCATCCGGCGGGAATGGCCCGCCACCCGGCGCTCGGTCTTCGGCTTTGGAAAAACTTCGCGATGAGCATCCTGATCGACGCCAACACCAAGGTCATCTGCCAGGGCATCACCGGATCCTTCGGCGCTCTCCACACCAGGGGATGCCACCTCTACGGCACCAAAATGGTCGGCGGCGTCACCCCCGGCAAGGGAGGAACCAAAGACCCCAACGGCCTGCCGATCTTCGACACCGTCAAGCACGCCGTCGATGCCACCGGCGCCACCGCCACCATGATCTTCGTCCCCCCCGCTTTCGCCGGCGATGCAATCCTCGAAGCCGCTGACGCCGGCATCAGGGTCATCGTCGCCATCACCGAAGGCGTCCCCGTTCAGGACATGGTCCGCGTCCGCGCGGTCCTGGATCAACTCAACTCCACCGTCATGATCGAGGGCAAGCCCGAGTGCGCCTGGGACAGGATCGCCCTCATCGGCCCCAACTGCCCCGGCGTCATCACCCCAGGCCCCAGGACCGGCTCCGGAGAATCCGCTTCCGATCCCTACTCCAGATCGGGCTGCAAGATCGGGATCATGCCCGGCTACATCAACAAGCACATCACCGAATCCCCGAAGAAAAAATCCGTCGGCATCGTCTCCCGTTCCGGCACCCTCACCTATGAAGCCGTCTGGCAGACCTCGCGCCTCGGCCTCGCTCAATCGACCTGCGTCGGCATCGGCGGCGACCCCGTCCGCGGCCTGTCGCACATCGACTGCCTCCGAATGTTCCAGAACGACCCCGACACCAACGGCATCCTCATGATCGGCGAGATCGGCGGCACCGATGAAGAGGCCGCCGCCCGATTCGTCAAGGAGCACGTCAAGAAGCCCGTCGCCGCCTTCATCGCCGGGAGCACCGCCCCGCCCGGCAAGCGCATGGGCCACGCCGGCGCCATCATCTCCGGGGGCGAGGGCACCGCCGAGAGCAAGATCGCCGCGCTGAAAGCCGCCGGCATCACCGTCGCCGAGACCCCCGCCGACATGGGCGCCGCGATGGCCAAGGCCATGGGGATTCAATGATGCCCCACGATCCATCGAGGAAACGAACGGGCCTCGTCGCCGGCATCATCGGGTGCGCCGCGATCTTGAACGCATGCGCCTCGACGATCCCGCTCCCGATCGACGACGCCCCCTACGTCGGCCCGGCGGTGCGAATCGAACCGGGTGAGCGCGACCACGTCGCCGTCTTCACCATGCCCACCGGGGGGTGGGGGCTGAAGTTCGACCGCGTCCGCGAGCGCTTCGACGCCCAACAGGTCTTCGTCACCCTCCGCCGCCCGGCATCAACCGAGATCACGTCGCAGGCGATCGTCGAGCAGTCGGTGGACACGCGCGTCCGCCTGAAGAACAGCGTCGAGGTGTACGCGCGGATCGAGGAGAAAGGCCAGCCCGAGTCGGGTTATCGGCGCGTCGCCAACGCGGCTCACCGCTAGCCCATCGGCCCGGCCGACGAGGCCGCTTTGAAGCACCCGACCGCTGCACGAACGGAATTGCCCCAGTGGACATGGGCGATTTGTGGCTGCCCACCAGATCGTGCGCATACTTGTTGTGATCGGCGAGGACACGCCGCGCTCGGCAGGAGTTGAACTATGTTCCGGACCCTAGTCATCGGTTCGTGGGTGTGGCTCGCGTGCGCTTCGACGTCGCGGGCGCAGTGCCTGAACTTCATCTCGCCCCGCATCACGGCCTCCGACGGCGCCTTGCAGGCCCAACTCGGCTTCTCCATCGCGCTCTCGGCCGACGGGTCGCTGCTGCTCATCGGTGCGAACAACGACTCTGCTCCGACCCAGACCAGCGGCTCTGCCTATGTCTACTCGCTCAACGGATCGACATGGGTCTTCCAGCAGAAACTCACGCATCCGACGGGCGTGCAGAACACTAACTTGGGCAACGCGGTCGCGATCACCCCCACGGGCGACACCCTCCTGGTCGGTGCGCCGCTGAGCAGGGGGTCCGTCTTTGCGTTTCGTCTCCAATCGGGCACCTGGGTTTCGCAGCAGGAAGTCTTGCCCGCTAACCTCACGGGGGTCGCCCGCTTCGGATCGGCGGTCGGCCTCGCGCGAACAGGTGATCGCATGATCGTCGGCTCGCCCCTCGACACAATCAGCGGCTCGTCGGTCGGCTCGGCGTATGTCTTCCGCTTCGTCCCCGGCACGCCCGGGAGTTGGGTGGAAGAGGCTCGCCTCCTCGATCCCGCAGGCAGCGCGACCAACTCGAGCATCGCCAGCAAGGTTGCCCTCTCTCCCGCTGGCGACATCGCTGTCATCAGCGCAACTGGGTACGACTTTGGCGCCTTTACGAACCAGGGGTCCGCATTGGTCTTCCGTCGGTCGGGCATCGCATGGACGCTCGAGCAACGGCTGACCGCCCCTGCACCCGCGACCAACATGGCCGTTGGTCAGTCCGTCGCGCTGAGCAATGACCGCGTCGTCATTGGGACGAACGAAGCGCCGGGAGGTACTGCGCTGGTGTTTCGCTACGTCCCCGGCGCTCCGGGCTCGTGGGTATTCGAGCAGCGGCTGGTCGCGTCGGACACGCTCGCCAGCGACGGCTTTGGACAGGCTACCTACATTTCCGCCGGAGGGGAGCGCGTCATGATCAGCGCCACGTCGGGCGACGGCGCCACCGCCAATACGGGCTCGGTCTACCTATTCTCACGCGAGGACATCACTTGGACCCAGAAACTGGAGATCAACCCGCCGGGTGGTGCGAGCAACGAAAAGTTCGGCTTCTCCATCGCCGTGTCGGGAGGAGGTGGCAGGCTCGCCGTCGGTTCCATGAGCGCCAACGCCGCAAATCTTTCCTCAGGCGCGGCGTACACCTACGACATCACCCCGCCCGGCGAGGCACGCGCCCCGCTTGCCTCGGTTGAGATCGAAGGCCAGCAGCACGCCGCTTTCTCGGTCATCGCCTCAGGCGTCTCCCCCATTTCCTATCGCTGGCGCCACACCGGTGTCCCGCTCATCGACGGCCCCTCACCCGGCGGCGGAACAATCGTCGGCAGTGCCACCAATGCCATGCTCATCACCGCCCCGGGCGCCGCCGACGCCGGACTGTATGACTGCGTGATCAACGATTCCTGCGCCTACTCCGTCAGCAGCGCGGCGATGCTCACCATTTCCACGCCCCCCGCCACCACCTGCCCGGGCGACGCCGACGGCAACGGTCTGGTCAACTTCGCCGACATCACAAGCGTGCTCGCAAACTTCAACGCGGTGTGCCCGTAACGTTCACCGCCCGAGTGGCTCATTTTTTCCCGTAGTACTCGATATTCACCTGCACGAAACGGTGCCACTGCGACGGCAGGTCCTCCTGCGGGAAGATCGCCTTCACCGGGCACTCGTCCACGCACAGCCCGCAGTCGATGCAGGTGTCCGCGTCGATGTACAACTGATCGGTCTTGCCGAAATCGGCTTCGTTCTTCGTCGGGTGGATGCAGTCAACCGGGCACACCTCGACGCACGAGGTGTCCTTGGTACCGATGCAGGGTTCAGCGATGATGTGGGGCATGGCGAAAAGGGGGGTTGGAGTCCGGGTGCGATTGGTTCGGAAGGGGGCACCACTATAAAGCAGGACGCCCCGGCCCGTTCTCGCACAAATCCCCCGGGATCAGGCGTTCCCATACCTCGGAAACACTCGAACCCCCCTCTATCCCGCTGCAACAACCCTTAAAACGAGAGGGGCCGGCGAGATTCGCACGGCCCCGTCATCGCTGTGGCGCTGTTGAGGCGGCACAAGCCGGCCTCATCGCGGAGATGGCCCGGCCTCGCGGCCGGACCCTGAATGAATCTCGAAACAGAACTCGAAACAGAATCTCGAATCAGATCACCGGCTCGAACCGGTGCATCACATCTTCTTGGCTGCCTTGCGACGAG
>JAEUIV010000142.1 GCA_016795005.1 Phycisphaerae bacterium
CGGAACGAAAGCCATCGCAGTCGGGAAGGGAACGGCGAAGAGGATCGTTCTGGCATCCCCGCCCGCCGGGGAGTGGTTCGGCCTAATTCGATCTGGAAAGTCCGGCTATTCCGGGGTGAACGTACGGCTAGTGACTCAGCTCAATGACCCGTTCGCGGTCCCGATTCAAGGCAAGCTCTCGTTTGGTCCCCTGGGCATCGATCGTGACGACGTCGAGCTTGGGTTACCCTCGCGCGGATCCGCACGACTTGATCCCAAGAAATCCCTATGGGTCGTGACGCATGGTCGGGCCCAGGCGCTTCCTTTGCCGCCGCCCTTCAACTTCGCAATCACAAACTCAGACGAAGTTCGGAGCATGGCGAGCATCCTTTCCGTCGCCCGACCGGGGGATAACGTTTTGTTTCTCGATTGGGATGAATCAGCAAACTCGTGGGTATGCGAAGGCGCGAACAAGACCGAAGCGGTTGGCGAGTGGCTCGCGACCCAGATCCGTGCCATGGGAATTTCGCCGGCAACGCAAGTCAATCTTGTGGGTCACAGCTGGGGTACCTGGGTGTGCTACTTCGCGGCACGGTCCCTCGGTCGTGTAAACTCGATCGTCGCGCTTGACCCAGCGATCTCGCTAGAACATGGCTGCTTGCCGCCCGACGTCGCACAAATCGACTTCGCGTCGGTGTCGAACCTCTCTTGGAGCATCCGGTCCAGCTTCTGGGGAAGCGAGACCCGGGCACAGACCGCGAAGGAGGCTTTTCTCCTCAACATCGAGAGCCCGGCCCTTGACGTCGACGTTGGCAACCATTCCGATGCGCATGCATTCTTCAAGTCAATTCTAGCGGGCCATGCGACGCGCTCCAAGGGCGCTGTCGTCAACTACTTCAACCTTAAGCGCCTGGCCGGCGCGATGGCGACGCCGAAGACCAATGGTTCCGGCAATTTTGATGGTTCGCTCGACGCAGGCTATTTCATCGACTCAGACGCGCTGACCCCGTTGTCGATGAAGGGGGCGGACGGGAAGGTGCTAACGGATCGATACAAAGATTCAGCCTCAGCGGCAAAGCCCTACTCGCTTGTGATTGATCGAAGTGTGACCAACTTCCTTACTGAAAATCTTCCCGAAGACCAGTTCAGACTTTCCCTAAAAACGCCCATGGATGTTCGGATCGAAATCCGAGGTGAATTTGCTGAGTCCTTGATTGGCGTGACGCTGCGAGACTCATCCGGGACAGAGATTCCTGTTCGAGAAGTGGAGGACGACTTTGTGCCGGGCACCGGTGCACCCAATCTCGATCATGTCGCCTTTGATGCGACCCTTCCGAAGGGCAAGTCAATGCTCGAACTCCGACACCTGCGGCAAGGGACCATGTCCGTGGGAGTGATTTATGATCTTGTCGTGAGCCCGCGTCCGTGAAGCGCGCAAAGGTGTTCATTCTGGGTGCTGTGTTTGTCGCGGTTATCAGCGGTACGTTTTCGGCAATCTTAACGGTGGTTCGAAGCGGATCGAATCAAGGTGTCCACATTGACGGGGTTTCGGGCCAGCCGCGGCTTCGCTTGGCCCGCCCTGTTTCCCGCAACCCTGCGACCAGCATCGAATCGGCGTCCTGCGCGGACTCGCGTCTCGATCGATTCAGTCCTTTACTCGCCCTCGACGCACCTATGCCGGTGGCTGAAGCAATCGTCGACTCCATTCAGCACACGATGTGCGACGAGGACTGTTCAGCTCTTCTGGATGTGACCTCATCGGTTCCTGACAACGAAATTCGATATTGGCTTCTGTCGCTCATCCGTGATGGAGGCGTCAGGACGGATCCGTTGGTGCTGGTCCATCACCTTTTGAGCCCGGCCTCAGATCCTCCTCTAAGAAGTGTCATCGCGGACGCGCTCATTGAATCGGCGGATGCTCCCGCCGTCGAAGCGATGCTTGCGGCGCATAAATCGGGCGTGTCTGAGGAGTTGGCTGCAGAGATTGAGCGGGTTATCGCCGAGATGACTTCGGCAGCTTCCGAGGACTCGATCTGTCGGTATGTCCAGTCATTATCGCTTGGCACCGAAGACCGTCTCGGGTGTGCAGCGCTTTCAGGCCTTGCTGCGATGGGGACGAAGCGCGGCGTGCTCCTGCTCGTGTCTAGGGCCGACCAAGCTGCGCAGGCTGATGTGCCCGATGACGCCGTCATGCTCGTTCGGAAGTTGAAGTCCCCAGAATCACTCCGGGTATTGGTCGACCGACTCTTCGATGAATCCCAGCCGCTTAGCGAGGGAACGCGATTGGCCATGATTCAAGCGCTAGGGAATAGCTCCGAGCCCGGCATGAGAGATGTGCTCGCCGAACTCAGACGCAACGGATCCATTTTGGAGTCGCGGGAGGCAGCTCATTCGATTGTGCGTGGCGCGTTTCGTTGAAGCCCGGCTCATCTTTGTCAGACCACATCAACTTGGGCGTCGAGCCCGCGTTGAAACCGTATGGGACATACGCCACTAGCGGTCGGCAGCCGCGTTCCGCAGGTGGGGTGACGATTGACCCTCACGAAATGGGCTCACCCTTTCAGCGAGGGTTCAACGCGCGACGCAGCGGCCCCTAAGCGCACGCTCCCGCCATCGTTGGAGAGGTTCAAGGCCTTCAGCCAGGTGAAGTCGCGCTGCGACGTAGTCGTTTCATGCCGGGACTCAGGTCCACAATCTCCCCCTTATCGCTTCTACCACCGCCATCGGCATGATGTGATCGAGGTAGCGGGCGGTTGTCGAGATGCACCGGTGGCCCAGCTGCTTCGAGATGATCCCGATGTCCACGCCCTCTGCGCGGAGTTCGGCTGCGTGCGTGTGCCGCAGGCCGTGCGCGTGGACGCGCTTCTCGATCCCCGCTTTGCCGGAAAGACGCGGCACCAGCACGCGGATGTAGGACGACTCCAGCCGCCGCCCGTCGCGCTGGCAGAAGACCGCCGCTGCTCTTGATCGATCTTCCGCGACCCACGCCTCCCGGACCGCGAGCCACTCCCCCACCACCGCCGCCGCGCCGGGGTCGATGCCAACAGTGCGCGACCGCCCCCCCTTGCCGCGCAGCACCCGCACCGCGCCCCCTTCAAGGTCCAGGTCCTTCGGCTCCAGCGCGAGCGCCTCGGTGATGCGCAGCCCCGTGCGGTACAGCACGACGATCAGCGCGCGGTTCCGCGCCCCGGCTGGCGACTCCGCGCACGCGTCCATCAGCGCCATCACCTCCTCGCGGCTCAGCACCTCGGGGGGAAACGTCAGTCCTCGGTTGGTCCTTTTCCGCATCGCTCGGTCCTCCAGTAACGCTTTGTCACCGAAGCGCGACTGGGGAAGTACTCGAGCCCGGTCGCATCAATCAACCGGTCGTCCGGCTGCGAAGCGCGCGAGTTAGGCGCGTGTTGGGCTAGCCGACGCCCCACATGCGCGGATTCATCGGAATCCCTGCGATTCATGTCTTTTTCGCCTTGATTGATCGCGCGGCTCATGCCCTTGTGTGTGACGCACGCGATCCCGCGCGGCGGGGCGCATCCGCACACCCTGTTTCGAGAAGGAGCATCCACATGACGACGACCAAGAAGCCAGCGAAGAAGACCGGGGAGGGCCTGCGCAAGGAGGCGATCGCCGCCGTTGGGGCGAACATCGCGCGGCTCGAAGCCCCCCGGAGGGCCCCCAAGGGCAAGCCCGCCCGCGACTACGAAACGCCGACGGCCAAGGAGGCCGCCAACGACGCGGCCAACGCGGCGTTCGCCAAGGGCGAAACGGGGGCCAAGCCCCCCCGCAAGGCCAAGGGCGGGGCGAAGCCCGCCCACGGGCCAACGTCGGCGGCTACGGCGGGACCCAAAGCCGGGGGAAAAGGCAAGCCCAAGGCGGCGAAGTCCGCCGCCAAAGGCCGGAAGATGAGCGGACTCGATGCCGCCGCAAAGATCCTCGCGGACTCGGGCAAGGCGATGAACTGCGCCGACATCGTCGAAGCGGCGCGCTCGAAGGGGCTGTGGTCCTCCAGCGGCAAGACGCCCGCCGCGACCGTTTACGCCGCGATCATCAGGGAAATCGCGGCGAAGGGGAAGGCAGCGCGTTTCCGCAAGACCGAGCGCGGCATGTTTGTCGCGGCGAGGGGAGCGTGACCTGTGCAAGCCACACGAACCCAACTCGAAGCGGTCCTCGACGCCGTCGAGCGTTTGCTCAACGCCCGCGAAGCGCAGATGGTGACGTCGGAGGAATGGGACGCGGTCGAGCATGCCGTCGCAGCGTGCAGCGAACCTCCAACCAACGAGCGTGCCGAGACGTTCACGGTGGATGACGCCCGCGACCTCGTCCGCAGCGTGGCCCCGGTGAAGGGGGAGCGCTACCAGCACCGGTGCCCCGCCGACGCCTTCGAGGCCGTGGCCCATGCGGTTGCCGAGGCGAAGAGGCGGTTCAACCTCGAGGACCTCCGGCGTGCGGCGAACATCCCTTGGACCCAGGCCGCCGTCGCCTTCGCGTTCCTTAAGGAGAGGAGCGTGGTCGTCCCGGCAGGCGGGCGCAGCCACGCGGCCGCGAGCGCCACCCCCTTCGAGGACGCCATGGTCGAGTACCACGCGCTACGGGAAAAGGGACCCGAGGGCTGACGCTCACGACAATCAGATTCCACCCACCCCGGCAGGTGCTGGGGTTTCTCTTCGGCGTGAGCACGAAGGGTGCTCAACAACAAGGCGCGTTGGTGGGTTACGAGCGCGGTGTCCCCGGTATTCCGCGCCAGCGCACAACAAACTTCCGCAACTGAAGAAGGTCTCGGCGTGCATTTCGGTCCTGAAAAAAGGCGGCGCGCACGCATCGTATTTCTCGCAACCGGGATCGGGGATGCGCGTTTTCTTCGCGGCCAGTTGGAGCCCTTCTGGCCGGATGAACAAGCAACGCCGAGGCGGCGGCACGCATCCCCGAGGCGACCGGCCCGGCCATCAGCAACTTCAAAAAGGTGAGGCACCCCATGCACGATCCGAACTCGAATCGTCCCTTCCTCGTTTCCCTTGGTCTTTCGCTGCTCAACGTTTTCGTCACCGCAATCGTTTTCGGGGCCGTGAACTGGTACCTGGCGGTGCTGTGGCATCAGCTGCATTCGACCCCTCCGGCGCTGCCGGTCACCCAGCCTGGCCATGTCAGCCCCGGGGTCCCGGCCCTGGAGGTGCCCCATGCCGCGGCAGAAGTTCTGTTGCACGGGACTGACGCTGGGTTCGCGCCTCCGCCACCGCAATTCCGCCTGCGGGCCGGGAGATCGTTGTAAGACCAACCGAGATCCGAACGGCAACTTCCAAAATCGAGACCACCGGTCTGGAAAATTGATGGAACCGAACAGGGGGAAGCGCCTTTAGGGTTACGTAGCACCTTTGCCGACGGGTAGGAGCTCGTGCCGCCGATGCCTGTGAACGAGGACAAACCCACCTCGATTACCGAACCGGTTAGACCGGACGATCCTACTGCCGCCGGGGCATTTGGCCCGCCTGCATTCGTTGTCAACCCAGTTCAAACGTGCCGGGTCGACGAACTCCTCGCGGGCAGCCCTCGAAAGGCCCCAACGGAGACGGTTGATGCGAGCGACGAGGAACTGATGGCCCTGATCCAGCGCGGCGATCAGGTCGCGTTCACGATGCTGAGGGATCGCTACCACGACGTGCTCATGCGCAACCTCGCGAGCAAGGGAATCCAGCCCGCGGACTGCGCGGACCTCGCACAAGTGGCGATGACGCGTGTGTGGGATCGGTGCTCCACCTTCCAACTCAGCAGGTCTTTCAGGCCATGGCTGCTGCTCATCGTCCACCGGTTATTCCTCGAGAAGTGTCGGAAAGATCGCGCCCGCAAGACCTACCCCGCTGGCGACATGCTCGAAGAGCAGAAGGGCGCCGATGCTTCGGTCGAACGCGGTCTGGCGCTCGCGCCCAGGCACGCCGCGCTCAATCGGGCCTTCCAAGAGCTGCCCGAGCACACCCAGTCGCTCATCTTCGAGGCGCACGTGCGCGAGCGGCCGCTGGACGCGATCGCCGAACAACTCAACTCACCGGTCTCAACCATTAAGTCGCGGCTCTTTCGCGCCCGGCAGTTCCTTCGTGAACGGATCCTTCAACTTGACCCGGACTCCCGCTCGTAGCCGGGCGTGGGCCTATTTCTGCTGATCGAGGTGCATGACCATGGAACTTACTCCCGAACAGTTGATTCGTCTGGAACTCAGCCTCCGAAAGGCCGACCCGGAGTTTGCTCGGTTCATGGATGAACTCGATCGTCGTGCTTCGGGTGAACGCTCAGTCTCCGGTGCGCCGTTGCTCCAAGCAGGGCAGCCCAAACCTCAGAGCGCGGCGTCCCTCTTCGAGTTGCTCCAGCGGGCCTCCTCGGCGAAGGCCCGCGAGGCGAGCTTTCGTTCTCGCCCACTTGCTTCGCTCCGAACTAGAGAACGGCCCGCGGCCACCGCGGGCCGCGTTTATCACCGGGATTCCGACAAGACTGGTTGTAATCGCGTCGCCAGGGGACGGCGGATGCCCCGGGCTCGCAAGGCATTCGTGCTCGCGGCGTCTGCTCCCGTTGCGCTGGCACTCTTGGCAACGGCATTCATCTTGGCCATAACCCTTGGCGACTTGTCGCGGCTGACGCAGAATGTTCCGCTTGCACAAGTTGATTCCGAATACCCGCGCAACGATCTGGTAGTTCGCATCGAACACTCCGCGCGGTCCGTAGCTCTCATCGAGGCTCGCACTTCCGATTCCGTGCCCAACGAGCCCGTCGACGCGGTTACTCCCGATGGATGCGAACCTGACGAATCCGTCAGCACAGAACAGATCGTCCCATGGAACGACAACGCCTCCAATGAATCCGCTTGTTCCGTTGCGTTCACGCTCGACCCATTGGTAAGACCGCCGTCTGACGATGCTCCGATGGCTTGGGCGCGGGCCAATCCGCTATCCACGTTCGCGGATGCGGCCATCGGCGATGCCGACTCGCGCGAGGATGCTGAATACCTGGGATTCACCGGAAGCTCCGTGGACCAGGAACGGCTGGGCATCTCGTTGATCGAGCTCGTCAACCAAGCGGGCGGCCTCAATCGGATCGCGCTTGCCGGACGGGGCGAGGATACGGAGACATCGATCTCCAGCGGCCTGATCGCTCTTCGTGGGAACTTACTGCGCGCCAGCATATTGATCGACTACTCGCTGCGCCACGCGCCCCCTGATGATGGGATGGAGTACGCATCTCAAGCGGCATCGAATCACGGCGAAGCATGCCTCGTTCAGTTGAGCAATCTCCTGCAACACGCCGAGTCGCAAGCGCTAGCAAGCGCGGAGCGACCCGCATTCAAGAGTGGTAGTGAGGGCTTCGACCGCACGCGTCTTTGCATCGCACAGCTGCGATGGGCGGAGGACACCGATTTATCCGCATGGGTTGCCCGGTCGAACGTCAACACCTTATCGCTCCTCGATGCTTCCGAAACACCAAGCGCCAGATTCAGGGTCAGCCAGGCCTGTGCGTCGGTCATCCTGCAACTTCTCGCTGCCCACGAGCACCGCGATCCCCTCGCGATCCCAGACCTCGACTCCATCGGCATTGCCGACTTGGCCGCGGCGAACACCTCGGGCAGCGTGTACTCATTAATGCACTTCATGGATGGAGCCTGGTCAATGAGATGGGCGACATCAGACGCCTTATTTGGAGGCGACACGTCCGAGTTGTTCGCGGAGAGCGGTTGGACAGACTCACTGGCTTGTAGCCTTCAATGGCGCGCGTTCGCCCAAGCCGAGCACTCCTCCGACACTCTCGTACCGTCGCACTGGTACTGGAACCCGTCGTTCGCGTACCGCTACGAGCAGACGCTTCCTGAAGGAATCTCCTATTGCTGGCGCGGCTATTCTGAATCGAGCGAGTCCTTTGGCCGCGCCCAACTGGAGTACACGACCGATGATGCCGACCCGAAGTTGGTCCCCTTCATTTGGCGGGGCCTGCTTCCGCCAGCCGAGAGAGATCCATCGATCGTGTTACGATGCAGTTTCCATCTCATTTTCTGATTCGTGAGGATGAGCGTCACACCGGCGAGTGCAGGGCTGAGTTGGGGTTTGACTCCCCAATTGCAAGGGGCAGGCCTCCGCACGCTTGGATTCACGACTCGAACACGCTGAGTCGGCTCAACGCCGCGGGTCTAGACTTGGTGGTCATGGCGACGACGCCGAGACTGTCGCGAGCGGAATCCGCCGAGAGGGCTTCACTGGTCGCAGCGGCCGTGTCCAACGGTGATTCAATCCGGAGCGTTGCCGACAAGTTCGGCATCAGCGTTGCAGTCGTCTACAACTCCTGCCGCCGCAACGGCGTGGTTCTGCGACACAGCGATACCGTCGGCCACCGTGCTGTGGCCGCTGCTCGTCGCCAGCAGGTGATACGGGAGGCGCTGAGAGGGGCAACGCACCGAGAGATCACGGCCAAGCTCGGCTTCAAAGAGGACTCCATCCGACAGATCTGCTCGGATGCGGGCGTCGCGCTTCGGCCGGTGGTCGGCCCCTCCGAAGCCAGGGTGCTTCGGGAGCGGCAGGAGGTTGCCGCTCGGCGATCCCATCTGCGGGATGAGTTTAATCAGCAACAACTCGAGATCGTGCGCGAGCTGGGAGATATGACGTGTTCGATCCAGCAGGTCGCGGAGCGATTGGGCCGCTCCACATCCACCGTCTGGAAGGTCCTCGGTCTCGCCAAGCGCCGTCTTGCCGCATTGGATAAGGCGGGCCGGTTGCCTCCGCTCCCGCCGCTCCCTGACCCGGTTCAGCAGCGATTGGCCGCGCCGCACCTTGCTGTCACGCCGCGCTCGCGGCGGCGTCCGGCGGAGAGGGCCGTCCCGAAGTTGTCGGCTGCCGAGCGAGCCCTGCGGGCGGCTCGCGCGACCGCGCGGATGCCAAAGATTCCCGCGAAGGCGCTCAAGGTGCGTCGCCGACAGATCGCCGCCTTGGTCAGGTCGGGACTCTCGGCGGGGCAAGCGGCCGCAAAGTTCAACCTGAGCCTCGGCGCCGTTTACTACGCACAAAATGATCCCGGCTGGGAAATCACCAAGGGTGTCAGCCCAACCGAAGCGCGCCGACTGGCGATCCTGGAGTTGGCCGCCCGGGGAAACTTCTCGGACACAATCGCCAGGCGACTGGGAGTCAGGGAGCGGTACGTTCGGGCGCTCTGCAAGCGCCACGGCGTCACTCTTCAGAGTCGAAGGGACCGCATCGAGGCGGCTCGTGTGCTGGCCCGGCACCACAAGCTGAAGGACGCGGACCTTCAGACGTTGCTCGACGGGCGGGACGTGCCGATCCTGGAGGCGTTGCGCGACACGGATTTGACCCTCGCCGACATCGGCAAGCGTTTGCGAGCGCCCGGTCGAACGGTCTTCGATGTGTGGACACGGGCCCTTGACCGTTTGGCGGTTCCATCGGGAAGCAGTCACGAGCAACACATTGCGGCACGCCGCCGCGTGTTCAGTTCGGGGATCAGCCACAACGCTCTCCGCAAGGCGGTCGGCGGGCACCAAAAGCTCATCGAGCAGCTCCGACGATCGAGCCTGACCTTCGACCAGTTGGCACGCAACGCACGTATTTCGGTCGGAGCCGTCAAGAGGATCTGGTACTTCGCGCTGGATCGTGCAGCGATCGTTGAGGTGCGTCTTGGACCCATCGCGCCGCGGTCAAGGCCGAGCCGTCGACGGACCAAGCGCGAGCGGAGAGTGTTGAGAGACCTCATTTTGTGAACGGCGAGCGCGGCGTCTCCACCTACATCAACACGGTGGGCTCGGGGCCGAGCTTCCAGTCAGAAGCGCAACGGGCACGCGGATCCGGGAGCCGCGTCGGAGTTGAGCCTCCGAACGCCCCGCCAGCTTCAGTGTGAATCAGGTCGCACACGAGACAGCGCGCTCCACATCCGTCCCTGCTTCCTCCAATCCACCACCGCCGCGATGGGTCGAAGGTGCTTCTCGCGGACGGGATCCCGGCCGCCCGTCACCGCGGGCAAGTGCAAGAGTTCGCATTGGATCTCCGGCGCAAGATGGAGCAGGTTCATGATCTGGGTCACGCGAGCCCGCGTGACGTGACCGAGCCGGGCGATGTCGGCGTAGTCCTCGACCTCGCCGTCCCGCACCAGCCCCTCGAACCGGATCGCCAGCGCCATCAATCGCGTCACCCGCGGGATTCGCCCGGGTGAAGGGGCCTCAACGGGCTTCGAACGGGCTGTAACGGCCCGTTTACGTCCCTTTCGATCCGCCCGGAAATCCACCTTGAACTCCACAGACAACCCGTTTGACTCGCCGTTCACGCCGCCACCTCCTTTTTCGCCCCCACCCCCGGCTCAGCCGCCAGTTGGCCGAGGGCTCCGGGATGGAAGCGGATCGATACCGACCCCGACACGCCGTCGTAGGCCACCTCGCGGACCAGAAGGGTCACGATCCGGCCCTGCTCGCGCGGCGAGAGCGATTCCCACACCGGATCGAACGCCGCCAACGCCCGCGAGGCCTCGACCTCGTCCACCATCTCTCGGGACAAGGCCAGTACGCGCTCCCGGATCTGGGTCATCCGCTGCTCGCCGATCCGGATGCGCTCGTTCAGGTCGCCCAAGCGCGCGGACGATCCCGGGCTGGCGGCGTCGAGGGCCAACTTCCGCACCTCCGCATTGTGGCGGCGGAGTTCGCGCTCGTGGGCGGCCTTCTCGACGCCCAAGCGCTCCGTCTCCTCCTCCGCTTGCTTCCGCGCTTGGCGGACCGTCGACGCCACGAGCGCCGGATCGCGACCGAGGGCGCGGATCCGCTCGACCACCAGGCGCTCGATTTCACCCGCCGGGATCGCCTTGGAGGGGCAGGTGTGCCACCCCCGCTTCTGTGCGCTGAGGCAGACGTAGTACCGGTACCTCGTCTTCCCGGCCTTGGCGGTGTAGGTGTGCCCCATCATGCAGCGGCACGGGACGCAGCGGATCAGTCCTTTCAACAGCGCGCCGTACCGATTCCGGACGGCAGCGCCGCCGGTGCCGCCGGACCACCCGTTGGACCTCAGCTGCTTCTGGACGCGCTCAAAGATCTGCGCGTCCACGATGGCAGCATGTTCGCCGGGATAAACATCCTTCTTGTGGCGCACCATTCCGGTGTAAGCGACGTTGGTCAGGAGCTTGAACAGCATCGTCTTGTTGAACTTCTTCCCGCCTGCTTCTTTCCCCTTCCGCGTCGTCCAGCGCTTGTTGGTCCAGCCGCGCTTGTCGATCTCGATGACGGTGGCCACGAGCGACCGGTGCTCCAGGTACAACTCGAAGATCGCTCGGACTCGCGGCGCTTCGTCCTCGTTCACCAGCAGCCTGAATCCACGGGGGTCGATGTCGTAGCCCAGGAGCGGGTGACCGCCCGCCCATTTTCCTTTGCGCCGCGCGGCCGCGATCTTGTCCCGCGTCCGCTCCGAGATGATCTCGCGCTCGAACTGTGCGAAGGAGAGAAGGATGTTCAGCGTCAGACGGCCCATCGAATGGACCGTGTTGAACTGCTGCGTGACCGACACGAACGACACTTTGTGCTTCTCGAAGACCTCCATCATCCGCGCAAAATCCATGAGCGAGCGGCTCAGCCGGTCCACCTTGTAGACCACGACGCAGTCGATCCTGCCCGCTTCGATGTCGGCCAGCAGCCGTTTCACGGCGGGGCGCTCGATGTTGCCGCCGGTGAAGCCGCCGTCGTCGTAGGTATCCGGCAGGCACACCCACCCCTCGTGGGACTGGCTCTTGATATACGCCTCGGCGGATTCGCGCTGGGCATGCAGCGAGTTGAACTCCTGCTCCAGCCCCTCCTCGCTGCTCTTGCGGGTGTAGATGGCGCAGCGGACCTTGGCCGAGGTTGGTGCTGGTTCGCGTGGGCGACTCATGGCTGCACCCCTTCAAGATTTGCCTTTGGCGGGGGCGCGATGCCGAAGAAGAGGTAGCCGTTCCAGTGAGCTCCGGTCACGGCCTTTGCGACCGCCGAGAGCGACCGGTAGATCGTCCCCTCGTAGTCGAAACCCTTCGGCAGCACGCGAACACTGATCGTCTTGCCTCGGTAGACGCGGGTCAGCAGAGCGCCGGGCATGGGCAGCCTGCTGTCGGGGGTCGCGCTGATCGGCACCGTGACGCTCGGTAGCGCCGTTGCCTGCACTTCCTCGCGCAGGAGACGTTTGCCCGGCGCTCGCGTCCTCAAATCGGCGTCGTTCGCGATCTCGAGGGCTCGTTTCCGCGCCCGCTCGGGCAGGCCGCCCTCCTCGTTTGCCTGCGCCCGCCACGCGATCCGCCGGATCAGGAACTCCTTGTGGTTCGACCGGGTCGGCTCGCCGAAGACCTCGGCGTAGCGCACCTTCAACTCCCCCACTGTCATCCGTTTCAACTCGCTCATCAACTGCCCGACATTCATGATTCGCCTCCGTTCTCGGCATCTCTTGTGCCGTTCACCAGGAGGCCATCAGGGCGAGAGTCCGAGAGGATTGCAAGGCCGCATTCCTCGTCGCAGGATTGCCAGCGATGAGGGAACAATGCCTGAACGGCTAGTTTGGTCTACCGGTTTGGCCATGCCATGCCGTAGGCAACCCGCAATCCCCGGCGGATGATGTTCTTGTTCAAACTCAGGAGCAACACATTGACCGCGTTCGAGATGACCGAGCCTCAGTTGGCCTGTCCGACTTCCGGACCCATGCTGCGCGCCATGGTCCACGCACTCCAACTGAGCCGGAAGGATGCTGAAAGCGGGACAAGCAGTCTCGTCGGCGGCGCGGTGAGCGAGCGGAATGAGCGACGATACTTCGAAGGCAAAGACGTGGTGCCAGACGAACTACGTCATCGGATCGCCGGTCGAATTGCGTTCGCCTCCGTTGAATCTGGACTCGTGGGGAGTCTGCGTATCGCCGCGTCCTCCGACTTCTCGACAGTTCAGGAGGCACTCACCTCAGCGGTCTTCGGCTGGCTCACGACCTGGGATTCCGTTTACCACCAATGCGCGATCGGTTGGCCCTACGTCCCGCGGTCGCTCGGCGGCTTTGTGCTGGGTAGGGAGGTGGTCATTGACTTGGTCTTGCGTCTCGCGGCATTGCTGCATCTTTCGGGCGCCACACCTCCGCCCGATCTCTTGGTCTACGCAGCGATGGACAACGCTGGTGCGGGCATCCTTCATGCCGCCATGCGAGACGCCGGCCGAGAGATGACGCAATGCGAACTCGCGGAGGCGGCGGCTGTAGATCGCCGCACAGCACAGCGATGGTTGAACGAATCGCTCGCTCCGGAAGACCACAATCTCCGTCAGGTGGCGCACGCGCTCGCTGGAAACGATGAGAAAGCTGAACAGAGCATCCTTATCCGTCTCCGCGTCCAATATGGTGCATTGCGGCTCGCGCAGATGCTGGAGGTGCATTGCGGCGCTCGGTGGACGCGCGAGTTGCTTCAAGGGTTTGGACGGCTGCTCAAGTGTGCCGTCGAAATCAACCAGCAGATCCGGGCGAACCCTCAAGCGTTCGACTCGACCGCAGATGGCCTCGACCTGGCCCAGTTTGAGTTGCTGACCAAGGGCAGCACAAGTGAAATCGCTCCGGCGGTGATGTCCCTGTGGTCGCAGCGTCAGCACCCGGCCATTTGGGCATACGAACTCCAAGTAGCTTCGACAATGTCATTGAAACAGCGATTGGAGCGCTGCTTTCAGACCATCGGCGACTGGCCACAGTTCTGGAAGAACGGCCTAGCGGCCAATGCCGTGTTGGGGTTGTCGGCCGCTGAATACCAAACAAGGCTGGAATCAGCGGCGTTGACGACGCTCTGCCCGCCGCTTCTGGCGAAGACTGAGCAGCAGGCGTCGGCCCATCGGGATGTTGGAATTCCCCCTGAGCTAGAGCAAATGATTCATCGAGCGATGACCTGTCAAATGGAAGGTCGTCCCGAGGAAGCGCTGCCGCTGTGGACCGAAGTGCTCCGTCAAGCACCAGCCAACTCGAACTATTTCTGCTTGTACGGAGTCGCGCTTCGATCGGCGGGAT
>JAEUIV010000149.1 GCA_016795005.1 Phycisphaerae bacterium
TTCCCGAGAGCGCGATCGACCGCATCCTGGACGCGGTTTCGTCGGCGTTGAAAGTCGAGGCCGACCCGCTGGCGGCGGACATCATGACGGTGGCGCTCGGGGAAGCGACGCGCGGGAGCGCGGGGCTTCGCGGCCGGGCGATGCTGCGGCTGACCGACGCGATGGGCCGGCGCCTCCAGACCCTGCGGAAGGAGGCGTCGATCGACCCGGCGTGGTCGCGGACGCTGCTGCGTTCGCTGGACGTGGCCCGCCAGGCGATGCTTGAACAGGGCGGCGCGGGGGCGATCGACAAGGAGTTTGCCAAGCGTGCCGCGGTGTTCAGCGGGCAGGTGTTCGTGTTCGCCAATGATTGGGTGGCGAAGGGGATGAGATCCGAGGAGACGGAACTGTCCAGGGCGGTGGCCGCGGCGGAGGGGCTGGCGGTGATCGCGCACGGAGCGGCCTCCGGGCAGCGGGTCCCGGAGAAGGGCTTGCAACGGATCTTTGATTCGTCGGTTGCGGCGGGCAAGGCGGGAGAGTTCACGGCGGCGATCCAGTCGTGGGTGGGGGCCGACGGGCTGCTGCTGAAATCTCCTTACAGCGCGCCGGCGAGCGAGTTTGCCCCGGCCAAGTGATGACGTTGAAGCGCGGTCGTCGTGGTTCAGCGCGCGGGGGCTGTTATTGTCTGCGTCATGGGTCGGATGGCGGCCGTCTTTGTGCTCGTCGTCGGGGCGCTGGTCGGCGTGATGGCGGTGGATCGCCCGTTGCCGCGGGCCGACCTGGTGTGGATCGAGCCGGCGGACTTCAACACGGTCGATCCCCAGCGGATGTCGCATCTGCCTGATTTTCGCCTGGCTTCGGCGCTGTTCGAGGGGTTGCTCCGGCTCGACACGCTGAGCGCGGACCTGCACCCGGTGCCGGCGCTCGCGCGTTCGTGGGAGGTGTCGGACGACGGCCTGACGTATACGTTCCACCTCGATCCGGCGGCGAAGTGGTCCAACGGGGACGCGGTCACCTCGGCGGACTTCGCGTACACGTGGCAGCGCGCGTTGATGCCCGAGACGGGGGCCGACTATCTGAAACTGTTCCACCTGATCCGCGGTGGGCGTGAGTTCACGGAGTGGCGCGCGGGGCGGTTGAAGGCGTACTCGCAACGCCCGGCGTCGGAGAAGAGCCTCGACGCGGCGCGGGCGCTGCGAGAGGAGACGGACCGCCATTTCCGGGAGGCCGTCTCGATCGAGACACCCGACGAACGGACGCTGCGCGTTTCGCTGGTGCGTCCGGTGCCGTATTTCCTGGACCTGTGCGCGTTCGGCTCGTTCTATCCGGTTCATCGGGGTTCGGTGGAGCGGTTCACCGAGCCGGACCCGGAGTCGGGCGCGCTGCGCGAGCGGTCGGGCTGGACGAAGCCGCCTTTCCTTGTGTGCAACGGGCCGTACGTGATCGAGCGGTGGCGGTTCAAGCGCGAGATGCGGCTGGCGCGGAACCCGCACTTCCGCGATCCGGGGCTGGCGCGCTCGGATTCGATCTCGATCCGATTCATCGAGAACCCGAACACGGCGTTTCTTGCGTTCGAGAACGGCGCCGCCGACTGGCACAGCGACCTGGAGGTTGATTACATCGGTGATCTTCTGGCCGAGGCGCGTGCGGGCATGCGTTCGGACGTGCGTGCGCTGGGCTCGTTCGGGACGTATTTCTGGAGTTTCAACTGCACGGCGCGCCTGAGCGACGGGCGAGAGAACCCGTTCGCCGACGCCGGGGTTCGGCGAGCGTTTGCTTTGGCGGTGGACAAGCGTGCGATCGTCGAGCAGGTGCGGCGGGGCGCCGAGCGCCCGGCGTCGTCGTTCGTCCCCCCGGGTTCGATCCCCGGGTACCAATCTCCGGCCGGGCTTGGCTTTGATCCGGCGCGGGCGAGGTCGGAGTTGGCGGGAGCGGGGTGGCTCGACCGCGACGGCGACGGCGTGCCCGAGAACGAGAGGGGCGTCGCCTTCCCGACGGTGGAGTTGCTGGTGACGCCGGCGGGCGCGCACAAGGATGTCGCGCAGGTGCTGGGGAGGATGTGGGAGCGCGCGCTCGGGGTGCGTTCGAAGATCGTGATCCGCGAGACCAAGGTGTACCGGGCGAGCCTGAAGCAGCGCGACTACATGGTGGCGCGCGGCGCGTGGTTCGGCGATTACCTTGATCCGACGACGTTCCTCGATATCCACCGCTCCGGCGACGGGAACAACGATCGGGGCTTCTCCGACGCCCGGTACGACGAGTTGATGCGCCGTGCCGATGACGAACCCCGCGCCGCCGAGCGGCTGCGGATCCTGGAAGAAGCCGAACGATACGCGATGGAGGAGGCGCTGCCCGTGCTGCCCGTCTGGCACTATGCGCAGTACTACCTGGCGCGTCCCGAGGATGAGCCTGGGGGGTTGAGGAACCTGAGCACGCACCCGCGTCTGATCCAGTACCCGTTCCTGCTGGAGGTGACGCGATGACGGGGCTGATCTTCCGCAGGCTGGTGCAGTTGCCGTTCATCGTGCTGGCGGTGTACACGGTGACGTTCGTGCTGGCGTGGGCGCTGCCGGGTGAGGCGGTGCTGAGCGACGAGGGCCGACAGCCGCCGGCGGAGGTGCTGAACGCGCTTCGGTCGCGGTACCACCTCGATGATCCGTCGCGGTTCTACGTCGAGTACCTGTACCGCGCATCCGGGCTGATGTGGCTGGTGGAATCGGCGAAGGGTTCGGCGGGTTCGCCCCCGGCGCATGTTTTTGATCTTGGCCCGTCGTTCCGGTACGAGGACTGGTCGGTGAATGAACTGGTGTCGTCGTCGCTGCCGGTGTCGATGGTGCTTGGTCTGACGGCGGTGGCGCTCGCGCTGGTGGTCGGGGTGGGCGCGGGGGTTGTCGGCGCGCTGAGGCCGAACTCGTTGTGGGATGTTGCGACGCTCTCGGTGGCGCTGGTGGGGATCAGCCTTCCCGGCTTTGTGATCGGGACGGTTCTGCTGCTGATTTTCCCGGTGTGGCTGGGGATCGGCTCGGTGGGTTCGTGGGGGCGGCTGGGGGACATGGTGCTGCCGGCGGTGACGCTGAGCCTTCCCTTTGCGGCGTACATCGCGCGGCTGACGCGGATGGGGATGATCGAGGTTCTGGGGGCGGACTACATCCGCACGGCGCGGGCGAAAGGACTCGGGCCGGGCACGGTGGTGCTGAAGCACGCGCTGAAGAACGCGTTCCTTCCCGTGCTGTCGTACCTCGGTCCGGCGTGCGCGATGGCGATGACCGGCTCGTTCGTGGTCGAGCGCGTGTTCAATGTGCCGGGCATGGGGCAGCACTTCGTGGCGGCGGTGAAGAACAAGGACCTGTTCGTGATCATGGGGATCACGCTGATTTACTCGACGATGCTGACGCTCTTCAACCTGGTCACGGACGTTCTGTACCGCTGGGTGGACCCGCGGATCGGGTGATCGGGGTCATTCCCCGGTTTCCTCGGGTCCGCTCTCGATTTCTCCCAGCCGGCGTTCGAGGGCTTCGAGGCGCGTGGTGAGGCGGGCGATCTGCTCGTAGGCGCGGAGGAGTTCGGCGGACAACTGGTCGGCGGTGCGCTCGGCGAAGGCGTGCCCGACTTCCAGCCGTTCGACCCGTCTGCTGATTTCGTCCATTTTGCCTCCGTGTCGCTTGCCAATCGCATCGCGGCATGACAATCTACGCACGATTCAAGGAGCCGCGATGCGATCATTCCCGATTTACGGCGCTTTCCTGGTTGCGTTGCTTGCG
>JAEUIV010000154.1 GCA_016795005.1 Phycisphaerae bacterium
TCCTCCGCCAGCCCCAGCGCCGGCTCGAACGCATCCGCCACCCCGGCGACCAGCAGCGCCGCCGCGGAGTTCAGCAGCGTGATGTCCCGCTTCGGCCCCTTCTCGCCCGCGAGCACACCGCGAATCGCCGCCGCCGCATCCTCGAGCGTCGCGCACGTCAAGCCCGCCAGCGGACCGCGGTCGATCCCCAGCGACAGCGGGTCCAGCCGCTCGGTCCTCACTCGCTCGCCATCGACGTGCGCCACCAGCGTGGGTGCGCCGATGCTGATCTCATCCATCCCGTCAAGCCCGTGCACCACCATCGCCCGCTTCGCCCCCAGCCGGAGCAGCGCCTCCGCCACCAGCCGCACGTATCGCTCCTCGTAGACCCCGATCACCTGTCGCGCCGCCCCCGCCGGATTGCACAACGGCCCGAGCAGGTTGAAAATCGTCGGAAATCCCAGGCTCTTGCGAGGACCAGCCGCGAACCTCATCGCCGGATGATGATTCACCGCGAAGGAGAAGCACACTCCCGCTTCCTCAAGGCACCGGGCCTGCACCGCGGGCGAAGCGTCGATATTCACCCCGAGCAGCGAAAGCACCTCCGCCGATCCGCGACCGCTCCGCGAACGACCGCCATGCTTCGCCACGTAGGCACGCCGGCCGCCTTTCCCCCGCGCGGCCGCCGCCACGATCGCCGACACCGTCGAGATATTGAAGGTCTTCGCCGTGCCCCCGGTCCCGCACGTGTCGATCAGCGTCTCCCGGACCCGCGAGCCCTCGGCAATCGGCAGCCGCGTCACCTGCGAACGCAGCTCCAACGCCCCGCCGACGATCTCATCCAGCGTCGGCCCGCGCGCCGCGATCAGCGCCAGCATCGCCCCGACCTGCGACTCATTCGCCCCGCCCGTCAGGATCATGTGAAACGCCCGCCGGGCCTCCGCCTCCGAAAGCGAACGACGTTCCAGCAGCGTGGCAAGAAGCGATTGCACGACGGCCTGATCTCCCTCTACTCCTCTCGTGACGCGGGCGTACCGCCCGTGTCGACAAGACTACCGCTCGTACCGCGCCACCAGGTCCACAATCCGCGGCTGACGGTTGTTGATCCGCAGACTCTTGCGGAAGTGGCTCATCGATTCGCTCAGCGCTTCCGCATCCTTCTTGTTCGAGAGCAGGTATTGATTCAGCAGGCACACCCCAAGCCCGTTCAGCGCGGGATAATGCGAACCATCCAGCGCGATCGCCTGGCGGAACGCCGCCATCGACTCGTCAAAGCGCTTCATCTTGAAGTTGGCGAACCCGATCCGCTCCCACGCCGCCGCCGATGGCTGAAGACGGTTGGCCAGGTCGAGCGTGTTCACCATCTCGTCGTACCGCTCGATCTTCCCCAGCGATTCCGCAAGATTCATCAGCAACGACGGCGAAAGCTCCATCAACTCCGCCGCTGCCTGGTACTGCTCCACCGCGTCGCGGTGACGCCCCAACTGGCTGTACACCGACCCGAGGTTCGCCCGCGCCGGACCGCTGGAGGGGTTGATCTGCACCGAACGCTGCGCGTAGGGCAGCGCCTGCGAAGGACCGTCAATCTGGAGGTACGCCGTCGCCAGCGCCAGGTTCGCATCGAAGTTGTTCGGCTGGATCGCCAGCGCCATCAGGTACGACCGCACCGCTTCCGCGATCCGGTTGAGCAGGTGCAGCGAACGGCCGTGACCGAACTGCGCGCTGAAGTTGCTGGGGTCTTGCCGCGCCGCCGTCCCGAACGACTTCTCCGCCGCCTCGAAGTCGCCCTTCGTTTCGTAGATCTCCGCCGCCTCCAGGTGCGCCACCGTCAGCGTCGGGTTCGCCTCGATCGCCCGCGTCAGCAGCGCCAGCGCCTCGTCATCCCGCCCCGCCGTGCGCAACTCCTTCGCCTGCGCCACGTAGGCCTCGGTGTTCGCGTCCGCCGCCGCGCCGCGCTGGCCGGACGGGCCTGACCCCGACCGCGAACCGCTCCGGCATCCCGTCAGCATCACGAGCACGCACAACACCAGGGCCACGCCGTACATCACCCGCGGATTGAAGTTCAAGGGGCGCTCCAGGATCATGGGTTTCAGAGAATACGCGATCATCTCACCTTCGAATCCTCGCTGGTGTCCGACCCGCCGAGGCCTTCTTCTCTCGGGCGAGGGACCGCAGCACCTCGACATTCACCGTGTCCATCGGGACGCCCCGATCATCATCTTCCTTCGGCGTTTCAAGGATCATGGGTACGGAATCCAGCCCCCGATGGTTCACCACCGCCGAAAACGCCCCCAGCGACACCTCGCCCCGACCGATGTGCGCATGCCGATCCACCCGGCTCCCGCACTTCCCCAGCGAATCGTTCAGGTGCAGCACCCGAAGATGATCAATCCCGCATAGCTCATCAAACCGTTCCAGCATCGCCCTCCCCAGCGCCTCCCCCTCCGATCGGCTCCGTTCGGTCCCGTCCGCCCCCCTCGCCGCGATGTCGTACCCCGCCGCCAGCGCGTGGCACGTATCAACGCAGAACCCGATACGACCCTCCGCCTCGCCCCCGGCCTCCTCCACGATCAACTCGCGCAGCCGCGACAACTCCTCAAATGTCCGCCCCAGGGTCGTCCCGCCGCCCGCCGTGTTCTCCAGGCACACCGTCACCGCGAAGCCCTTGGTCTCCTTCAGCAACCGCTTGTACGCCCGCGCGATCCGCCTCAGCCCGGCCTCGATCCGCTCCTCGGGCGTCATCGCGCCGTCCTTGATCATGTGCGCCCCCGGATGCGACACAAGAAACGGAATCGACAGCGCCGCCGCACGCTCGATCTCCTCCCGCATCGCCGCGATCGACCTCTCCCACAGCGAATCGTCGGGGCTGGCGAGGTTGATCAGGTACGAATCATGCGACACCGTCCGGTCCGCCCACCCCAGACGCTTCAACTCCGTGAGCCACTCACGCGCCGCCCCCGCATCCAGCGGCGGCACGCTCCACTGACGCTGATTCTTCGTGAACACCTGCACCGTATCCAGCCGCAACGCCCCCGCCGCCGTCAACGCGTTCACAAGACCGCCCGCAACGGAAAGGTGTGAGCCGAACATCGCCCACAGGGTACCTTGACCGCATGCTCGCCCGCCTCTCCGACCGCCTCGCCGCGTTCTTCCGGGCCACCGCGCCCGACCCATTCGTCATCGCCGTTCTCATCACCGCCGCCACCTTCGCGCTCGCACTCGCGCTCACCGACACGACGCCCGCCTCGCTCCTCGACGCCTGGTCCGGAGCCTCGGGAGTCTTCGGCAAGGACGGCCTCTGGCGACTCATGGCCTTCTCCATGCAGATGTGCCTCATCCTCGTCACGGGCGCCGCCCTCGCCGAAAGCAAGCCCGTCTCCGCCGCGCTCTCCGCGCTCGCCGCCACGCCGCGCACGCCCGCCCAGGCCGTCGCGCTCGTCGCGTTCGTCGCCTGCGCCCTCGGCCTGCTCAACTGGGGACTCGGGCTTGTCGCCGGGGCCATCATCGCCAGGCGCGTCGGCATCGCCATGGCACGCCGCGGAACAAGGGTCCACTACCCGCTCCTCGCCGCCGCCGGATACATGGGACTCCTCGTCTGGCACGGCGGCCTCTCGGGCACCGCGCCGCTCAAGGTCACCACCAGCGCCGGACTCGCCGAAACCCTCGGCGCCGCCGCCGCCAACCTCGACCCCATCCCCCTCACGCGCACCATCTTCTCGCCGCTCAACCTCATCGTCACCGGCGGACTGCTCATCATCATCCCCGCCGCACTCGCGCTCATGCACCCGAGGCGGGACATCCACTCGGCGGACCAGTTCATCGACTGCTCGCCGCCCTCACCGCCGCCGGAACCAAGCGAAAAAACCCCTCTGATCCCGCGCATCCTCGAAGAAACCCCGATCGCAAACCTCATCCTCATCGCGCTCATCGGCTGGTGGGCCTGGCGCTATTACCTGCCCGGAGGGGTGCTCAACGATCCCTCCCTCTCGGGCATCACACGCCTCACACCCGATAGCGTCAACCTCACCATGCTCCTCATCGGACTCGTCCTCCACGGCACGCCGAGACGCTACCTCGCCGCCGTGGACGAAGCCGTCAAGGGCTGCGGCGGAATCATCATCCAGTTCCCGCTCTACGCCGGCATCATGTCCATGATGGATTCCAGCGGCCTCACCATCGTCCTTGCAAACACCATCAGCGCCAACGCCAACGCCTCAACCCTCCCCCTCCTCACTCTCTTCGCCGCAACACTCGTCGGCTTCTTCATCCCCAGCGGCGGAGCACAATGGGCCGTCCAGGGACCGGTCGCCATCCAATCCGGCTCCGCGCTCGGCGTCGATCCGGGTTCACTCGTCATGGCCGTCGCCTACGGCGATCAACTCGCCAACATGCCCCAACCCTTCTGGGCACTCCCGCTCCTCGCCATCACACAGGTCAAGGCCAGGGAACTCATCGGCTACACAGTCATCATCATGTTCATCGCTCTCGCCTGGACCAGCATCTGGATATACCTCTTGTAGAAGTCCATCCACCCGCCCCCCTCCGACATATCTTGACCCCATGCCCACCCCCGCAAAGAACTACTCCTGCACGCTCCAGACCGAAGGCGGCACCTCGATGTGCGCCATCCCCGTCCCCTTCGATCCCAAGCCGGTCTTCGGCCGCGTACGCGCCCCCGTCCGCGTCACCGTCAACGGCTACACCTACCGCTCCACCATCTGCGCCATGGCCGGCTGTTGGTGGATCCCGCTCCGCAAGTCGCACCAGGAAGCCGCGAAACTCAGCGCGGGTCAGCGCGTCCGCGTCAAGCTCGCGCTCGACGAACAGCCGCGAACCATCACCCCGCCGACCGACCTCGCCAGGGCGCTCCGCGCCGCCGGCCTCGCCGCCGCCTGGAAATCCCTCGCGTACACCCACCAGCGCGAACACGCCGAGGCCGTCACCGCCGCAAAGAAGCCCGAAACCCGCGCCCGGCGAATCGAAAACTGCCTCGCCATGCTCCGCAAGCGCAAATAGCCCGGCCCGCGCGGGGCGCCGTCGCCATCCGAGGCGCCGCTACCCCGCTCCCTCGATCAACTCACACAGTCGCTCGATCACCGTCACGCGCGCAAAGTACTTGTCATCCGACCCGACCACGCTCCAGGGCGAAAGATCCGTCGACGTCCGCTCGATCATGTCGCACACCGCACGCTCGTACAACGGCCACTTCTTCCGATTCCGCCAGTCCTCCCGGGTGATCTTGAACCGCTTGTAGGGCAGATTCTCACGCGCGCGAAACCGCTTCAACTGCTCCTCGGGGGTGATCGCCAGCCAGAACTTCGCAACGATCGCGCCGCTCCCGATCAACTGCCCCTCGAAATCGTTGATCTCGTGGTACGCACGCATCCAGTCCGGCTCGCCGCAGAACTTCTCCACGCGCTCCACGAGCACGCGCCCGTACCACGAACGATCAAAGATCACACACCGCCCGCGCCGCGGAACATGACGCCAGAATCGCCAAAGATACGGCTGCGCGCCCTCCTCATCGCTCGGAGACGCCACCGGAACCACCCGATAGAACCGCGCATCCAGCGCCCGCGTCACGCGCCGGATCGCGCTCCCCTTCCCCGCCGCGTCCATCCCCTCGAACACGACGATCAGGGAGCGATCGCGCATCTTCGCCGCCTGCGTCAGGCCATTCAGCCGCGCCTGCGCCCGGCTCAGCCGCCGTTCATACACCCCGTGCGTCAGCCGCCTCGAATAATCGAGCGAACGCAGCACGTTCCGCCCGTCGATCGCCGGTTTCGGAGGCGGAGCGCTCGGCGCCACCGCCACCACCTTCCCGTCCAGCCGGGCACGCATCGCATCCAGCAGCATCTGCCCGGCGGTCAACGCGCGGTAGTGCGCGTCCGAACCCTCGATCACCTGCCACGGCGCCTCGCCCGAACTCGTCTCCCGCAGCGCGTCCTCGCACACGTCGAGAAACTCGTCGTAGTGCTTGAAATGCCGACGCTCCTCCGCCGTCACGCGCCACGCCGTCGATTTCTTCGACAACAGCCGCTTCAACCGCTTCCGCTGCGAAGCCTTCGACAGGTGGAACCACAACTTCAGCACCACCACCCCCTCCGCCACCAGCATCCGCTCAAAGTGCCGGATCCCCGTCAGGCGACGCTCGAACGCCGCACGCTTCTCATGCCCCATCACCCGGTTCAGGATCGGCATCGTGTACCACGAACCGAAGAGGATCCCGATCCGACCCTTCGGCGGAAGCGCCCTCCAGAAACGCCACATCTCCGGCCGCTCGCGCTCCTCGTCCGAAGGCTCGCCGAACGCATGCGTATGAATATGACGCGGGTCCATCCACTCGTTCAGCAGGTTGACCGTCTCCCCCTTCCCCGCGCCGTCAACCCCGTTCACCAGCACGATCACCGGAAACTCGCCGCGACCCAGCAACTCGTACTGCGCCCCGAGCAACGACTCGCGCAACTTCGGAACACGCCGCGCATACTCCGCCTTGCTCACCCGGTGACCGATTTCCGCGGACTCAAACACGAATCACACTCCATTCTCACGCCGGCCATCCTACGACGCCCGATCAGCGCACGCCGCGCCGCAACCGCCCACGGCAACGCCCGCTATCCTTTCAGGCCTTCGGCGTGGCGCCGGATCAGCATCCTGTCTCCGCGAACGGCGAAAGGAGATGCAATATGACAAAGTTCGTCATCGGAACCCTGGTACTGTCGGCATCCCTCTGCGGATGCGCGGGAAAACCCTCGCCGAAACCCGAGTCGAGCGCGGCCATCCAGGAGCCGACCCTCTTCGAGGGCATGGGCCGCTACCACCGCCCGGTAAGCACTTCCTTCGCCGAGGCACAACGTTACTTCGACCAGGGCATGGTCTGGATGTTCGCGTTCAACCACGACGAGGCCATCCGGTCATTCAAGCACGCCGCCCGACTCGATCCACAGTGCGCCATGGCGTGGTGGGGAGTCGCCCTCTGCAACGGCCCGCACATCAACAAGCCGGGAATGGAGCCGGATCAGAACACCGCCGCATGGGACGCGCTGCGGAACGCCATCGCCCTCCGCCGCAACGCCAGTCCATCCGAACAGGCGCTCATCGACGCGCTCGCCCATCGATACGCCGCCTCCCCGCCCGCCGATCGATCATCCCTGGACCGCGCCTACGCCGACGCCATGCGCAAACTCTGGTCGGCCGATCAGACCGACGCGGATGTCGCCACCCTTTTCGCCGAATCGCTCATGGACCTGCGGCCATGGGATCTCTGGACCATCGAAGGCCGCCCGCGCGAGGGCACCGAGGAGATCGTCTCCGTCCTCGAACGCGCGCTCGCCATCAACCCGGACCACCCGGCCGCGAACCACCTCCTGATCCACGCCGTCGAGGCATCCGCCGACCCGGCTCGCGCGAACGCCGCCGCCGAACGCCTGCGAACACTCGTCCCCGCCTCGGGCCACCTCGTCCACATGCCCTCGCACATCGACGTACGCACCGGCCGCTGGGCGCTCGCCGCCGAATCGAACGAAGCCGCCCTCCGCGTCGATAGCGCCTACCGCCGACTCTCGCCGAAGCAGGGCTTCTACCGCCTCTACATGGCGCACAACCATCACTTCCTCTCCTATGTCTCGATGATGGAAGGACGCAGCGAGCGAGCCATCCGCGCCGCCCGCGACATGATCGCCGGCGTGCCCCCCGAGTTCATCAGGAGCAACGCACCCCTCATCGACCCCTACATGGGGATCGAGATCGAGGCCCTCAAGCGATTCGGCAAGTGGGACGAAATCCTCGCCCTTCCCCAGCCGCCCAGGAGCCTCCCCATCACCCGCGCTCATTGGTCCTTCGCCCGGGGCGTGGCCCTCGCCGCAAAGGGACAGATCGACGACGCCCGGCGCGAACAGCAGCGGTGCCGCGCCTTCGCCGCCGCCGTTCCCAAGGACGCCATGATGGCCATCAACAAGGCCGCTGACATCCTCGCCATCGCCGACCTCGTCCTCGACGCGGAGATCGCCTACGCGCAGGGGAACGACAACGTGGCCATCACCCGCCTCCGCGACGCAACCGCGATCGAGGACCGACTCATCTACATGGAGCCGCCGGAATGGATGCTCCCGGTCCGCCACACGCTCGGCGCCGTCCTGCTCGTCGCGGGCAAGCCGCAGGAAGCGGAACAGGAGTACCGCGAGGACCTCCGCCGCTGGCCCGAGAACGGCTGGTCGCTCTTCGGCCTCGCTCGCGCGCTCCGCGCGCAGGGCCGCGACAGCGAAGCATCCGAAATCGACACACGCTTCGCTCGCGCCTGGGCACGCGCCGATACCGAGATCAACGCCAGCTGCCTCTGCGTGAAACACGCAACGAACTGATGCACCCCGGACGGGCACCTGTCCGCTCGGCACCCGCGCCCCGCGACAAGCGAGACTGCCATGAACTTGACTCCGCGCTGCTCACCACCCCTTGACAGGAAGCACGAGCGCCCCCGCGTCGTAATCGCCCGTCGAGCCTTCGCCATCGCCGCTGTTCTGTCGCTCGGGGCCTGCCGGGGGCCGGCGCCGGAAGGCGTGGTCCGGTGGGCGGGGGCGCAGCACGCGGCCGTGCACGACGGAGATGTCGCTTCCAAGGTGCGACTGAAAGACCTCGCGCGCCAAAGCCACCTCTACGCCATCGGCCCCGTTGAAGGCCTGCAAGGCGAGATCATCGTGGTGGATGGCAAACCGACGATCGTGACCGTGGACGGGCCTGGGTTCCGCACGCGCGAAAGCCTGGATCTCGGCGCGGCGTTCCTGGTCTGGACTCATGCAAAGGCGTGGACACGTGCCGCTATCCCCCCCCACGTGCGGACGCTCGATGAAGTGGAGGCCTACCTGCCGCAGGTGGCGCCGGACGCGGCGACGGAGCCGGTAGCGTTTCGGATCGAGGGACTCGCCAGGAACCTTCGGTTCCATGTCCTCAATCCGCCCCCAGGAGGCGTGCGGAACTCGGAGGATCACGAGCGATCAAAGATCCGCGGCGAGATCAGGGATCGCCCGGTGCGGATGGTGGGGTTCTATTCAACGGAGCATCGCGGAGTGTTCACGCCGGCAACGAGCGACGTGCACGTCCACTTTGTCACGGACGACGGGACACTCGCCGGACACGTCGAGGACTTCGAGATCGACGCGGGCGCGTCGCTGCTGCTGGTCGAAAACGCCGCCGGCACCGCCCGGAACTGACGCCGATCATCGCGGCTCGATCTCCAGGCTCATCCCACCCCGCCCGTCCGATGATATGTATTATAATATGACATGAATGGCGGGCAACCGCCGATGACCCCGGCGGGCGGCAGGCCCGCCGCCCTGGTCAGGCACGGGGCATCCGAAACTCGCCATAAAACCGCTCCAACAACTCCCGCGCCGCATCGTGATACATCACGCGCAGCAACTCCCCCGGCAACCCGTGACCCCGCAGCATCGGCGACGCGGCCTCGTCATACTTCCCAGGCTCAACCATCATCAGGTCCGGGTCCGCGATCGGCGAACGCCCCTCATGCCGCGATTCGTACTGCATCCGCAGCGCCCAGTACCGGCTCGCATACAGGTCAAACGCCTCCTCGGGAGTTGAAGACTCCCCCGTCGGCGGGCCGCCCGTGTACGCGCCGCCCACGTGAGCCTCGCTCGTCACGATGTCCGATCCGAAGAGAATCCGACCACTCCACTTCGTATGAAACTCCAGCATCCGGTCGCTCGGATGCTTCGACAGTTCACGCACCATCCACTTCGTCGCCGAAGTATCCAGGTAAAAGTTCGGATGCCGCGTCAGCAATCCATCCAGAAAATCCAGGTTCTCCGGCCAGCCACCCATGTGCGCGAGAATCCACGGCACCCGCGGATACTCGCTCCCCAGCACCTCCAGCGGCTCGTACTGCTCGCGCTTCGTGCCGTACCGCGACGCATCCGAATACTTCGTCTTGAACCACGTGTCCGGGTCCGCCACGTGGACCATGAACATCATCCCCTTCGCCGCCGCATGATCCATCTGCTTCCGACGCAGCGGATTGTGCAGCGTCACGATCCGCCAGTCCCCCGCCTCGCGCCCGATGTCGCGGCCGCGCGGAGCGCTCCAGAACTTCACCATCCGCGCGCCGAGGTCGTACCACCGATCGATCGCCTCGATGAACCCCTCTCCGAACGCGCGGGACCGATCCGTCTCGCCGAAGTTCGGCGTCGCGATGAATCGCACCGAATCACCCAGCACACGCTTCACCGATTCCGCGTGCATCATCTGCGTCATCGAGTACGTGAGACGCACGCCGAACAACTCGCGCGCCTCCTGGTAGATCGCCGCCGCGCGGTCGCCGTTGATGTGCGTGTGGACATCAATGATCCCGTGCGCAAACCGGGACATCCGCCCGGCCTCCGCTCGATAATCCAGCCCGATCAGGTTTGAAGCGCGAACTTTTTCCACGGCCGGGATGGTAGGGGAGCACCATCGCCGGACCGCAATCCCTAGTCACTTTCCCGATTTTGAATCCTGCACCGACGCACCGAGCCACAATCAGTAGTAGGCAAGACCGCCGTCACCGCACCCATCGCTGTCGGTTGATAGTGAATAATATGTGGATAACAAAATCGCCCCAATCCTTGAAAAATTGGGTTGCAAAGTGGGGCAAAGTGGGTTAAAGTCCCAATCTCTGGCAGAAGGGGCGTAATGAGTGCTTTTCACCGGTCAATACGAGCATTCGATCGACGCCAAGCAACGGCTCGCGGTCCCAGCCGAGATCCGTTCTCAGTGGCGACCGGAGGTCCACGGCGGGGCCTGGTTCGCGGTGCCCTGGACCGGTGGGATTATTCGCCTCTACCCGGAACTGGACTTCACAAATCGGGCAAAAACAGGTTTTCTTTCCCTGACGCCGGACGAGGACGAGGCCGAACTCCAAGCCACCCTCTTCGGCTTCTCGGTTCGAATCGAAATGGACGCCGCGGGCCGAATCCGCCTGCCGGAAGAGATGTTGAAACTGACGAATCTCGGCTCGGAAGTGGTCCTGATCGGAGCCGGGGACCGCATGGAAATCCGCGACCGTGCGTCGTGGCGAGCGACCAAGGCGTCGAGGCTGGCGCAGTTGCCGGAGTTGATCGATCGAATCAGCGCCCGGCGCGAGCGAGGCTCGCGCTAGGGGCCGGACGATACCCACCCATGAGGTGAGAGAGACTCGCGTTCGCCCGGAAGGGCGGCTCGCGAGATTCGGAGCCAAGGACGGCACGAATCCCGGCATGTGTTCGGCCGGGGCGTTTGAAGCGGTTTCCCACCACCGCTTCGACGTGCAGCGCTTCGGGTGCAGGAAGGGACTCTGCCTGCCCGACGCCGGTTGGTGAGATCGACTTGGCGCAAGGACGGCGCCGAGCGGGCAAGGGGCGTGCGCGATCGGGCGCCCCGCGGTGCCGCGGCCAACCGGCGGAGGACAACTCGGGGCGTTAATGACGACGTGTTCGGCCGGTGTCGCAGCCGGCCGAACGCCTTTTTGGATCGGGGTCCGGCGCGGGTCGATCAGCGTGAGGTGTTCGCAACGGTCTCGGCGGTGAACGCGCCGAGATTCAGCGGCTTGAGGTCCGCTTGCGGGAATGGTGCGTCGTCCAATCGGAATCGGAACTGATGGGCCACGCCGTCAACCGAATAGTTGAACTGGCAATGGCCGTTGAGTTCGAACTTGCAGAACCCCTGAATCAGTCGCGTCCCGACGCCCGGCAGGACGGGGCTTGCGATGGGTCGATGATGCGATTCGTTCCACTGGAGGACGAGTTCGGAGTGGTCCGTGATCGACCAGCGGATTGTGGCGACGCCGGAGGCCGCGCCGGCGGCGCCGTGTTTCATCGAGTTGGTGAAGAGTTCCTGGAGGATCATGGCGAGCGCGGTGACCTGGCGTGCCGGGATGTTGATGGCAGGCCCGTTTGCGTCGATGCGGCCGACGGCCTCCGACGGCAGGAGCGAGCGGATCATCCGGCTGAGTTCCACGGGCGCCCACTGTCCCTCGGACAGGAGGGTGTGGACCGAGGCCATGGCGAGCACCCTCGCGCGGATGGATTCCGCGAAGACCTGGACGTCGTTTGTCGCCGCGCGTGTGAGGTCGATGAGTGTGAGCAGGCCGGAGAGCGAGTTCTTGACCCGATGGTCGAGTTCGCTCAGGAGAAGTTGCTGGGTGAGCGACGTGCGATGCAGGATTTCCTGGGCGGCCTTGGCGTCGGTGATGTCCTGCGCGACGCCGGCGATTCGGACGGTGCGCCCCGATGGGTCCCGGACGGGATAGGCGCGGTCGCGGACCCAGCGGATGGTGCCGTCGGGCCGGACGATGCGGTATTCGTGGTCGAAACCCGTCGAACTGTTGCGGGCGATTGATTCGACCCGTTCCCGGTCGTCCGGGTGAACGGCGGCGAAGAGCGACGGGGCGGTCTTGAGGAACTCCGTGCGCGGGACTCCCCAGACACTCTCGAACGCGGGGCTGAGGTACCGGATGCGCTCGCTTTCAACATCCGTGAGCCAGAACACTTCGGCGGCGTTCTCGGTGATCTGGCGGAACTTTTCCTCGCTTTCACGGAGCGCGAGTTCGGCGCGTCGTCGTTCGGTCAGGTCGAGGATCGTGGTCTGGATGAGGTTCGCGCCGGAGAAGTGCGCGGGTGAGCATTGGATCTCGGCGTGGACGACCGTTCCGTCGAGCGCCATGAGGCGAACCTCGAACGGTTCGAGGTGCTGGCGTTCCTCGCGGAGCGAACGGAGGCGTTCCGGCATCGCGGGGTGATGATCCGGGTGGACCAGTTGCGCGAAGGAACTGCGGAGGATCGCGTCGAGGGATTCGGTGCGGAAGATGGCGCGCGTGGAATCGTTGGCGAAGTAGATTCGGTCTCCGTCGTGAACGAGGACGCCGACCGGGAGGGCTTCGACGACCTGGCGGTAGCGTGATTCACTTTCACGGAGGGCCGCCTCGGCGTTTTTCAGTCGGGTGATGTCGAGGGTGACGCCGAAGAGGTGGCGTCTGTTCCGGCCGTCGTTGGGCATCGCGCGTCCCTGGCAGGAGAGCCAGCAGACGTGTCCATTCGGGCGTTTCACGCGGTAGTCAACGGAGAGCACGCCGTCGGGGCGTTCGAAGGCGGCATTGATTGCTCCGAGTTTGACGGCCCGGTCCTCCGGGATGATCTGTTCGATGACATCGTCCTGCGCGGTCGATCCCGCGCCGGCGGGGAGGTTGAACATCGGCCCCATGCCCTCGGAGTGATGGATGAGTCCCGCGTCGAGGTCCCACTCCCACGAGGCCATGCTTCCCGCTTCGAGCGCGAGGCGGAGGCGACGCTCGGCATCTCGAAGGGCGGTGACATCGGTCATGGCGCCGATGACGCGCGTTGGTTTTCCCGACTCGTCGCGGACGATGGAGGCGCGGTCCGCGACCCAGGCGTAGACGCCGTCGGTCCGGCGGAAGCGGTATTCGTCATGCCAGGCGGGGGTGTTCCCCGCGACGAACTGCTCGAGTCCGTTGGCGACCCGACGGACATCGTCCGGGTGGATGCGATTGAAGCAGTCGTCCGCGCTGGTGACCAGGTGATCGCCCTCGGCGCCGAAGGTGGCGCGGAGGGACTCCGACCATTGAACGGTGTTCGAGGCGATGTCCCAGTCCCACATGACGTCGTTGGTCGCCTGGAAGACGAGTCGATAACGCTCCTCGCTCTCTCGAAGGGCGATTTCCGCTTGGCGGCGCTCGGTCACGTCCACCATGACGCCGACGGCGCGGACGGCCTGTCCCTGTGCATTGCGCACGATGTATCCACGGTCGGCGATCTCGACGTACCGTCCATCGGCGTGAAGGAAGCGGTAGTCCCGGTTCCAGGTGTGGGCGTCCGGCGACCGGATGCATCCCATCAGTGACCGTCTGCACTTGGCGCGATCATCCTCATGCACCCGCTCGATCCACCAGTCGAAATCTGTCTGGCGGAGGTCGGTCGGATAGCCCAAGATGTGCGACATTGCCTCGTTCCATTCGATGCGATGGGTGAGGATGTCCCAGTCCCAGATGACATCCTTGCCGGCGAGGGAGGCGAGGCGGTAGCGTTCTTCGCTGCGTCGGAGCGCCTCTTCCGCTTTCTTGGTGGCCGAGATGTCGAGGATGACGCCGTGCCATCGGATGGAGCCGTCGGGCAGGCGCGTGGGTCGTGCGGTTGATCGGATCCAGCGCCACGAGCCGTCCGGCGCGATCAGGCGGTATTCCCCGTCAAAGTGGGCGCCGTCGTGCGCGGATTTTTCTCGATCCTCCGCCGCTCGCGCGCGGTCGTCGGGATGGAGCATCGACTGATACAGCCCGATGTCCTTCCGCAGTCGAGCGGCGTTGTCGTGTCCGAGCAGGTGTTCAAGGCCCGGCCCGAGGTACTCGGGGATGCGTTTTCCTTCCGGCGTGACGACGATGGTGTACGCGAGTCCCGGGAGGTTTTCGCCGAGTGTGCGGAACCGCTCTTCGCTGGCGCGGAGTTCGCGCGTGGCGCGCTGGAGCCTTCGGCTGCTGACGAGCAGCCAGACGATGACGGTGCTCAGGAAGAGCGAAACGAGCGTTGCGATCGCGAGGATCCTGGCGTTTCGTTCGAAGAAGGTCGGCTCGACGAAAAGGATGGTCGCGTCGGCGGGGATGGACTCCGGCGGGATGTTGAATCGTTTCAGTTGTCGCGCGTCGAGCAGAGTCGGATTGACGCTGGCGACCATGGGGATGGAGGAAGCGTCCGCCCCCATCAGCACTCGGACAGCCATCTTGGCGGCGGCGTCGCCGTAGGCTTGCGCGGAGGCGACGCGTCCGCCGATGGTTCCGTATCCCATGTAGGCATCGAAGAGGACGTAGATCGGGCGCGGGCATGCTTCGGTGAATGCGCCAAGCGTGCCGGCGAGCGTGGTGCGTTTTCCCGAGACATCCCAGTAGGTGAGGAAGAGGACCGAGGAATCCCGCGATGCCTTGAGGAGGCGTTCGCGGACCTGGTCCAGCCCCATGTTCTGAAGCCATTCGACCTCGAGGGCGCTCCCCATGGATTCGAGGGCATCCAGGGTTTTCTGCCGGAGTTCGGTGCCGTGCTCGCTGGAGTTGTTGATGATGAGGAGTCGTCGGGTGCCGGGATCGAGTCGGAGCATGAGTTCGATCGTGCCGCGGACATCGACGGTCTCGACGACGCCGGTGATGTGCGACTGCCGCTTCAGTTGGTCGGCGGGGGCTTCCTTTGAAGCGGAGAAGACGATCGGGACTCCCGGGAATGTTTCCGGGCCGTAGCGCTGGAGGAATCGCAGGGCGGGCGTGTCGGTGGCGATGATGAGGTCGAGTTGGCGCGTGGCGTAACGGAGCTTGAGGAACTCGTGAACGGAGGACCAGGTGTCCACGTCCTCATCGATGTTGAAGTCGAGTTCGGAGGTGAAGAAATCGACGCTGCCGGCGTACCCGCGTGCGACGCCCTCGCGAATGGCGGTGTCCTGCATTCGTGTGTAGCGGACGCGCGCGGTGTAGGAATGAAGGAGCAGGATGCGCTTGTCGGGGAGGTGGCCTTCGACTTCGACGGTCTCGGCGGGGCGCGTGAGCGAGGTTGTCTGTGCGTGCAGGGAGACGGCGAGCGCCAGCGCCGCGCTCAGTGCCACCAGCCACGAATGGAACGGCGCCACCCTCAACACGGCTGGATGATAGCCTCGGCGGATCAGTGTTTCTGCGATTCGAAGCGTTTCATGAAATCGACCAGCGCGCGGACGCCTTCGATGGGGAAGGCGTTGTAGAGGCTGGCGCGCATGCCGCCGGTGGAACGGTGGCCCTTGAGGGCGTCAAGCCCGGCTTTTTCGGCCTCTTTGCAGAACTTCTTGTCCAGTTCCTCGGTGGGGCACTTGAAGGTGACGTTCATGAGCGAACGGCTGTCCTTCTGGACATGGCCGCGGTAGAAGGATGAGCGGTCGAGGTAGTCGTAGAGGATCGCGGCCTTTTCTTCGTTGTAGGCCTGCATGGCCTTGAGTCCACCGAAGGACTTGAGCCACTTGGCGGTCTGTCCCACGAGGTAGATGGCGAAGGTGGGGGGTGTGTTGTATCGGCTCTCGTTCCGGGCGTGGGTCTTGTACTTGAGCATGGTCGGGAGGTCGTCGCGGCCGGAGTCGATGAGCGATTTTTTGGCGACGACGAGAACGACGCCGGAGGGGCCGAGGTTTTTCTGAGCGCCCGCGTAGACGAGGTCGTACCTGGAGAAGTCGGTGGGCTTGGAGAAGAAGTCGCTCGACATGTCGCAGACGATGGGGCAGTTGGACGGGTGCGTGGGGATGGCTTTCCACTGCGTGCCGAAGATGGTGTTGTTGGAGGTGAAGTGGAGGTAGGCGGGGTTGTTCGAGAACTTCCATGAGTCCCTGGCGGGGATGCGGTCGTGGTTGGTTGCCTCGCTGGAGGCGACGACGTTGACGTTGCAGAAGAGCTTGGCTTCCTTGATGGAATCGGAGGCCCACTTGCCGGTGTTGAAGTAGTCGGCGGTCTGCGCCTTGTCGCGGATGAAGTTCATGGGGACCATGAAGCACTGCGAGGAGGCGCCGCCCTGGACGAAGAAGATGTCGTAGTCGGCGGGGATGTTGCCGACCTCGCGGAGGTCGTCGATGCACTCGGCGAGGACCTTGTCGAAGACGGGGCCGCGGTGCGAATGTTCGAGGATGCCGACGCCTGAGTTCTGGATGTTCCAGATGTCCTGCTGGGCCTGACGCAGGACCGGCTCGGGGAGGACGCCCGGACCGGCGGAGAAGTTGTAGACGCGGTCAGAGGCCGCTTTTCCGGCGGAATGAATGGTTGGTGCGGCGACGGTGGTCATGGGTTTCGTTCCTGTGTGCGGACGCCGGAGCACACGGCGTCATGGTGGGATGCTTGCCGAATCATGGTTCTACGTGGCGGACATCCTGTTGGGTGATGGCGTTCCCTTCACTCGATGGACGTCAAGTCGACGGAAAGGATATGCGGCGAGCCGGTACGGATGTTGTTCATGACGGAGGCGGATGGCTCGGCGTCGAGTTTGATGCGTGCGCAGGCGGCCTCGGCGCCCTGGTAGATGACGTTCTGCATGTCCTCGATGTTGATGCCCGCCTTGCCGATCTCGCCGACGACGTGGGCGAGCACGCCGGGGCGGTTGAGGTGGCGGACGGAGAGGAGTCGCGTGGCGGCGGTGGAGCGTGCGATGTTGATGACTCCCGGCGCCTCGCCCGTTTCCCGATAGAGGCGGACGATGCGGACGACTTCGTCGGCGATGGCCTGCTGGGCCTGATCGGTGGAGGCGCCGACGTGGTGCGAGCCGCAGACGGCGGGCGAAGAGGCGAGTTCGGACTTGAAGTCGGCGGTCGCGGCGGCTGGTTCGTTCTCGAAGACATCGAGTCCGGCGCGGATGCCTTTTTCCTTGATGGCGCGGAGGAGGGCGGTCTCGTCGACGACGGTGCCCCGGCTCGTGTTGATGAGGTAGGCGCCGGGTTTCATGGCGTTGCAGAAGGTGGAGTTGATGAGGTGCTTTGTGTCGTCGTTGGCCGCGACGCAGACGGCGACGACATCGGCGACGTAGGCGACATCGAGCGCGGTGGGGCAGTAGGTGATGCCGAGGGCGCGGGCGGTGGTTTCATTGAGCGAGCGGGAGGCGGCGAAGACCTCCATGCCGAAAGCCCTGGCTCTTTTGGCGATTTCGAGTCCGATGGTTCCCAGGCCGATGATGCCGAGGGTGCGACCGAAGAGGCCGCGCGCCTTGGAGTATTCCTTCTTGTTCCATTTCCCGTCGCGGAGGTCGGCGGTCTGATCGGGGATGCGTCGATCGCAGGCGAGTATCAGTCCCCAGGCGAGTTCGGCGACGGCGATGGCGTTTTTTCCGGGGCAGGTCGCGACCGAGATGCCCCGGTTGCTGGCGGCGGTCAGGTCGATGTTGTCGAATCCCGCGCCGGCGCGGATGACGAGGCTGAGGCGTCGCGCCTGTTCGAAGGCGGTGGCGCGAACCTTGGTTCCGCGGACGATGAGGATGTCCGGGTTGTGCTCCGCGAGGGCGGCGGGGAGTCCCGCTTCGCCGACGTCCGGGAGGCAGGTGGGCTTCAGCCCCATCGCGGCGAGTTGATCGAGACCCGATTTTTCAAACTTGTCGGCGATGAGGATGTTCATGGCGTCGCCTTCATTGAGTGTTCGCCCGGTATCGTACTGAGCCGACGGGCGTGAGGCGGGGTGGGGCTGTCGCAAGTTGGATCGTCGGCGGATGCTGTCCTCGGCCGCAGAATCAACGGTCCGGTCCGGGACGCCGTATGCGGCGCTATTGTTGGTATATGTTCGGTATCTGTGGGGGGCGACATCGTGGGTGATTGGTTGGCATCGCGGTTGCGATTTGTCCTCGCATGGACCCAAGGATTGGCCGGATCGGTCGTTGGTTGGCGGTGCGTGCGCTCCTCTGCGCGTTCTTTGCGCTGGGCTGCGTGACGCGCCCGGCTTCGGCGTTGAGCCTCCAGGAGATGGCGCGGCTGGAGGGGCAGGGAGAGACGACGCTCTGGGGGCTGGGGTTCGTGGTGGGTCTCGGCGGGACGGGTGATCCGTCCGAGGTGCTGCCCCTCGCGCGTCAGTTGGCGAAGTTGCTGGAGCGGGGCGGGAATCCCACGCCGCAGTTGGAGGACCTCGCGAAGGGGAAGAACATCGCGATGGTGATGGTGAGCCTGACGGTACCGAAGGAGGGTGCTCGTCGCGGCGACAAGATCGATGTTTCGGTGCATGCGTGGCACCGTGCGCAATCGTTGAAGGGTGGACAGTTGTTCATCACTCCGTTGCAGGGGCCGTTGCCCGGGCAGGGCGTGTACGCGTTTGCGGAAGGGCCGCTGATGTTCGACGGCGATTCGCTGACCTCCGGCAAGGTGCGCGGCGGCGGTCGGATCAGCCGGGACATCACGATGACGACGGTGTCGCGCGACGGTTCGATCACGCTGGTGATCGAGCCTTCGTACGCGGGATGGACGACGTCGCAGCTGGTGGCGTCGGTGATCAACTCGGAGCGTCAGGGTCTGGACGACACGGCGCGGGAGATCGCGGTGGCGCTGGATGAGCGTTCGGTGCGGGTGCAGATCCCGGAGGCGGAGTTGGCGGACCCCGCGTATTTCATTTCGAGCATCCAGGAGATCCGCCTCGATCCGACGCTGCTGTCGCTGCCGGCGCGGGTGATCGTGAACGAGCGTCGCGGGACGATCGTGGTGACGGGGGACGTGCAGATCAGCCCGGCGGTGATCAGTCACAAGGACCTGGTGGTGACGACGATCATGCCGACTCGCGAGCCGACGGTCGCGAACCCGAAGGTGGAGCGGTCGAGGTGGGCTTCCGTGGACACGACGAAGAACACGCGCGAAACCGGGCGTCTTCAGGACCTGCTCGAGGCGTTGAAGCGGCTGGACGTTTCGGTGGACGATCAGATCGCGATTCTCCAGAAGCTGCACAAGATCGGGCGGATGCACTGCGAGTTCATCGTGGAATGAATCGGGGACGGCGGGGCGTGCATCGGGGAGAAAGGCGGGAGGCATGGTGACGGGTCTGGGTGTGGACCAATCGGGGGCGGAGATGATGGCTCGTGGTGTGTCGTGGTCGGGCGGCGCGACTCGAGTGCGGGATGGGGGAGTGGGGTTCGGATCGATCCTGCGGAAGGCGCACGGCTCGGAGGACCCGAGAGAGCGGGCACGCGAGGCGGCTGAGGAGTTCGTTGCGCAGTCGCTGGTCCTGCCGATCCTGAAGTCGATCCGCGATCAAAACCAGGCAGCGCCGCCCTTCGGCCCCGGGCCTTATGAGAAGAACATCGCGTCGTTGTTTGACATCGAGATCGCGTCGCGGATGGTGCGGTCGCAGCGGTTTGAAATTGTTGACGCGGTGGCACGGAATCTGCTGAGGGAGTCGCGGTTCTCCGCGTTGGAGGCGTCGGGAAATGAGCAAGGAGGCTCGGATGGCGGCACAATCGGCCCCTCGTCAGGCGGATCGGGCGAAGACGGAAGCGCGCGCCGCGTCGGTTGACGCGATGGCGCTGGAGGTTGAGCGCATCATGTGCGACCTGCAGGCGCAGTTTGAGCGCCTGACGGCGCTGGCCGCGGAGCGGCTGGAAGCGATGCGAACCGCGGACACCGGGCGGCTGGCGCGGTGCATCGCCGAGGAAAACGTGGCGGTGCAGGCGGTGGCGGAGATTGAGAAGAGAAGGATCACGGCCGTGGGGCGGCTGGCGGAGCGCTTCGGCTCTTCCGAGCGGGCGCAGACGCGGCTTTCTTGGCTCGCGGAGCGCGTGGGGGGGGCGATCGGCGATCGTCTGGCGTCGCGCGCATCGGAACTGAAATCGCGGATCGAGTCGCTGACGAAAGCGAACGAAGTCGGGCGTCTGACGGCGTCGTCGCTGTCTTCGCACATGGAAGGATTGTGGCGGCAGGCGGTGCAGGTGTTGAATCATGCGCAGACGTACGGTCGGATGGGAGTGGTCGGTGCCGGTCCCGCGGTGATCTCGGCGGTCGATGTGCGGAGTTAGGGAGTGGAGGCCCGGGATGGGCGGGTCGTGACGGGGGGTTGTGATCGGATCGAACCTCGCATCGTGAGTTGCACCACACATGGGCCTGACGAGTTCACTCCTGATCGGTCAATCGGCGCTTGCGGCGTCGCAGCTGGCGTTGCAGGTGACCGGCAACAACATTGCGAACGTCGGTTCGCCCTCGTTCCACCGGCAAGGCGTGAACCTGGGGCCGACGCGGGGATCGCAGGTTTCCTCGTCGATCTACGTGGGTCGCGGCGTGAACGTGCAGGACGTCCGCCGGGCGATCGATCCCGGATTGCAGACGCGATTGCGGAACTCCTTGTCCGATGAGCAGTCGGCGACGATCGATCGCACGGTGCTGGCGCAGATCGAGTCGATCCTGAACGAGTTGTCGGGGTCCGACCTGTCCTCCGAGTTGTCGAAGTTTTTCAACGCTTTCAGCGAACTGGCGAACAACCCGGCGTCGTCGGTGAACCGCGCGTCGGTGGTCGAGCAGGGGTCGTCGCTGGCCGGGTTCATCCGTCGGACGCGGAGCGATCTGCTCGGGACGCGGACGCAGATTGACCAGCAGCTTTCGACGGACGTGAAGCGTGCCGACGGGCTGTTGAACGAGATCGCGACGCTGAACCTGGCGGTGGTGTCGGCGGAGATGGCGGGGGGGACGGACGGGGGGCTGCGCGATCAGCGCGATTCGCTGGTGTCCGAGCTGGCGGGGCTGATGGACATCACGGTGATCGAGCGGGAGACGGGTTCGCTGGACATCCTGGTGGGGTCCACGCCGGTGGTGCTCGGCTCGCAGGCGCGGGGGATCGCCTTCGACCTTCGCACGGAGAACAACACCCTGGTGGCGAGCGTGCGGGTGAAGGAAACGAACGAGCCGCTGCGGATCGATTCCGGCGCGATCGGCGCGCGGCTGAACCAGCGCGGGGCGACGGTGCAGCAGACGATCGACGATCTTGACCGTCTGGCTTCCAGCGTGATCTTCGAGGTGAACAAGTTGCACACGTCCGGGCGTCCCGGTCGGCCGATCTCGGACGTGACGGGTTGGCAGGTGGTTGCGCCGGTGGACCAGGGGCTGTCGTTCAACGACCCGACGAACGGGACGTTTTCGCGGCTGCCTTTCGGGCCGGTGAATGGCGGTTTCGACGTGGTGGTGACGGATGCGAACGGGAATCGGACGGTGACGCGGATCGAGGTGGACCTGGACGGGATCGACAGCACCGGGGCCGCGGGGTTTTCGGATGACATGAGCCTGTCGGACCTCGTGGCCGCGTTGAATGGCGTGTCCAACCTGAGCGCGAGCATCACGGCGAACGGTCAGTTGCGGTTGACGACGGACGCGGGGTTTGACGTTTCGTTCAAGGACGACACGTCGGGGCTGATGGCGGTCCTGGGGGTGAACACGTATTTCCAAGGGACGAACGGCCTGGACATCGCGATCCGCGACGATATCCAGGCCGACCCGTTGAAGTTGAGCGTTGGGCTTGGTTCGGGGACGAACGAGACGGCGCTGGCGATCGCCGGGCTTCGTGATCGGTCGCTCTCGTCGCTCGGTGGTGACACAATCGGGAACAGCTGGCTGAAGACGGTCGAGCGTCAGGCGGTGCGGGGGACGGCGGCGGAGACCCGGCTGCTGGCGTCGGGGACGGTGCGGTCGAGCCTTGAGGCGCAGTACGCGGGGGTGAGCGGGGTGAGCCTCGATGAGGAATCGATCAACCTCATCAACTATCAGCAGTCGTACCAGGGGGCGGCGCGGTTCATCAGCGTGGTGAACGAGTTGACGCAGGTGTTGATGAACCTGGTGTAGGGGCCGGCGACCCGGCGGAGGGCGGCCTGCAGGCTTCGGGGGAGAGCGCAGATGATGCACGATTCGAACCGTCAGACTGCACTCCTTGATCGTGAGTTGAACGAGCCATGACTTCCATTCCATCCAACTTTGACCGGGTTCCCACGCGGCTGTCGAGCCAGTTGACGCGGCAGGGGATCTCCTCGGCCAATGCGCAGTTGCTGCGTGCGCAGGTGGAGTTGTCCTCGTCCAAGCGTGTGCTGAAGCCCAGCGACGATCCCATCGCGGCGTCGCTCATCAACGTGGTTGACCAGCGGTTGCAGTTGGCGGGCCAGCGCGAGCGGAACCTGACCCATGCTTCGAGCGTGCTCGGCACGCTGGACCAGGCGCTGGGGCAGATCACCGAACTGGCGCAGGACGCGAAGGAGATCGCGTCGTCGCAGGTGGGGGCGCAGAGCGACGCCGGCACACGTCGTCAGCAGGCGGTGCTGGTGCAGTCGCTGATTGATTCGATGGTGCAGGCGCTGAACCGTGATTATGCGGGGCTGCGGCTGTTCGGCGGCGAGCGAACCGGCGCGGCGCCGATCGAAGCTTTCCAGGGGGGGTACCGGTACGTCGGGGCCGGCGATGGGTTGCGGACGGACCTGGGTGAGGGGGTGCAGTTTCCGATCACGATCGGGGCGGATCGGGCGGTCGGCGCGCTTTCATCGCGGCACAAGGGCGAAGTTGATCTGAATCCGGCGCTGACGGCGCAGACAAGGCTGTCGGACCTGCGCGGGCCGAACGGGTCGAGTCCGCTCGGGACGATCAGCATCACGGTTGACAACGGTTCGCCGACGACGATCGAGGTGGACCTCGCGGGGGCGGTGACGGCGGGTGACGTGGCGAATCGGATTGAATCGTCGATCCGCGCGGCCGTGCCCGGGGCGTTGACCGGGGCGTACCCGTCGGCGGTCGGCGTCAATGGTGAGCGCTTCTCGATCGGCGGCATCTCGGCGGGGTACACGGTGGTGTTCTCGGACGGGCCGACGGGGCGGAGCGCGACTCAACTGGGGCTGGCGGGGTTTACGTACGACGGCGTGAACCCGTTGAATACCGATCCGCTCGCGGTGATGAATCCGAGGGTGACGGACGACACGACGCTGGGGAGCCTGAATCCGACGGCGGCGGTTTCGTACGGCACGATCGTGTTCCGCAACGGCGGCCGGAGCGGATCGGTCACGACCCACGCGGGGATGACGGTCGGCCAGTTGAAGGAAGCGGTGCAGCGGCTGAACCTGGGGGTCCGGGTGGAGGTCGATGCGTCCGGGGATTCGATCAACGTGATTAATGAGGTGTCCGGGTTCAGGATGTCGGTCGAAGAGACGGGCGGGGGGCTGGCGGCGACCTCGCTGGGAATCCGGACGATGTCGGCGCGGACGGCGCTGTCGGCGTTCAACCAGGGGCGCGGGGTCTCGATCGCGGACGGACAGACGAATCCGGTGACGGGGTTGCCCGATGCGAATCGGAATGTTGACTTCCGAGTGACGCTGACGAACGGGGCGTCGTTCACGGTGGACCTGGTAGCGGGCGACATGGGGACGGTGCAGGACGTTCTGAACAAGATCAACTCAGAGGCGGCGGCGGCGGGATTCGGCGGGGTGTTCTCGGCGGGGCTGACGGGGACCGGGAACGGGATTGAGTTCGTGGATTCTTCGGGTGGGGCGGGACAGACGTCGGTGACGAGCCTGAACGCGCACGCCGCGGAGGATCTTGGGCTGATGGACGGGACGTTCACGGCGGGGGCGCCCGGTCGGCTGGTGGCGAGCGACCGCTCGTCGGTGCGGGTGGACAGTTTGTTGAGCGCGTTGATTGATTTGCGAGACGCGTTGGAGGGGAACGACACGCTTGGCATCACGTTTGCGGGGGAGCGTTTGGAACTTGGTGTCGAACTGTCGATTCAGGCGCGCGGTCTTGTGGGTGGGCGCGCGTCCCGGATCGAGGATGCCAAGGGTCGGCTTGAGGACACGAATCTCTTGGACCAGACGATCAAGTCAAACCTGCAGGACCTGGACTACATCGAGGCGGCGTCTCGCTTTTCGCTGCTTCAGACGCAGTTGCAGGCGGGCTTGCAGTCCGCGGCGGCGATCCGATCGCTGACGCTGCTCAACTTCCTCGGGTAGCCCCGAGGGATTGGATTCAGGCGCCGCGTTTCCCCGGCCGGGGCGCGGCGCGGCCGCCGCGGCGGCTGCCCGTGCCCAGGATGGGCGCGGACCTTCATGGATGACGGCCGAGGAAGCGGAGCATTCCGATGGAAGTGGTTACTACTCGCTTCGGCACGGTGGACATCGCGGAGGACCGCGTCATCACCTTTCCCCGAGGCCTGCTCGGATTCCAGCAGCAGAGGCGGTACTGTCTTCTTCAGCCGAACGACGACGCGTGCTTTTTCTGGCTCCAGTGTGTTGATGAGCCGGGGCTGGCGTTTGTCGTGGCCGATCCTGCGCAGTTTTTTCCTGACTACTCGGTTCCCGTGCGGCCCGAGCAGATGCAGGATCTTCGCCTGACCTCGCTGGAGGACAGCCAGGTGTTCGTGATCGTGAACAAGGTGGGGGACACGCTGACGGGCAATCTTCAAGGCCCGCTGGTGATCAACACGCTTGAACGGATCGGCGAGCAACTGGTGATCGCGGAGAAGAAGTGGACGACGCGTCACGAGTTGCTGCGGCTTGAGAGGCCCGTGCAGGCGGCGTCGGCCTGATTCGTTGGGCGTCGTTTGCCCGGGGATTCGAGTGGTGCGTGTCCGGTGGACCGCGTGCGGGCCATGGAGGGC
>JAEUIV010000158.1 GCA_016795005.1 Phycisphaerae bacterium
ATGGTTTCACTGGATGCGCGTCCGACCGGGGGCGCGAAGCGGAGCAAGGCGGGGGCCGACGAGGGGTCGCTCGTGGCGGTGGAGTGCCGCGGCTCGCAGGGCGGCGTCGTGTTCGTGTTCGCTCCGTCCGCGGGGGACGCGGCGCGGCGGCGCGTCTCGATCGTGCTGGCGGACGGGTCGGCGCTGCCGGTGGAGTTGGAGCGTGATCCGGTGGGGTGGATGCTGCTCGATGTTCACCTGGTCGATCGCGCGACGCTTGATTACTGCAACCTGAGCGCCTTGGCGCTGGTCGGTCGGGTGTTCGTGTGCTACGGGCCGGCGGGGATGTTCGGGGTGATGTCGATCAACGGCTCGGCGTTTGACGTGACGGTGCCGAGCGGTGTGGAGCCTCTGGTGAGCGTTCACGAGGGGATCACGGTGGTGGTGTGCAACGAGGACTCGGTCGATGCGGTGTGGGTGGACTCCGGCGCGGTGTACGTGGGTGCGTCGGGTCTGGATGCGAGCGGTCAGCCGGTGGCGCATCCGATGTTCAAGAAGGTGACGCGGATTGCGGGAAGCGGTGAGACGAGCGTCGTCGCGTCGGCGAGCGCGACGCCCCGACGGCCGAAGGTTTCGATGGGTTCCTGGAATGTGTGCGGGACGGACGAACTGGTGAGCGGGAAGGGTGAGCGTTACGCGGCGATTGATGGGCCGACGGGGATGGAATCGCTGGGTGCGTCGTCGGGGTACGGGTGGGTGCGGCTGAAGTTCAAGGGGGCGAGCAGGAGTGTGAAGGGGGGCTTCTTCGAGTCGGCGGATCGTTTGCACCTGTACTTCGACGGCGAGTTTCATGGTCTGGTCGGCGCCGGGCCGGGCGCGGATGATCCGGTGGTGACGCTTCCCTTCAAGAAGGGGGAGCACGTGGTGACGGTGCTGATCGACAACCTGGGACGGCGGTGCGAGGGTGACGGGATCGGAGAGCGGAAGGGCCTGTTCGGGCATGTGGTTGAAACGGCGGTTTTTCGCGCTGGCGCGCCGAAGATTGTGAACTCGAAGTCGATCGAACCGCTGGCGCACTGGCCGGTGGTGATGGGGCTGGAGGATGGTGATGCGACCGATCCCCGGCGTGTGACGTGGCGGATTCAGCATCGGAAGAAGACGCCGTTGATCGTGCGGCTGGGCGGCCTGTCGGACCCGGCGGTGCTGATGCTTGACGGGAAGTTGCTGCGCGTGCTGCCGAGGGGGACGGTGGAGCACGTGGTGCTGACGCCCGAGATGCTGTCGCGCGGGACGAACGAGGTGCAGGTGGCGGTGGTGGGCGATATCGAATCGGCGCTGCGGGTGCTGAAGTCTTCGGCGGTGTTCTACGAGGGGTCGTCGAGCATGACGGCCAAGGCGGGATGGGCGTTTGCCAAGTGGGAGCCTCCCGGGGCGACGAAGTTCAAGGGTCTGGGAGGCAAGGGAGCGGCGGAGTTCAAGGGTCGGCCGGCCTGGTGGCGAACGGTGTTCACGCTGGATTCGGTGGAGAGTGCGTTGTATTTCGAGGCGATCGGCCTGAGCAAGGGGCAGGTCTTCGTGAATGGTCACAACGCGGGGCGGTACTTTGTTTCGACACGGAGCGGCAAGGCGGTGGGCGGGCAGTCGAGGTACTACCTGCCGGAACCCTGGCTGAAGGCGGGGCCGAACGAACTGATGCTTTTCGACGAGCACGGGTTCTCTCCGGAGCGGAGCCGGGTGGTTTTGTAGAGTTGTGAGCGTCGCTGGTTGTGTGCAAGGCCGTCGGTCCGCGGGCCGATCGGTGGAACAAACACTCTGAGGTGATGAGATGGCGAAGTACTCGATCGCGTGGATGCCCGGAGACGGGATCGGCAATGACGTGATGGACGCGGCGCGGCTGGTGCTCGACGCGATGGGGCTGGACGCGGAGTATCCGCACTGCGATATCGGGTGGGAGTTCTGGTGCAAGGAGGGGAACGCGCTCCCCGATCGGACGATCAAGGCGTTGCAGGGGACGACGTGCGGGCTGTTTGGAGCGATCACGAGCAAGCCGCAGGACGAGGCGAAGGAGGAACTGGTTCCCGAGTTGAAGGGGAAGGGGCTGGTGTACTTCTCGCCGATCGTGAAGCTGAGGCAGATGTTCAACCTGCACACGAACATGCGCCCCTGCAAGAGTTACGCGGGGAATCCGCTGAACTACCGGGGCACGCAGCAGGGGAATCCTTCGGGGGGCGACGTGCTGATCGACCAGGTGGTCTTCCGCGAGAACACCGAGGGATCGTACGGCGGCGTCGAGTTCTATCCGCTGCCCGAGAGCGTGTACACGGCGTTGTGCGCGAACCCGAAGATGAAGCCCTGGAAGGACAAGGGGCTGGAGAACGTGGCGCTGTCGACGCGGATCGTGTCGAAACAGGGATGCACGAACATCTGCCGCCAGGCGTTCGAGTTCGCGAAGAAGACCGGGCGGAAGCGTGTGACGCTGGTGGAGAAGCCGAACGTGCTCCGCGAGACGGGCGGGCTGATGACGCGGTGCTTCCGCGAACTTGCGAAGGGGTACCCGGAGGTGTGGGCGGACGAGGCGAACATCGACGCGATCTGCATGTGGATGTTCAAGAATCCCCAGGATTATTCGGTGCTGGTGGCGGAGAACATGTTCGGCGACATCATCAGCGACCTGTGCGCGGGGCTGGTGGGCGGATTGGGCTTCGCGCCGAGCGCGAACATGGGGGACACGTACGCCGTGTTCGAGCCGACGCACGGCAGCGCGCCGAAGTACGCGGGACAATACAAGGTGAACCCGATCGCGATGCTCCTGACGGCGAAGATGATGCTCGACTGGCTGAAGGAAACCGACAAGGCGACGAGACTCGAAGCGGCGATCGCCCGGGTCATCAAGGAGGGCAGGGTTCGGACGTACGACATGGGGGGCAAGGCCTCGACAATGGATGTGGCGAAAGAGGTGGCGAAGTACGCGGTGGCGTGAGGGCCACGATTCACCCCATGCCGATCCACACGGACATCCTCGAGTACAACGCTTCCCAGGCGCCGGGCGACCGGCGCATCTGCGACGCGCTCGCCAAGGCGATTCATCGCGCGCTGCCCGGCGCGGAAAACAAGGTCTGGCACCGGCATCCGGTGTGGTTTCTCGATGGGAACCCGATCGTCGGGTACAGCCGACTGAAGGACTGCGTCCGGCTGCTGTTCTGGAGCGGGCAATCCTTTGACGAGCCGGGTCTTGAGCCGGAGGGGAGTTTCAAGGCGGCGGAAGCGCGTTACACCTCCGCCGCGGAGATTTCTCCGACGGACCTCCGGCGATGGCTGAAGAAGTCGGTTGAGATCCAGTGGGACTACAAGAACATCGTCAAGCGCAAGGGCAAGCTGATCCGCCTGCGTCGTTCCGGGTGATGATCGCTATCGTGATGCCGTGAATCCGCTGACTCATGCCATCCTGATCACCTGGCGGCGCAACGGCGGCTACGGCCGGCGTCTGGTTGAAGACCTCTCTCGGGACCAGTGGCTCGGGCAGCCCGTCCCGGGACGTGTGATGAATCATCCGGCGTGGATCGTCTCGCATCTCAACGTGTACGCGCCCATCGCGTCGGCGATGCTCCGGCGGAAGCCTTTCGCGGACCCGTTTGATGCTCGGTACGGGCAGCAATCAAAGGTTTCGCTTGACGCCTCGGAGTATCGACCGGGCGAAGAACTGCTCGCGGAGTATTCGCGGCTGCACGATGAGGCGTTGGCGGCACTGGAGGCGTCGGATGCGGAAGTATTGGCCGAGGCGAATCCGCTCGATCGCTGGCGCGCGGTGCATCCCACGGTGGGCGACATGCTGGTCACGCTGATGGTGAAGCATGAGTCCGGCCACCTCGGGCAGTTGTCGGCGTGGCGCCGGGCGATGGGCCTTCCGCCCGTGGCGGTGTAGGGGGCTATTTCTTCGCGATGTAGATGCCCGTCGCGTTGACGACGAGGACTTCGCCCTGGGCGGGAGCGACCTTCCCGACGACGATGATGTCAGAGAGTTCCTTGAGGCCGTGCTCGCCCTTGAGCGAGGCGCGGAGGAGCGCTCCCTTGTCATCGACGACCTGGATGGTCGCGGAATGCTGCGCGATGTCCTCGGCTGTTTCGCAGCAGTAATCCCACGGGGTCTTGCAGTGGTCGTCGCCGTGATCGGCGCAGGCCATGATGTCCGGCCCGACGATGGTGACGACGGCCCGCCCTTCGACGAAGGGGAGCATTGATCCGCCGACGCGTCCCTGGATGGTGATGGTGTCGCCCGGCTTCACGTTTCCGCGGACCTGTTCGACGGGCTTGGCTCCGCCCGGATCGGAGGCGAGGAAGAGATTCGCGGGGAGCGCCGCCGTCGGCTTTGGCGGTGTATCGGAGGATGAGGTTGCGGGCTTTTTCTCGCAGGCGGGGAGGGTCAGGACACCCGCTCCGAGAACGAACGATGCGGTGGCAACGATGATGGTGCGTGGTTTCATGGGTTTTCCTTTTCGCTTGCTGGACGAGGTTTATACCGCTCGCAGGGCAATGGGTATCGGCAGTTTCAGGCAGCGAATGGCGGGGGGCAGGGCGCCAACGAATCCCAGGATGACTCCCGAGAGGAGGGCGATGCCGAGAACCTGGGCGTCGATGATGAGGCCGAAGACTCCGAGGGAGAAGCGGACCGCGACGCCGTCGAAGAGGAGGAGGCCGATGGACGCGGCGAGGAGCGAACCCGCGGTGGTGGCGAGGACCGATTCCTGCACGAGGCTGACGACGATGGCGGCGCGCTGGAATCCCAGTGCTTGAAGCGTGCCGATCTCTCGCACGCGAGAGGCGAACGCGGCGTACATGGTGTTCAGGCCGCCGAACAGGCCGCCGAGAGCGATGAGTCCCGCGGTGATCCACGTGACGGCGCGGATGGGGGCGAAGAAGTCGGCGAGGCGTGCGTAGTAGTCCGTTTCGCCCATGGCGCTGAGTTCAAGATCGACCCGCGTGCGCGTGAAGACTGAGACGTCCGCGAGTTCGGAGATGTCGGGGTCGAGGGTGACGATGACGCACGAATCGGTGAGGCGCTTGGTGGCTTCCTTGATGTCGACAAGCGGGGCCCAGATCTCCGCTTCGTAGACGGTTCCTGGGGCGACGAATCGGCCGACGATGGTCCACTGTCGCGCGTCGATGCGCAGCGTCCGACCGGGGGCGAGTTCTTCGGGTCGGACGCCGAGTTTGATCGCGGCGCTGCTCCCGACGAGGATTTCGTCGTGGCCCGATCGCGGGAAGCGTCCCTCGATGATCTGGACGGAGGGATGCACGAGCATCGCGGCGAGCGTGACGCCGCGGACGAGGATGATCGTGCCCTTTGATTGCTCTTCTCCGACTCGGACAGGGAGCTGCACGTGTACCTCGGGCGAGGCGAAGGGGACGCCATTCTGCGAGCGGATGCCGGGGATGCTGGCGTTCAGGACGCTGGCGACGCTTGCCTCGATCTCGCTGCGTTCGATGGAGTCTTCGCTTCCCGTTCCCAGGATGATGACGTTGTTCGGCTCGCCGCTGGAGCGGAGCGAAAGCGTCATGCCGCGGACGAACGCCGCGGCGGCGAGCACGAGCAGGACGACCAGGGCGCTCCCCAGGAGTGAGAGCAGCAGGCGGGCGCGGGATCGCCCCAGGTTTCGGACGGCGTAGTCGAAGGGGAGGAGTGTCATGGGTGTGTGTTGAGCGGCTGAATCAGACGGCGCGGAAGCACTGCGCGATCTCGCGTCGTGAGGCCTGCCAGGCCGGGACGAGGCCGGCGAGCACGCCCACGCCCGCCGAGAGCGCAAGCCCGGTCGCGGCGACGGTCCAGTCCGCGGTGATATTGACGCTGAGTCCTTCGTTTGAGAGCGAGAAGTTTCCGAAGTGGATGGCGACGAACGCGGCGGCGGCGCCGATGGCTCCGCCGACGAGGCCGAGGAGGATTCCCTCGGAGATGATGAGCCGGCCGATGAGTCCGCCTCGGAATCCCAGGGTCTGGAGCACGGCGTGCTCCATGATGCGGTCCTGGACGCTGAGCACGATGGCGTTGGTGACGAGCGCGAGGACGGCGGCGAGCGCCCCCCAGCCCAGGTAGCGGGTAAATCCGACGATGCTGACAATGTCGGCGCCGGCCTGGGCGACGAAGGCTTTCTCGGCTCGTGTCTGCGTGGGATCGGCCTCGGACCGGAACTCTTCGTCGATGGCCCGCGCGACGGACTCGAGGGAGTTGGCGTCGTTCACGCGCACGTTGAACTGCGTGACGATGCCCAGGCCGGTGCGCGAGGCGCGCTGGAGGAACGGCAGGTGGACATAGGCGACGTTCTGGTCCTGCGGTTCCTGCGAGCGGATGATGCCGGCGACGGTGACGGTGACTCCTGACGAATCGAAGGACTGCCCGATCTTGAACTTTCGCCGCTGGGCGAGCCGTTCGCCGACGAGAGCGGAATCGGAGCGCTTTTTCCACTCTTCGAGCGACCCTTCGAGGACGGTCCACTTGGCCGCCAGGTGCGGGAGGTCGTCGGTCGGGACACCGCGGAAGGTGATGACATCGAGGCTTGCGCGGCAGTTGCTGACGACGACTTTCATCGGGATGGCGTCGGCGACGCCGGGGATCTTCTGGAGCCTGTTCTCGATGGACTCCGAGAGGCGGCTGGTGGCGGGGCAGAACCGGTTGGCGCGGTACACGATGAGGGTGGTGTCGGCGGCGGTGACGCTCGTGGCTTCGTGGACGCCGTGCTGGAGGGACTGGACGGCGATGAAGAGGAACATCGCGATGGAGACGCCGAGGGCGGTGAGGATGGACCGCGTGCGTCGGCGCCAGAGTTGCTTGGCGACGAGCGGAATGAATCGTGGGCTGAGCATCAGTGTGTCCCTCCGGCGTGTGCGAGTTCGTGCTGTTCGACGAGGCGGCCCTTCTCAAGGTGGAGCGTTCGTCGTGCGTAGGCGGCGCTGCGGGCGTCGTGCGTCACCATGAGCAGGGTCTTGCCGAGTTCCTTGTTCAGACGCACGAGGAGGCTCATGATGGCGGAGGCGGACTCGGCGTCCAGGTCCCCGGTCGGTTCGTCGGCGACGATGATGCGCGGATCAGTGACGATGGCGCGGGCGATGGCGACGCGCTGCTCCTGCCCTCCCGACAACTGGCGCGGGAAGTGGTCGTATCGGTCGGCGATGTTGACGAGTTCGAGCGCGGTCGAAACGCGGTGGTGGCGTTCACGCGCGGTCATCTTGTGCAGGAGGAGCGGGAGTTCGACGTTTTCGTAGGCGGTGAGGACGGGGACGAGGTTGTAGAGCTGGAAGATGTAGCCGACGCTGGCGGCGCGCCAGTCGGCGAGGCGGGCGCGAGAGAGCGTGGCGATGTCGGTGCCGTCGATGATGAGCGCGCCGCCGGTCGGGCGGTCGATGCCGGCGATGAGGTTCAGCAGGGTGGTCTTGCCCGATCCGGACGGTCCCATGAGCGCGAGGAAGTCGCCCGCGTCCACCTCCAGGTCCATTTCGTGGAGCGGGGTGATGGTGGCGTCGCCCTTGGAATAGGACTTGGTGATCGAGCGGCACTCGATGAGTGGCGTGGTCATGGGCGTGCCTCTGTTTTCTCGCCGAGGATCTTGATCCGCGTGTTGTCGCGGAGCGTCGGGGGCGGGTCCGCGATGAGACGGTCTCCGGGATTGAGACCCGTGAGCACCTGCACGCGGTCGGCGGTGTTCGATCGTGCGAAGGTGACGGCGCGGCTGAGGGCGACGGGTCCGGTCGTGCCGTGGGAGAGATCGACGATCCAGACCTTGCCCGTGCCCTCGGATTCAGCGATGAGACGGGAGGCCTCGATGGTGATCGGCGCCGAGGCGACGGGCGACGATCCCGCGGCGGTGTCCGCGTGGCCGCCCCGGCTGACGAAGCGGACACGGGCGAGCATCTCGGGCTTCAGATCACGGGTCGGCTCGGCGATGGCGACCTTGAACTGCACGGTGTTGCGCTGGATGTTGGCTTCGGGGACGATTCGGATGACTTCGCCCTTGAAGGTGGTGTTGGGGATGGCTTCGGTCTCGATTTCCGCGGCGGTGCCGAGGGAGATCTTGCTCGCGTCGGCGAGCGGGACATCGACGCGGACCTGGAGACGGTCGGGGTTGTAGAGGCGGAGGATGCCCATGGACGGCCCGTCGCCGGCGGGCGCGTTCATGGAGATGCGCGTGCCCGGCTCGACGAGCCGTTGAAGGACGAGTCCCGCGGTGGGCGAGCGGATCTCCATGCGGTTGAAGCGCAGCCTGGCCTCATCGCAGAGGACGCGGTGGCTCTTGACCTGCGCGGCGACCGCGGCGACGGCGGCCCGGGCGGCCTCGACTTCGCGCTCGGCGGCGGCGAGGCGGAGTTCGAGGCGGGCGAGTTGCCCCTCGGAGATTCCGCCGGATTCGGCCAGCGGCTTCTTGCGATGCGCTTCGTCGCGTACTTCGGCGGCGCGGGCCTCGGCGGCCTTGAGTTCGGCCTCGGCGCGGTCGAGTTCGGCTCGCTGCGCCTCGAAGTCGGCGTCCGTCCGGCGCACGGCGAGGCGAGCGTCGCTGTCGATCATGCGTGCGACGACCTGATCGGCCTCGACCGGCTCGCCTTCGAGCACCAGGACCTCGCTGAGCACCCCCTCGGCGAGGGCCTGGACGGTGACGGCATAAGGATTGGGTTCGACCCATCCCGGCGCCTGGACGAGGACGCTCGGCGGGGATTCGTGCGGGCCGGCGGAAGCGGGCGCCGTGTCGGAAGTCGCGACGACGGGGACGACCCAGACGTCGATCGTGGGCATGAACGCGGCGCGGGCGGCGTAGGCGATCAGCGCCGTGGCGACGAGAAGGATGGACAGCGGGAGCACCACGCGCGCGCCGATGCGGAGGCGCGGCTTGGGGATGCTCGGTGCGGAGGATCGAGAGAGCGAGCGGAGGTCGTTGGTGGCGGCGGTCATGGGTGCGGTGTCCCTTCGGGCCTGATCGGCGTGGGGCCGAGGATTTCAATGATGGCGGCGGATGCGAGCGACTCGTCGAGCGCGGCCTCGATGAGGTCGCGCTTGGCCTCGTACTGTTTGGTCACGCTTTCGAGCAGGAGGAGCGTGTCCACCTCGCCGAGTTCGGCGGTGCGGCGTGCGTCGGCCTGCTGCTGGTCGGCGAGGGGAGCGACGGTCTGCTCGATGGCCTGTCGGCGGAGTTCCGCCGCGGCGAGGCGGGTGCGTGCGGAAGCGAGGTCGTGCGCGAGTTGCTCGACGTGTGATTCGAAGAGGACGCGCGAGAGTTCGCGTGAGGCCTGCGCCTCGGCGACCGCGCGCTGGTTGCGGTTCCAGATGGGGAGCGGGATGGAGAGGCCGAAGAGGATGCGCGGCTCGTCTTCTTCGGACCCGCCGCCGAGACCGATTTCCAGGTCGGGGTACTGGCGACGGATTTCGAGTTGGAGCGTCCGTTCGGCGGCCTCGTATTCGGCGCGTGCGACGCGCATCGCCGGGTTGGTATTGACGAGGTGGAGCATCTCCTCCTCGGGGGAGAGTGCCGGCGGCGCGGCGCTCGTGAGGGACGCGGGTTGGAACGAAAGGGGCGCGGCGGGTGACAGGCCCATGATCCGACGGAGGCCGAGGTTTTTCTGCTGGAGTTCCGACTCCAGGTCGCGTCGTTCGATGCGGCGTCGCGCCTCTTCGAGATGGAAGAGTCGGGACTCGATCCGCGGCAACTCCCCCGCTTCTTCGAGGCGCCCGATGATGTTGAGCAGGCCGTCGAGGTGCTCGGTGAAGTCTTCCGCGGCATGGAGCCGCTGAGCGGCGGCGGTCCATTCGAGCCATGCCCGGCGGAGTTCGAGCCTGACGCGCCATTCGTCCGCGAGGACACGGGCGATCTCGGTGTCGTGTTCGCCCTGTGCAAGAAGTTTTTCCGCTTCGAGGCTTCCTGAGAGCGGGATGGTCAGGCCGACCATGGCGCCGATGATCCACGGGTACTTGACATTCTCGATGATGCGCTCGCCGTCGAAGGAGAGCGACGGGTCCTGCCACAGGCCCGCGTTTTCCGCGGCGGCGCGGGTGACGCCCGCACGGAGGCGCGCGGCGCGGAGTTCGGGGTTGAAGAAGAGAGCGACCGCCTCGCCTTCGATCATCGTCAGTCCATCGGCGGGATCGAACTCGGCGACCGGCGCGGTCCCCGGTTCACGCAGGCGGTCGGCGAAGGCGTTCACCCCCGGCGCGTCCGGGACGCGGCCCAGAAACTCCCTCGCGTGGGCGGCGGGATCGAGCGGGCGCGGCTCGTATCGAGTGCAGCCCGTGATCGCTGCGAGGGCGATGACGCCGGGCAACAGCCGAAGGGGTTGTTTGAGTCGGCGAGGAACCATGAACGAACTCCGATCCGGTCAGATCTGGATCGACAGCCTTGAGGCGTCGGGGTGTTGTTGCATTTTGAGAGGTGCTTGGGGACGTTGAGCGCGCGCGATAGCGGCGCGCGATGCGTCTAGACCCGAAGCCGGCTCTCGAGGAACCCGCGGTGCTCGCGCGGCGCGAGACTGGGTCCCAGCGGGAAACGTGGGCCGCGCTTGCTTGAAGTCGTGATGAACGACGAGGCCGCGGCGGTCGGAAGAATGGCCCATTGCTGGACTGAGGTGCGGGGAGGCGCTGTCGGTGTGGGCGTTTCCTGATTCGTGGGCAGACCTGCACAGCAGTGGCAATCGCAGCAGGGACTCTGCGGCCCGCGAGGGGCGACTTCGACGCAGCACGAATCGGGGATCGCGGGGGTCGTGCAGCAATCGGCGGCGCGCTGCGCGTAGACGATGGCCCCGGCCTGCGCGGGCGCGAATCCGAAGAAGACCTGCGCCGCAACGGCGAGCCAGGCCCAGAAATAGGTCGCGGTGCGATCCATGGTGACAGCGGCTTGAACCGCCCAGCATCGTATCGGTTGCCCGGCGGCCGGTCCAGCACATCCGGATGGTTATGCGGACGACCCTCTGTGAACCGTTGTGGTAAGAGAAGCAGCCCGGCACTCCGCTTGCCGCCGAAGGACCGCCATGGCACCCCCCTTGTCATTTTCGATTCTGGTTCGTGATCCCGGTTCGGCGGCGCGGGTGGGACGTATCGAAACCCGGCACGGGGCGATTGACACGCCGGCGTTCATGCCCGTGGGAACGCAGGGGACGATCAAGGGGCTGTTGCCTTCGCTGGTCGCGGCGACCGGCGCGCAGATTGTCCTCGGGAACACGTATCACCTGATGCTTCGGCCTGGTTCGGCGCTGGTCGCGTCGCTCGGCGGGCTGCACGGATTCATGAACTGGCCGGGGCCGATCCTGACCGACTCTGGCGGGTACCAGGCGTACTCGATGAGCGACCTGACGACACTGAGTGATGAAGGCGTGTCGTTCCGTTCGATCGTTGACGGGTCGATGGTGCACCTCTCGCCCGAACGCGCGATCGAGGTTCAGAATCAACTTGGGGCGGACATCATCATGGCGCTGGACGACTGTCCGCCGAGCGTCGATCCCGCGACGATGAGCCAGACGAGGCTGCGAACACGGGCGGCGCGAAGCCGATCCGCGCTGGGATATGACCATGCACGCCGGCTCGACGAGGCGGGCGAGCGGACAATCCGGTGGCTCGAGCGTTGCAAGGCGGCGCACGCGCGGGCGGATGTGCAGTCGCTCTTCGGGATCGTGCAGGGGGGGACCGACCTCGACCGGCGCAGCCGATCCGCGGCCCAGGTGTGCGGCGTGGAGCTTCCGGGCTACGCGATCGGTGGCGTGGCGGTCGGCGAGGGATTTTCGGAGATTCTGAACGTCGTCCGGCACACCGCGCCGCTGCTGCCCCCGGAGAAGCCCCGTTACCTGATGGGGGTGGGATACGAACGCGACCTTGTGGCCGCGGTGCGCGCCGGCGTGGACATGTTCGATTGCGTCCTTCCTACGCGGAACGGGCGGAACGCGTATGCGTTCACGCCGCGGGGAGCGGTCCGTCTGCGGAATGCGACGTACGCGGAGGACGCCGGGCCGCTGGACCCGGAATGCGATTGCATGGCGTGCCGGCCCGACCTGAACGGCTGGCGAACAGAGGCCGGACATCATTTCAGCCGGGCTTACCTGAGGCACCTGTTCATGGCGAGGGAGATGCTGGGGCCGATTCTGGTGAGTCTGCACAACCTGCGACACTTTCAGAGGCTCATGTTGGACATTCGGCGAGCAATCCGCGACAATGATTGGCTCGCGTTCGGGCGTCGCTGGCCCGTCGCGAAAGAGGGTCTGGTCGGCGTCGGCGAGGGTGACCTCGGCGGCGCCGGCGGATCGGTCTGATTCATTGGAGCAACGGCGACGTCGCCTGGTTGCTGTTGTTGTCTTCACGGATCGTGCTTTTTCCCCATCGAGAACCACACGAATGACCCAGTCCGGCTTGATCGAAGTTCCAATCCACACGGTTCTTGCCAGCGCGCCTCCCCTCGCGGGCCGGGCGGCTTCGGCGAACGGGGCGACGACGCCGACGCCCGGGGTGACGGTGGATTCCACGCCGCTGCCGAGCGGTCAGCCCGCCGGTTCTCCGCCGGGGAGCATGAACATGCTCCTGGTGATGGGAGCGGTGCTGGTGCTGATGCTGGGGCTGAGCGCGTTCACCGGGAACAAGGAGAAGAAGAAGCGTGCGGCCCTGCTGGCGTCGGTCGGGCGGAACGACCGAGTGCAGACGATCGGCGGCGTGATCGGCACGGTGGTCGAGATGCGCGACGACGAGATCGTGCTGCGCGTGGACGACAGCAACAACACCCGCGTGACCTTCTCCCGCTCGGCGGTGCAGGGGATCCTGAAGAAGCGTTCAGAGTCTCCGGCCGAGTCGGAAGCTGTCGGCGCTCGATAGTCCACATTTCTTTTCGTCCACTCATCCTCCAGCCCCCGCGGTGGAACTTTCATGAAGAACATCCGTTTTCACAGCATCGTCACCGTCATCGTGATGCTCGCGTGCCTCGCGAGCATCTTTCCGATGGAGGAGAACCTCCGCCTGGGCAAGGACCTCGCGGGCGGCGTGAGCCTGATCTACACGATCGACGTGAAGCCCGACGACTCGTCCGACACGGTGGACCGGACGATCAACGTCCTGAAGGACCGTATCAACCCGCAGGGGCTGTTCGAGATCTCGTTCCAGCAGATGGGCCGGGATCGGATCGAGATCACGATGCCGCTGCCGAACGAGAAAGTTCGGAAACTTCGGGCGGCGTACGACGCTTCGCTCGCGGCGCTCAAGGATTACGCGATCGATACGGACACGTTCCTCCGGGCGATGCGCCAGCCCGGAGCCGAGCGTGACCGGGCGCTCGAGGCGCTGATGGACAGCGGCCCCCGGCGCGAGTTGCTGACGCCGGTCCGCGACGCGGTGAAGAAGGCGGAGGCGGCGCGAGCCGCGTTTGATGCCGCCAAGAACGCGGGGCCGGCCGGGCCGGAACTCGACTCGCTGCTCGAAGCGGCGGGCGAAGCCGAGGCGGAACTGGAGCGGGCGCGCGACCGCGTGCTGGCCTCGACCATTTCGAGCGAGGAGTTCCGGGCGGCGCTGGAGCTGCCGGACCGCGCCCATCGAATCCAGGACCCCAAGACGAAGGAGATCGTCGAGATCCCCAGCCCGCGTCAGCAGGCCATCTCGGGGATTCGAGACCGCATCGGACGTTTGAACGGAGCCAGCGCGACGATCGATGCGATCATCGCGGCGCACGCGACGTACGCGGCCAATCGGCGGGGGCTGGATGACCCGTCGGACCTGGTGCGGATGCTCCAGGGCGCGGGCGTGCTGAGTTTCCGTATCGCGGTGGCGCCGGGTTCGCGTCCCGATGAGCAGCGGCTGCGCCAGGAGTTGCGCGAGCGCGGGCCGGGGAACGTCAAGATCGACGGGGCGGGCTGGTACCGCATCAACTCGATCAACGGCTGGTACGACAACACGGAGACGCTCAAGCAGCTCCGCGACGATCCCGCGTCCTACTTTGCCGGGCGCTACAGCCTCATTGCGGAGGAGCGCGACGGGTTGTACTACGTCCTGCTGCACGATGCGCAGGGTCTTCGGCTCACCAAGGCGGAGGGCGACTGGTCGCTGCGGGCCGCGTTCCAGACCGGGGATCAGCTGGGCCGGCCGGCGATCGGCTTCCGCATGGACCCGAAGGGCGCCTCGCTCATGGGTGATCTCACCGAGCGGAACCAGGGGCGGCACATGGCGATCGTGCTGGACGACCAGGTGTACTCGGCGCCGCGGATCAACAGCCGGATCGCGGGCGAAGGGATCATCGAGGGCGTCTTCACGTCCGAGGAACTCAACTATCTCATCAAGACGATGTCCGCGGGTTCGCTGCAGGCGAAGCTGGGCGAACGGCCGATCAGCCAGAGCGTCCTGGCGCCGGAACTGGGGACGGACAACCTGCGGAAGGGGCTTGACGCCGCATGGATCTCGCTGATCGCGATCGGCGTCTTCATGATCGGGTACTACTTCTTCAGCGGGGCCGTGGCGATGGTGGCGCTGGTGTGCAACGCGATCATGCTGCTGGGGATCATGTCGCTCAACAAGGCGGCGTTCACGCTCCCGGGCATCGCGGGTGTGATCCTGACGTTCGGCACGGCGGTGGACTCGAACGTCCTCATCTACGAGCGCATCCGCGAGGAGCTCCTGGCGGGCAACGACGTGAGGACCGCGGTGCGCGTCGCGTTCAAGCGCGTGGGTTCGACGATCATCGACGCGAACCTGACCAACCTCATCGTGTGCCTCGTGCTCGTCTACACCGGCACGCAGGAGATCAAGGGTTTCGGCATCACGCTCGGGATCGGCGTGATCGCGACGCTCTTCTGTGCGATCATCGTGACGCGGCTGATCTTCGTGCTGATGGTCGATCACCTGAAGGCCGGCCGCTGGTGCGTCAACCAGTTGCCGGTCGCGTGGCCGGGGTTGCAGCGGATGCTGACTCCCAACGTGGACTGGATGCGGCTGTTCCCGCTGTTCGTTGTCGTCTCGATCGGCCTGGTGGGAATGGGGATCGGGTTCGTCGTGCTGGAGCGGGACCGCCTGCTCGATTCCGAGTTCCGAGGCGGCACGTCGATCACTCTGCAACTGAAGGAAAACGAGTCCACTCCCGGCCGGCCGATGACGCTGACCCGGGGCGAGGTGGAGGAACGTGTTCGGCGGGCGGTGAAGGACACGGGAGTGCTGTCCGAACTGCGCAACGCCGAGATCGTCGCGGTGAATCCGCGCGACGACGGAGTGACCAGCGACCGGTTCACCATCCGCACCACGATCATCGACGAACCGGCGCTGCGGGAGGCGATCAGCGAGAGTTTCGGCGACGTTGTGGCGTCATTCCCCGCGATCAAGTTTGCCGGGTCCGAGGCGGCGAACGTCGAGTCGGCGCCGGTCTATCCCATCGCCGAGTCAAAACTGGGGCTGAACATTGGCCGGCCGGAGGTCGAGAACGATGTCGGGGCCTTCCTCGGGGGCGTCGCGATTGTCCTGAAGGACATGGACCCGCAGCCGACGCGGGCGACCCTGGAATCGCGCCTGTTCGACATGCGGAGCGATCCCGCTTATTCGAGCGATGCGCTTCGACGGCAGCAGACCGTCGTCGTGCTCGACGGCACCAACGATGCGGTGCGTTCGGCGGCGGTCGTGGTGCATGATTCCCGCTACAGCGTGTTCGAGGACGAAGCGAGGTGGCGGGTGAAACTCGCTTCGCAGGAATGGCAGATCGTGCACGACGCCATCGCGGTTTCACCGCCTCTGACCGGCCTGAACTCCTTCTCGCCCGCGATCGCGGCGACGTTCCGGGCGCAGGCGATCATCGCGGTGCTCCTGTCCTTCGTCCTGATCTCGATCTATGTGTGGGTGCGGTTCGGCTCGGTGCGGTACTCGCTTGCGGCGGTGCTGCCCGTGGTGCATGACTCGATGGTGGCGATCGGCTTCGTCGCGCTCGCCGAGGTGCTGTACTACAACTTCCCCTGGGCGGCCTCGATCGGGATCCGCCCCATCAAGATCGACCTCGGCATGGTGGCGGCGATCATGACCATCATCGGATACTCGCTCAACGACACGATCGTCATCCTCGACCGCATCCGCGAGAACCGCGGAAAGCTGGCGTATGCGTCGAAGCAGGTCATCAACGACTCGGTCAACCAGACGATGAGCCGCACACTGGTGACCGCGGGCACGGCGCTGGTCTCGTTGTTTGTCCTCTTCTTCGTGGGCGGCGAGGGAGTCTCGTCCTTCGCGTACACGATGATCGTGGGCATGATCGTCGGCACGTATTCCTCCGTCGCGGTCGCGGCTCCGATCGTGTACACCAAGCACGCTCCGGCGCAGCACTTCACCCCCGACGCGGAGCGGCGCGAAGAGGAACGGCTGCTGCCGTCCTCGGCGGGGCTGTAGCGGTTCGTTGTTCCAAGAGTGGAATGGAGTTCGTCCGGCATGACGCAAGGCTCCTTCCGGCTGGCATTGGCGGTAGCGGCGCTGGCGGCGCTCTGGGTCGTGGTCTATTGGTGGACGCCCGCGGCGCCGAGGCCGACGATCGCGTTTCAACCGTCGCCCGCGCCGCCCGCGGCGGAGCCGGCCCCGCCCGAGCCTTCGCCGCGAGCGACATCGCCCACGCGCCCCGCGGTCCAGCCCCCTTCGTTCTACCAGCACACCGTGGCACGCGACGACACGGCACAGAGCATCTCCAAGCGGTACTACGGCACGACCGCCCACTGGCAGGCCGTCATGCGCGCCAATCCCAAGACGGATTTTCAGAATCTCCGCGCCGGGCTGACGATCCGGGTGCCGGTGGACCCGAAAAATATCCAGGGGCGGCCCGAGCCGGCCGACCCGGAACCGCCGGCGACGTCCGCGGGCGTTGAATATGTCGTCGAGCGGGGGGACACCCTTTCGGGCCTGGCGTTCCGCTTTTACGGGCGTGCGAGCGTGTACAAGTGGATCATCGAGGCGAACGAGGAGCAACTCGGGGCCGACGGCTCAAGGCTCCGTGCGGGGATGAAGATCATTATCCCGCCCGCACGTGAAGGCGCGGAATAACGCGCCGGCCTACTCGACCCCGCGCCACGCAGCGGATTCCCACGGCCCCGGCGCGACGCCCGGCCGATCCCACCCCTGGATCGGCGGGGCAGCGCGGTTCGACATCGGATCACCGACGAGAGAGGCGACCATCCCCGCGACGCGCGGCGCAAGCGCGAGCTTCGTCGGGAACACGGTGAGGAGGGGGCCGTCCTCGAAAACGACGGCATCGTCCGGTCGGCGGAGGCCCAGCATCGCGGCCTCGGCGCGCGGCGCGTCATAGGTTGCGAACTCGCACCGCGCGAGATCGAGGCCGGGGAGGACGGCGAGCAACTCCTTCCTCGCGAACGAGATCGCCTCCGCTTCGCTCATGAGCACGGCGCGCTCCGCGATCTCGCCGCCGAGTTGCCAGACCGGTCGGCCGATCGTGTCCTTCGCGGTGGTGATCGTGAGACGGGTCTTGGCGCCGTCGACACAATGGCCGAAGAGCGGGGGCAGGGCCTCGCCCCGGACCATGACCATGCGGAGCGGCCGGACCTGCATCCGCTCGGCGTGCAAGCCGAGCATCGTCCGCAGCGCCGCGTTGCCGTGACCGGCCGACATGACCAGCCATCGCGCCGTAAGCGTGAGGGAACGGAGGCCGCTTTGCACGCGGGCGCGCACGCCGTCATTCTCCACAGTGACCGCTTCGATTTCGCCGCGGACGACGCGTCCGGGGTGCTGATCGGCGATCGTGCGGAGGACCGCAGCGGGGTCGATCACCTGCTCATCCAGCCGGGCGACGATCCCGGGGCACTCGCGGAGGATGATCGGGCGATTCGGCTTGTCGAGCACGACGGGAGCGACGCGCAGGCCGACACGGGCGCCGATCATGCCGACGCGGGAGGCGATCGAACTCGTCTGCCACAGGTGGCAATGTTGAGCGCGGACCCCGGCGGCCGACAGGTCCGGGCCGGCCGGGGCGACGCCTTCGAGGCACTGACGCCAGAGGCGCGGCATCTCTCGGATGGCCTCGGCGGAGGGGTTCATCATGCCGGCGAGCGTGTACTTCAGCCCGCCGTGGATGATCCCCTGCGACCAGACGGTCTGGCCCCGGCCGAGCGCATTGCGTTCGACGAGGAGGCACGAGTGACCGAGTCGCGTGAGTTCATGGAGTGTCCAGAGTCCGGCGATGCCGCCGCCGATGATGAGGGCGTCGAGGTCATGCTGTGATACGCTCACGATCGCATGCTAACGCCCCGACCGCTCGGCCGAACCGGACTCAAGGTCAGCCCTCTCGGGCTGGGGACGGTGAAACTCGGGCGCAACCGCGGCGTGAAATACCCGGCCGAGTTCGAGATCCCGACGGACGTGCAGGCCGCCGAACTGCTCCGCAGGGCGCAGAAACTTGGGATCACGCTGCTCGATACCGCCCCGGCGTACGGCGAGGCGGAGGAACGCATCGGTCGCATCATCGGTTCCTGCGGCGGGCGCGACCGATGGACCATCGTCACCAAGGCCGGTGAGGAGTTTGATCCGGCG
>JAEUIV010000174.1 GCA_016795005.1 Phycisphaerae bacterium
GTCCCCGATGAACAGGAACTGACCGTCGTAGTCGCCCGCCGTCTCGGACAGCGCCGGGTGGTGCGTGTCCCCCCAGTTCACGTCGCGCCCGTTGATCTTCATCTGCTCACGGACATGGTCATGCTCCCCCGAAAAACCGTACCCCTGCCACGACTCGGGCGTGAACACCGAGATCGAACGCAACAGGCGCATCGACGGAACACCGATCACGAACACCTGCCCGCTCTGCCCGCCCGACGAGAACAGGATGTACTCGTCGTGCCGACCGCTGGGCATGTACGTCTTCGCCGCCGAGAGAAGGTCATCCATGTTCAACTTGCGGTCGTTCGCCAACTTCGTCAGGTCCGCGATCTGCGACTGCGTCAACTCCAACGGCTTGGCCTCCTCCGCCCGACGACGACGACGCGACTCCTGGCCCAGCGCCTCGGCCCCGAGGCACCCCAGCACAACCCCGGCCGTCACCATCAACGCCAACGCCCTGTTCGCTCGGGACCGAATCAATGAAATCTTCATCATGAAACTCCTTCCGGGCTTCAAAGCCCATCCCACCCGGATGGGGTGAGAGGTGTCACTTCTGAGCACTCGCCGTCTGACGAGTGCGGAGATACGCGATGATGTCCAGCAGGTCGTCGTCGCTCAGCGCGGGATTCCCCCCCTTCGAGGGCATCCCCACGCCCGTCGTGTTCGCCGGGTCGCTCGGGTCGCGCCCCTTCTTGATGAACGCCAGCAACGCGTCGTCGTCCAACTTCCGGGCAAACTCGCTCGCGATCAGGTCCTTGCCGTTCCCCTTGATCCCACGCAGGTCCGCCCCGTGGCACGCGATGCACGTCGTCCCGTACAACTTCGAGCCGCTCGCGATGTACTCCGCAAGCTCCGCGTCGCCCCCCGCCGCATCCAGCCACTTCGCCGTCTCGTCCGCGCTCGGCGGAGAGACCTTCTCCGCCACGCGCTCCGGCAACGACGGCAACCGACGCGGGTCCTGCAGCCCGCGCACGTACGCCACGATGTCGCGGATGTCCGCATCCGTGAAATCGTCTCGCCCTCCCCTCGCGGGCATCGGCACCCGCGTCGTGTTCGCCGGGTCGCTCACCGGACGGCCGCGCACCAGGAAACGGTGCAACTCGGCATCGTCCAGCGACGCAACGAACCAACTGTTCACCAGGCTCTTCCCAAGCCCCGGCACCCCCGTCCCCGCGGCCCCGTGACACGCCGCGCACGACACCGCAAACAGGTCACGCCCATGCGCCGCCGAATCCACCGGAACCATCGCCCGCGCCGGGAGCGCACGAACCTCCTCCACCAGCCAGGGCTTCGGCACCAGGGCCATCCGGGCCGAGTCGTACGCCACCCAGCTCCGATACGTCAGCCACCCGCCGGGCGCCGCGATCAGCCCGCTCAGCAGCACCGCCAACACCGCCGCCCGCGCCGTCTCCCGCCACCCGCTCAACGCCGCCGATCGCCAGCGACCCCCCGACCACGTCACGTTCCCGCTGAGAGGCTCCGAAACCGCACGATCCTGAACGCCTGAGAACTGGTTCATGCTGCACGCTCCGACAAGAAGGATGATCCGGGAACACATAAAGGATATCTGGAGATATCTATATGTATATCGACCATTGGGGCCGGCGTCAACCCGATTTCCAAAAAAAAACGCCGCCCTTCGGGACGGCGTGTACTCATTCTGTTCGGGTAGTCGCCCGCCGGCCGCCGCGGGACGCCGCGGCCTTCACCAGCCCCGCTTGCACGCCCACGGCACAAGCCCGAACCCCAGCACGAACGCCGCCGCGCTCTTCACCACGTCACCGGGAAGGAAGGGCCACACCCCGCGCGACAACGCGGTCGAAAAATCCCACTTCAGCCACATCATCTGCCACAAAACTCCGCACCCAAGGATCACAACGCTCCCCAGCACCAGCGACGAGATCAGCCCCTTCGCCCCGCCGAACCCCTTCCCATTCCGAGCGCTCAGCGCCATCACCGGCTGCGACACAACAAACCCGATCAGGTACCCCCCCGTCGCACCCAAGATCTCCGTCACCCCGCTCCCGCCCTTCGACAGCATGGGCAACCCCGCCGCCGCCGCCGCGATGTACACCACCATGCTCACCGTCCCAAGCCGAGCGCCGAGCGTGAACGCCGCAAGCGTCACCGCCAGCGTCTGCAACGTCATCGGCACCGGCGTGCCGGGCAACGGCACCGCAATCTGCGCCGCCAGCCCGGTCAACGCCGCAAAACCAAGCACACCGATCACCTTCAGAAGAAAGTCGGCCGTGTCCTTCGACACACCCAGCACCGGCGAAGCAAACGTGGAAATCTGGTTCATGGGTTCCTCACCTTCAGGCTCGCCCCCGGCTTCGGAAGCAGCCCCGTCAGACTAACCAAAATCAACTCCGACACCCACCTGTCGGCCGACCCCGCCCGATAACTTGCGACGGACCCGACCGCCCACGCTCACGAACCCGCCGAAAGCCCAGATATCATCGCCTCATGCGCCTCTCCGAACTCGCCGACGCGATGAACACCATCGCCCCCACTCACCTCGCCGAAGACTGGGACAACGTCGGCCTCCTCGTCGGAGACCCCTCCCGAGCGCTCCTCGGCCCGGCCCTCCTCGCGATCGACCTCACCCCCGCCGTCCTCCAAGAGGCCGTCGCGCTCCGCGCCGACGCCATCGTCGCCTACCACCCGCCGATCTTCACCCCGCTCAAGCGCCTCACCGCCCATTCCCCGCGATCGACAACGCTCCTCCACCTCATCGAACACAAGATCGCCCTCTACTCACCCCACACCGCCCTCGACGCCGCGCCGGACGGCCTCACCGACTGGCTCGTCGATCAACTCGCCACCGACGACGCCACCCCCAACGCCGGCCGCGACCGTGCCGCACTCACCGCCTCCTCATCCATCAATCCGCTCCAGACCCACAAGATTGTCACCTTCCTCCCTCGGGACGACGTCGAAAGGGTCCGCGACGCGCTCGCCGCCGCCGGCGCGGGAGTCATCGGCAACTACGAACTCTGCTCCTTCACACTCGAAGGACAAGGCTCCTTCCGAGGCAACGACCGCTCCAACCCCACCGTCGGCCGACCGAACCGCCTCGAACTCGTCCCCGAGGCACGCCTCGAAATCACCTGCGGCTGCGCCTCGCTCCCCGCCGCCATCGACGCGCTCCGCGCCACCCACCCCTACGAAGAACCCGCCTTCGACCTCTACACACTCACCCCCAAACCGACACGCACCACCGGCCAGGGCCGAATCATCACCCTCGACACCCCCGCCACGACGGAACACATCGCGCAACGCCTCAAGCAACGCCTCCACCTCGAGTCGATCCTCATCGCAACCCCGGACCCATCCCCCCGCGGCTCCTCCACCCGCGCCCTCGTGAAACGACCGGCCGCCGTCCCAGGCTCCGGCGCCGCCCTCCTCGATCAAGCCATCGACGCGGGAGCCGATTGCTTCATCACCGGCGAGATGAAACACCACGAAGTCCTGAACGCCCTCGACCGAAACTGTACCGTCATCCTCGCCGGCCACACCGAAACCGAGCGACCCTACCTCCACACGCTCGCCGCGCGCCTCAACGCGATCAACCCCGCCTTCCGCGCCACCCCCAGCAAGGCCGACGCCCCGGCGCTCCGCGCGACCTGATTCAGCCGCCGCGCTCCATCGCCAGCGCCATGTGATCGAGGTCCGCCTGCATCATCTTCTTCATCGGCTTCATCATCAGCATGCTGAGCGGGGTCATGAGCCTTGCAAGGAACGAGACAGGCGTGCACGAGGTCACCTGCTCGATCAGCGTCCCGCTCCCCTCGCGCGTGAGCGTGAACGTCGTGCTGAACCGCGCCCCGCATGAACCCGCCTCGAACGTGATGGAACGCCCCGGCTGAACGTCGGTGATCTCCAGCGTCTCCGTCGCCTCCTTGCCGAACATCATCCGCGTCTCGCGGAACCTCGTCCCCCTTCCGACGGGGCCGGGCGTGAGCACCTCGAGACGTTTGATGTTCGGGATCCGCTCCGTCGCGCGGTCCAGTTCCGTCAGCACCGCGTACGCACGCTCGATCGGTGCGTTCACGCGCTTGGTCAGCGTGATGCTCCCCATCGGTCACTCCTTCAGAACAAACCCCTTCTCAACGTACAACTTCTCCATCCGCGAAACCAGCGGCTCAACCTCCTCCAACTCCGTCGCACACGCCTCCAGGAGCGCGATCATCCCACGATAATCCCCCACCGAAATCAACTCCGGCCCGATCCGCGCCGCGGAAATCTCCCCCGCCTGCACCCGCGCCAGGTTCTCCATGTTGTGATAGTTCCCCAGCGGCAGGCACACGCACGTCGCCTCGTGCCCATACGCCTGGAACACGCTCGCTTCGCACGCGCCGCCCGCCATCAACTTCCGCTGCCACACCAGCGCCGATTTCCCGCTCAACTTCTCCGCCACCTTCGCCACCGCACCCGTCAGCGCCGCGCTGAACACGCTGATCCGATCCCCCACCCGGACAATCGGCCCGCCACCGATCGGGCTGTCCTCAAAGCTCCGGCTGTTCTCGAGCGCGATCACGCGCGAACCCTTCTCGATCGTCCCCAACTTGCACGCCGCGATCGCCCCGATGAACCCCACCTCCTCCGCGCGCGTAAACAGCAGCCGCACGTGCGACACCCCCTCCCGCCCGCGCAGACGCTCCATCACCGAGAGCGCCGCCGCCACCGCCGACAGGTCGTCGCACGCATCACCATGAAACAGGTCCCCTTCGATCCGCGCCGCCGGCAACGCCCACCGCGCCACATCACCAACACACACCCGCTCCGCCGGCGAACCCTCACCCTCCAACTCGATCAGGCATTCCGCGAACGGCTCCTTCTTCACCCGCTCCGTCACCACCCCGCGCGCCACCGCCCCCCGTGACCAATCGGCGCCCCCGAACACCTCCACCCGCGCGCCCTGAAAATACGAGTCCAGGACTCCACCCCGGAACGTCGCCATCAGCGTCCCCGGCCCGACCACGCGCTCCACCACGAACGCCGGATGATCCAGGTGCGCCGTGATGTACAGCCACCGCCCGCCGCGTGCCCCCGCAAACCCGACCACCAGGTTCCCCGCTTCATCACTCTCAACAAAGAACTCCGGCCGCGCCGACACCCACCTCCGGATCCACTCCACCACGCCCCGCTCCCGCCCCGACGCCGTGGGAATCCCCATCAACTCCACCAACCACGACAACTCCTGCTCATTCTCAATCAACATCCATCCAGCCTACCTCGTGCCTCTTCTTCGCTTCTCCCCCTCTACCGCCTTTGGTGGGACGGATTTGTAATCCGTCTCTTCTCCACCTCCCTCCGCCTTTCGCCTTCCCGCTCCGCCCGCCCCCTCTCGTGGCACGGGCCTCCCGCCCGTGCCGACTCGTGCTCCTGCCTTCGGTGGGACGGATTTGTAATCCGTCTCTCCCCGGATTTGCACCCCGTCTCGACTTCCGACGCCCCCAACTCACCTCCCAGCCTCTCCTTCTCCCTCTCGTGGCACGGGCCTCCCGCCCGTGCCGACCACCACTACCGCCCTTGCCCCCTTGCCTCTCCTTCTCCACCTTTCATTGCATGACCTGCAACCCGACACTACGCAGGTACTCAAACGTCGAGTCGTAGTACTCACACGAGCGCGTCGGATCCTCGCCATCACCCCTCGGCACAACGATCACCATCCCCTGCCGCGCCCGAGTCAGAAGCACTCGATACGCATTCTTCAAATATCGCTGCCGCTCAGCGGACCTGATGCGCTGCCATCGGTTGCCTCGAAAGGACCAATGCTGCCACCCGTGCTCCGAATGCCGGAAGTCTCCATCCCACACGACGCACGCCCAATCCAGCTCCAGTCCCTGCACATGAAACTCCGTCGCGGCGTCTTCGAGGTAGTAAGAGGAACGCACATCATCCCGCGGGTCCAGAAACTAGTGAACCGGATCGACCGGCGAGCGTACATCGATCGCGTGCGGCTTGAGTCGCTGCGCCTGTGACGACACTACCATTCCGTACCGCTCGTTCCCCCGCGCCCTTGATCTCAGCCATGCTTTGGCTTGCTGGATGCTCCGAGTGAGCATGATCGGGTAGCGGAGGCTAATGGCGGAATGCAATCTTCGGGCAGCCTCAACATCGAGATCGAGCACTTGCTTGACCAATGCCGACAAGCGTTCCGCTCTGAATGAACGCATCGAGACGGCCAGGTGCAGGTCTCGGTCAAAGTAAACATCGGAGCGCTCCTGGAGCGCCTCGAGTGCTCGACCGGAGGCAAACTCAGATTCGTGCAGTTCAGGCGACAAGTACACGCGCCAACTTCGAAACGTCTCCACCATCGCTCTGATCCACTCGCCAATCCCCGCCTCACCCGTGTTAATCTCCTGGCCGCCCCCGACCAGGCAAACGATCACGGCCCAGTCCTCGTGACGGTCCATGCACGAAACGAGAAACTCTGGCTCCGACATGGTGAATCCTGGCCGTTGCTTCTTGCAGAGCATGAACGTGGCCGTCTGTTCCAAGTTCCATGCTCGTTGGGCTTCGTCAAAGAGAACAACATGCTCGATCGGTGCCTGCTTCGGATCGATCAGGCACTCGTCCCGAAAGTGATGCACATTCTGAATAAACGCTTTGACTTCGCTTCGAGCCCTCACACGTCTGAGACGATCTTTCCCCCGGATGGCCGCGCGCAGCACTTGATCACGCGCCAGCGCCTCCCGAAGGACGGAGACCAACGGGCCGTTCCCAGACAGGAAGACGCTGTGAAGATCATCCGCCGTGTCCATGTGACGGGTCGCAGTGTCTAGTCCCACTAGGGTCTTCCCAGCCCCAGGAACGCCGGTCACGAAGCAGATCGTTTTTCGATTGTGCTCACGCGATGTTCGGATGATCTCCGCAATAGCGCCGGAGGTCTTCGAAAGATTAATGGCGGCCGCATCGCTCCGCGAGATAGCTTCAACCCCATGTCCACCGTAGAGCGCTGTGGCGGCCTCGATAATCGTTGGTGTTGGTGCGTACCGTCCCTGAATCCACCCGTCAATGTCGATCGCGGAGCCTTTACAGAGCGACAAGACGTGAGTAAGCACCGCACCAAGTTCGGCCGGTGAAGCGTGAATCGGCCGCATAACCCCGTCTTGATCGGGGATCGTGGTGATCCCCGCTTTCGCCGCTTCAGCGCGTGTGGCGATCAAAATCGGCGCGATCGATTTGTCGTGACTGGTGCTGTGGAAGTTCTTTAGGTCCAGCGCATAATCCCACACTTGATTGGTCGCTTCGAGCGTAAAGTGCCTCTCGCCGACTTTGAACTCCATCACGAAAATCACATGCCGAATTACGGCCAGAACATCGATGCGTCGCCCCACACGCGGCACCTCGTACTCGAAGGCAACGTGCCCTTCGTCGTGATACGGCGCAAGTGCCGCCCGCAAAACAGCCATCTGCTCCACCCAAGCATCACGCTGCGTTGTCTCAATGGGGAAGTGGCTGGCCGCCGTGAGCGCTCCAAGAATCTGAGCATCGCTGGAGGCAAGAAACTGTGAGATCGAGCCGAAATACATCGATCGGCATTCGATCGCTGCGCGCGGCTGCCGATGATCTCCTTGCATATCCTTTCAGCGTATCACCAGTTCTGGATTCGCGCACTCCACTCACTCACACTTCTACCGCCCCCCGACATCCATCGCCCCCGGCTGCCCGAACGCGCGGAACAAGTGGTCCAGAAAGACCTGCGCCTCCCCCTCTTCATTCCCTCCTATGTTCGCGCGGCTCCACGCCGCGAAATCCTCAAACCGTTGCTGACGCACCCGGTCCGTCTACGTCACCCCATCACCTCTACACTCCCCCCATGCACGCCCACCTCCTTCAACTCGACATCCAGTGGGAAGACCCCGCCGCCAACCGCGACCGCGTCGCACGCCTCATCGGCCAGTCGCCCATCACCCCAGGCGATCTCATCCTCCTCCCCGAGATGTTCGACACCGGCTTCTCAGTCAACACCGCAGTCACCGCCGATCGGACCGGCGCGTCGCAGCATTTCATCACCCGCCTCGCCGCGCAGACCCGATCGACCGTCGTCGCCGGGATCACGGTCATTGACCCTCAAGGTCGGCCGCGCAACCGCGCCGTCGTCGCAGGCCCCGACGGCGCAATCGTCGCCAACTACGACAAGTCGCGCCTCTTTCCCCTCGGCTCACCCAGCGAGGCCGACCTTCTTACACCGGGAGATTCCCCGGTTCTCTTTGACTGGAATGGCCTGGCCGTCAGCCCGTTGATCTGCTACGACCTTCGATTCCCGGAACTCTTCGCGCAGGCGCTCAAAATCGGCGCGCAGGCCTTCGCGGTCATCGCCAACTGGCCGGTGGACCGGGCGGCTCACTGGCGGGCGCTGCTCATCGCCCGAGCGATCGAGACCCAATCCTTCGTCTTCGGGGTCAATCGCGTCGGCCGCGACCCGAATCTCACCTATTCAGGTGGCTCAATTGGGGTCGATCCCCTAGGAATAGTGCTCGCCGAAGCCGGTCCCGTCGAGCAGGTGCTCTCCATTTCTGTCGATCCAGGCAAATTGACCGCCTGGCGTGCCCGATTTCCAGCGTGGAAAGCCCGAATTTGAACCGATGCCGGTTACCGGCAACAAAAAATCGCTCCAACCGGAAAATCCGGCTTGACGCGGACCGATTCAGGGATATCTTCCTTCCGTTGAGTTGAACTCGGACGGTCCGAAAGGATGGTCCGGGTAAAGGAGTAGGGAAGCACTACTCCACAATTTGCTGACTCCTCCGTGGCGGCTGCTGATCGGTGCTTGCATCGTTTTGGCGGCAAAAATAGCCACGGATTCCCTGTGCTCGCTTCGCCCGTGGTAAATCATGGGCGAAGTGATTGTTGAGTGATCCTGACCGAGAGCCGGTCAGGAGGGTTCGGGGGAACCCTCCTGGTTGGAGGAGAGGTTTGGGAAGATCTGGTCGGTGGGAAGCACCGGCAAGGACTCGATATCCGGCTGGCCGATGAGGAAACTCGCCGGCTGCTGTGATTTTTGGGTTGGATTGCTTGACGCACCCTCAAAGCGCTGTATGTTCTGTTTGCTGACGGTGCCGCACAGGGTCATCGTCGGCCGGGAGTTCAGGAATCCGCGCCTGAGCGACTGAACCTTGACTTGTCTTGGACTTGTCAGGGTGCCTCTGGCTTGCCCCCGCAGGCGAGAGAGATGATCCGGGCCGTCGGGAGACCGGCCGACCCGGGATTCGGGCTGATTGCCCACCCGTCTGCCACAATTAGGAGTCACGCCCAGACCCGCTAAGTGCGGGTCTGGGCGTTTTTGGGCCGCTGATTGGCGCGGGTTGGACCGGGATTGGCCGCAATTGTTCGAGGTCACCGATTCACGTGTCCGCGAAAGGGC
>JAEUIV010000014.1 GCA_016795005.1 Phycisphaerae bacterium
TGATCTGCCTCGGCCGGAGCGAGAGCGCCAGTTGCTCCTCCTCAGGGGTCAGCGTCTGCGCCGCGATCCATCGCTGCGTGGTCATGGATGCAGTCTACAACCTCATGCTTCACTCACGCTCGGGATGAAGGGAGTCTTCGACCGAATCCCGTGGCCGAGCCGCGATATCCTGCACCCCATGCCCTGGTCACCCACCCTCCTCCGCTGCGGCTCGTTCCGTCTCGACGCGGGCTGCATGTTCGGACTCATCCCGCGCGTCGTCTGGACCAGGTGGTTCCCGCAGGGAGTCATCGACGACGCCAACCGCATGCCGCTCCAGACCAACTCGCTCCTCCTCGAATCGACCGGCAGGCTCGTCCTCGTCGAGGTCGGCATCGGCGACAAGATGTCTCCGAAGGAACACCAGATGTACGCGCAGGAGTTGACCCCCGCCGGCAGGCCGCGCACCATCCTGGACGCACTCCACGAAATCAACGCGCGCCCGGAGGACATCTCCGCCGTCATCTGCACGCATCTCCACTTTGACCACGCGGGCGGCCTCACCCGACTCGGGACGGACAACGACCCCGCGCGCCCCGTTCTCACCTTCCCCAACGCCGAGATCATCTCGCAAGCGCGGGAGTGGGACGACGCCCTCGCCGGCCGATCCACGATGAACAAAACCTATCTCCCGAACCACCTCAACCCCGAGGTCCGCGAGCGCATCCGCCTCGTCGAGGGCGAGCGGGAAGTCCTCCCCGGCATCACCGTCATCCCCGTCCCCGGTCACACCTGGGGTCAGCAGGTCATCAAGATCGAAACTCCCCGCGGCCCCGTCGTCTTCTGCAACGATGTCATGCCGACCGCCCTCCACGCCCCCCCCACCACCAACCACGCCTACGACGTCGAGCCGTACACGAGCATTCTCGAGCGAGCCAAACTTTTCGCCCGCGCCGCATCGGAAAAGTGGACCCTCGTCCTCGATCACGAACCCAATCACCCCGTCCACCGGGTCGAGGCGGAAGCCGGCAAACCGGACAGCCTTCACCTCGTTCAAGCCGGGCTGTGACCCCCGCCGCCGCCTACTTCGCCTCGACGCCCGCCGCCGCATCGCCGCTCCGCATCGAGACGATGGTGATCACCGTCACCGTGATCACCGCCAGCACCACGGCCACCGCGATCATCGCCCGGATCGCTTCCGCGTCGCGTCGGGCGCGCCGCCGCGCCGCGATGCTCACACCTTCACTCGCGGCAACCGTCGCCGCAGACGCCGCCGCCACGACCGCGCCGGACGCCGCCAAGGGAACCGCCGGCCGCGCCGCCGACCGATTTGCCGCGCTCGACGCAACCTCGTGCGCCGGGCCGTCGCCGGGGAGCAACTTTACAGGCCCAAGACCAAGGTATTGCCGATCCGTCGAGCACGTCAGCACCGCGCTGCACGTCCGGCAGAGGTACTCGTCCGGCTGCACGTGCGAATGGCAGTTGTGACACTCGCCCAGCAGCACCGCCACCCCGGGAGCATTGCACGCAAGCGACCAGAACTGCTTCGTGCTCGGCCCACGAAGCACCGTCGCCCGCGTCACACGCCCCTTCGACACCATCTCCTTCAACTTCTCATACGAAAACCCGGGGCCGAAGGGCTGCTTCTCGCTCCGCAACTGCCACGGACCCATCTGATTCTGCGTCGCCTGCCTCGACAACGGCTCGAACAGCCCGCGGCAGCGCTCGCACTGCTCCGTCATCGACTGAATATGACCGCAATACGGGCACAGGACCGATCCACGACCACCCACCACCTCCGCCCCGCGCGGCAGCACCCCAGCCGATTCAGCCGGAGCCGCCACACCATTCGCCCGCTCGTCCAACAACCCGCGCCTCCTGTCCCCACAGCGGACCCCATCAATACGGCGGTTTGACACCGAGGGATGCCGCCGGTTTGATCCATCCGCCGATGAAACACTACCCGAACAGCCTCGCCGTCGCCCCGATGCTCTCGCTCATCATGCTGGCCTCCTGCGGCCGATCGGCCCCGCCCACCGACCGCACCGTCACGCGCGGCCTCGACGCCGCCGAGCGCTCCGTCACGAAGACGGATTCCCCCGCCTCATCCCAGGCCATCCCCCCGCCGCGCCCGGTTGCCGTGATCGACGGCCGATCCATCACCATCGACCAACTCCGCCCGGCGCTCATCGAGGCCGCCGGCGCCACCGTCCTCGAAGAAACGCTCCTCGATGAACTCCTCGCACGCGAGGCCGCCGCACGCTCGATCGCCATCACCTCCGCGAACATCGACGCCGAACGCGCCAGGCTCCTCGAAACTTTCGCGGGCGCCGGCATCGCCCGATCCGACGATGAGGCCGCGCGATTGCTCCAGTCCATCCGCGCCGCCAGGGGACTCGGCGAGAAGCGATTCTCAGCCCTCCTCCGACGAAACGCGACGCTCCGCGCCCTCGTCGCCCCGGAGGTCCTCGTCACCGAAGCCGGCATCGACCACGCCCGCGAACTCCGCTTCGGAGAAAGGCGACGAGCACGACTCATCGTCACACCCACCGCCAACGCGGCCACGAATGCGCTCGCTCGCCTGAACAGCGGCGAAGATTTCACCGCCCTCGCGGCGGAAGTCTCCACCGATCGCAGCGCCGAGCGAGGCGGAATCCTCGAACCCATCAGCACCGCCGACCCCGAATACCCCGCCGCCATCCGGGCCGCGCTCCGCAATCTGAAACCAGGTGAAACCTCCCAACCCGTCGCCATCGACCAGGGATACGCCCTCCTCCGCCTCGACGAGATCATCCCGCCCTCACCCTCGGCCGCCGACCCGGACACGATCCGCCCCCTGCTCGAACGCGACGTACGCACGCAGCAGGAGCGCATCCTCATGAATCAACTCGCGCGACGATTGCTTGACGCCGCCTCCATCACCATCATGGACCGCGCGCTCGACGAGGCCTGGAAGCAGCGAAAAACCCGGTGAACCGACGCCGTCGCGACGCCCGTCAGCCGCGCCGCTCTCCCTCCCACAACTCCCATCGCATCAACCCCGCGATCATCAGGGCGTTGCCGATGTCGCCGCGCCGGATCAGCCCGCGAATCTCGCCGCGGGGAACCAGCACCACCTCAACATCTTCCGTCGCTTCCGGCCGCGGCGCCGACACGCGCCGAACGCCTCGCCCCACAAAGAAGTGGCAACGATTGGTCAGCAGCGCCGGATTGGGCCAAACCTCCCCGAGCGGATCGAGCGACCCGTCATACCCCGTCTCCTCCAGCAACTCGCGCCGCGCCGCCGACACGACATCCGGCTCATCCGCGCCGACCAGCCCGCCCGGCATCTCCAGCGTCACGCGCTCCGCCCCGTGCCGGAACTGGCGAACCATCACCAGCTCCTCCGCCTCCGTCAACGCGATCACGTGTACGAAGTCCGGCATCCGAATCGTGAAGAACTCGTGATCCCCCGCGACGCCGGTTCGCTTCCTCACGCTCCGCTCGACCGACCACCGCCGCGCCGCGAACGCCACCCGACGATCCCGGACCTCCCATTCGTGCGCCACAGGAGCCTCCAAACAGAAAAGCCCACGGGTTCAACCCATGGGCCTGAAGTTCATCCGATGATCCGTTCCATTCACACCGAGAACGACGAGCCGCACCCGCACGAACTGGAAGCATTCGGATTCTGGAACACGAACCCGCGCCCCATGATCTCATCCTTGAAGTCGATCGTCGTGCCGTTCAGATACAGGTACGACTTCGGATCGCACACCAGCTTGATCCCGTGCTGGTCGAACACCTCGTCCGTCTCCTTCTGCGCCTCGGTCAGGTCGAGCAGGTACGAGAACCCCGAGCACCCCCCCCCTTTCACCCCGACGCGCAGCCGGACCTTCTCCGCGTCCAGCTCCTGCTGGCCGATGATGGTCTTGATCTCACGCGCCGCCGTTTCAGTCAGGATCACAGGCATCGATTCAGTCTCCTTTTCGACACCCCAATCCTACGCCCCACACCCGCCCCGATCAAAAAACAACACACCAACGCGACCGCAGGCCGCATTGGTGGTGTCGTCCCCGTTACTCTCAACTCGATTCAACTCCGCCGACGACGCCCCATCACCGTCAGCAGCCCCGCCGCAGCCAGGCCCACCCCGCTCGGCCCGGGAACCGCCAGCCGGAAAATCTGGTACTCGACGTGGTTCGACCCGCCGATCAGGGGGTCCGAAACGTTGTACGGGTTGCCCCATGTCCAACGCGCCTCCTCGTCAATGCCGCCGATCTTGCCCCACGGAGCCGTCGAACTCAGGTTCTTCGGCCCGACATACGGCGTCATCCATTCGCTGTTCGTATCCGCCTGCAGCGAATACATCGCGATCTCGCTCGCGTCCGGCCGCGACGAGCCGTCCCCCTTCGTCACGCCGGTCACCATCACCTGCCACGGCGCAACGCCCGTGTGCAGCAGCAGCCCGTCGCTGTCGCGGACGTCCGCGAGCAGACCCTGCGCCACCGCATCGTCGCTCCACACCGCGATGTAGATGTACCCGGTCGTATCAAACGTGTACGACTCGGCCATGCTCCAGTTGTACGTGCCCGGACTGCCACCCGCGCCCAACTCGTTCCCGCCGACCATCGACACCCCGCCGGGGCCGTCGACATACAGCGCGTAGTGATTATCCGCCGTGATCGTCGCCATGTAGGACGCCTCGGCCGCGCCCGCCGCAATGCCGATCATGGCCGACATCGAAATCAACGCAACAGACTTCCTGTATCGCATGGACGTGACTCCTCCTGTGCCGCGGATTTCCCGCGACGCAACTCCACCATGCAATACGATGATCCCCCCCGCAACGGTTCCACACGCTTTTCCCTCGAAAAGCCGTTATCGGCCCGGAACAACCCTCCAGGCGCGGGTCCGAGATCACAACCAGCGGCCCGTTGTCCCGCGGACCGCTCCGGGCGCGACACCACCACCGCTTCACGAACGTCGCGCCCGCCGACGCCTCACCGCAGTCCGTACTCCTTCAACTTCCGGTACAGAGTCCGCTCGCCGATGCCCAGCAACTCCGCCGCCTGCTCGCGGTTGCCGCCCGTCAGGCGCAGCGTCTCACGGATCGCGCGTTTCTCCAGCTGTTCGAGCGATGTCCCCGCGAGCGATCCCGCCGCCCCGCCCGACGACACGCGCGGTTCGCCGGAATCGTCCGACTCGTCCGCGCTCACGATGTCGCTCGGAATGTGCCGCACGTCCAGCTTCCCCTCCGACGCACCCATCACCACCATCGTCTGCACCACGTTCAGCAGTTGACGCACGTTCCCCGGCCACGAGTAACTCGTCAGACGCATCATCGCCGCGTCCGTGATATCGGGCACCTCGATCTTCAGCGGCCCGGCGTACTTCGCGATCGCGTGACGCACGATCCGCGGCACGTCCTCGCGCCGCTCACGCAGCGGCGGCAGAACGATCTCCGACCCTTTGATGCGGAAATACAGGTCCTCACGGAACCGCCCCTCCGCGATCATCCCCTTCAGATCCTTGTTCGTCGCGCTCACGAAACGCACGTCGGCCTTCCGCGCCTCGTTCGAGCCAAGCCGCACCACCTCGCCGCTCTCCAGAACGCGCAGCAGTTTCGACTGCATCGACAGCGGCATGTCGCCGATCTCGTCAAGAAACAGCGTCCCACCGCTCGCGTACTCGAACACCCCCTCTCGCTCCTTCTCCGCGCCGGTAAACGCCCCGCGCACATGCCCGAAAAGCTGGTCCTCCAGCAGGCTCTCGCTCTGCCCCGCGCAGTTGAACGCCACGTATCGCTTGTCCTTCCGCAGCGAGTTCTTGTGCAGCGCCTGCGCGATCAGCTCCTTGCCCGTCCCGCTCTCACCCAGGATCAGCACCGGCAGGTTCGACGCCGCCACCGTCTTCACCGTCTGGAGGATCCGCCTCATCGGCTCCGACCCCGCGACGATCCCCTCGAACCCCGCGTGCTGCACCAGCCCCGAGAGCTCCTGCCCGCTCGTATGCCGCAGCAGCACCGTCTCCGCCGCCCGGTTGATCAGCGAACGGAACAACTCCAGGTCGAGCGGCTTCTCGATGAAGTCATACGCCCCGTGCTTGAACGCCGCCCGCGCCGTCGGCACGTCGCCGTGCGCCGTCACCATCACGCACTCCGCGTCCGCCTGCATCGACTTCGCCGCCTCAAGGATCTTCAGCCCCGCGTCGCCGCCGTCGCTCGCCACGCCGTGCGTCCCCCCGCTCGACGGCATCCGCAGGTCCGTCACCACCACGTCGAACGAGCCGTGCTTCAACTCCTCCAACGCCGCATCAACCGTGTTCACGATCGTGCAGACATGACCGGGCTTCCGCAATGCGTCGGCCATCACCTCCGCGTGGTCAACCTCGTCGTCAACAATCAATACCTGCGCTCGGGGCGTCTCAGCCATGCCTGGGCCACCTGTATCCGTTCCGGGGTCTTGCGCTCCGACGATCCATCCGTGTCCGATCCCCCTACTTCTACCTCTTCTTCACCCTCGGCGAGGCCGGCCCGCGCTCCGCCGCAGCCCCCGCGAACCGCCGCGAGCCGCACATCGCCACCGCGATCGCGTCCGCTACGTCCGCCGGCTTGGGAAGGCTCGGAAGCCCCAGGACCGCCGCCACCGCGTACTGCATCTGGGCCTTGGTCGCTCGGCCGTTGCCCGTCACCGCCTTCTTCACCGTCGCCGGCGAAATCTCCACCAGCGGCAGGCGAAACTTCGCCGCAGTCAGAAGGATCACCCCCCGCGCGTGGGCCATCACGATCGCCGTACGCGGGTGCCCGAAATGAGCAAACAGGCTTTCCACACACATGCACGCGGGCCGCGTCCGCTCAATCAAAGACGTGAGATCGGTCTGCAACTCTTCCAGCCTATTCGAGATCAATCGTCGCCGATCGAACCGAAACACCCCCGCTTCGACGACCTCAAAACCACCCACCCCTAGGGATTCCGCCTGAATTGCGGCGTATCCGGTGATCGAGAGACCGGGATCAATCCCGAGAATAACCATCCCGCCATACTAACTGAATCAAAACGGCCGGTCACTCAACACCCATTTGTCCCCCCCCATCAACGGTATGCGCCATTCACTGGAACCCCCAGAAATAGTGCATTTCACATTTTTTTCTCGCATGTGGTGTGACAGGACTGGACATCGCCCCCGTGTCGGAGTAGTCTATTGCCAGTTCGATATTTCACTTGCCCCCCGGAAGCCGGATCAGGCGCCGTTTCGGTGCCGATCCGGTTTTTTTCTTTTTTGAGAATCGATCACCCACCGCCGCCGCGAGTTGTGTCCGATTCAATGACGCCGTCACGGAATCGAACGACGCGCTGGCAGCGCTCGGCGATCGATTCATCGTGCGTCACAACAATGATCGTCATGCCGGCCAGGTGCAGGTCCTCAAAGACCTGGAGGATCGCCTTCCCGGTCGCGGAGTCGAGGTTTCCCGTCGGCTCGTCGGCCATCAGCACGACCGGCCTGGTCACCAGCGCCCGCGCGATCGCCGCCCGCTGCTGCTGACCGCCCGAGAGTTCTCGCGGTCGATGCCCGATCCGATCACCCAGCCCGACCAGCTGCAACGCCGCGGCGGCTCGGCGGACGCGCTCGGCCTTTGGGATCGATTGATAAAACAAGGGCACCTCGACGTTGTCCTCGATCTTCAACTGGCTGATGAGGTTGAAGGCCTGGAAGATGAAGCCGATCTTCCGGCCTCGATACTGCGACAGTTCCTCGTCGCTCATCGTCGAGACCCCCTTGCCGTCGAGGAGGTAATCGCCTTCACTCGGCCGGTCGAGGCAGCCGAGGATGTTCATCAGCGTTGACTTGCCCGAACCCGAGGGGCCCATCACCGCGACATATTGTCCTCGCGGGATCATCAGGTCGACATTCCGCAGCGCCTGGACCAGGATCGAGCCGTCGGGCTTGTAGTAGGTCTTGGAAACGCCGCGAAGTTCGCATACCGGCGAGCGGTCGAGCGGGAGCGTTGCCGAGAGGGTTGGAGCAAGCGCGGTCACGATTCAGAGTGTACGCCCGGCGAGCGGCGAGGTTTCGTGAGAGCGCCGCCGGATGGCCAGAAACAACGCGGGGTGAGCCGCCCGGACCGTTTCCCGGAGGCGCCGCGCGAAGATCGGGGCGATCAGGCCTTCTTCTTTGTGGCCTGCAGCTGCAGCGCCGCGATGGCGGTGGCCTTGTCCGTGGCGAACTCGAAGACCTTGTCGAGGCCGGTCAGGAGCATGATGCTCCACACGCCGTCGGCGACGGAGCAGAGTTTCATGGACTTCTGCGACTCGATGAGCCGGCGGCGGATCCGGAGAATCTGCGCGATGTTCGAGGAGTTCAGGTACGAGACGCCGGCGAGGTTCAGGACCACGCACGGAACACTGTCCGAGCCGCGCTCGGTCAACTGGTTGTAGAGATCGTTGAGTTCCTCGGAGAGTTCCGGCTCGTCGGCGAGATCGGCGATGACAATGTCGTTGGACCAGTCGCTGGGCATCGGTATGGCTCCGGGCCGGGG
>JAEUIV010000025.1 GCA_016795005.1 Phycisphaerae bacterium
CCTCGGCGTCGACAACTGCTTCATGCAGGACGGCCCCGCCGACAAGGGCGCTGGAGGCGCCGCCGAAGCCGTTGAGCAGCGCCACCATCTGCGGCATGGAAGTCATCGCGGTCCGCAGCGCCATCAGCACGCCGACCACCGCCCCGACCCCCAATCCGGCCGCGATCCACCACCACCCGACGATGTTCCGATCAAGCAGCGTGACGATGATCGCGAGCAGCATCCCCGCCGCGCCGAGCGCATTGCCCCGCACGGCGGTGCGCGGATGCGTCAGCCCCTTGATCCCCATGATGAAGAGCGAGGCCGCGACCAGGTACGCCAGGTTCCGGATGGATGGATCGAGATTCACGGTGATAGTTCTCGCTTCAAGTGTCGCGCTCCGGCCGGCACACCTACTTCCGCTTGAACATCGCGAGCATGCGGTGCGTCACGAGGAACCCCCCCACCACGTTGATCGTGGCGAAGGCGATCGCAAGCGCCCCGAGCACTCCCGTCAACGCGGATTTCTCGTACCCGGCCGCGATGAGCGCGCCGATCACCGTGATCCCCGAGATCGCGTTCGCACCGGACATGAGCGGTGTGTGAAGCGTCGGCGGGACCTTGGTGATGATCTCGAACCCGACGAAGATCGCCAGCACAAAGATCGTCAGCAGCAGCACGAGCATCGTCATGGCGGGTTCCTCGGGTCGATTCGTCCTCAATCAATGGCTAGGTGTGGATCGTCTCCGATTGGAGCGGCGGGAGTCGGAGCACCTCGCGCACGCGGCGATGAACAATCTGGCCGTGGCGCGTCAGCAGCGTCTGGTGGATGATCTCGTCGGACGGGTCATCCCGCAGCCGACCGTCCTTCAACATGTGCAGGATGAACGAGACCAGGTTCCTCGAATAGAACATGCTCGCATGAGCCGGCACGGTCGCGGCGAGGTTCGTCGGCCCGAGGATCGTGACCCCACGGTGAATCGTGGCCTGATCCGCTCGTGTCAGCTCACAGTTGCCCCCACGCTCCGCCGCCAGATCGACAATCACCGCCCCCGCGCGCATCCCCTCGACCATCTCGCTCGTGATGAGCACCGGAGAGCGCTTGCCGGGCACGGCCGCCGTGGTGATGACCACGTCGCTCTGCGCGACGGCCGCGGTCATCATCTGCCGCTGCGCAAGATAGAAGGCATCATCCATCGCCACCGCGTAGCCTCCGCGCCCATCGCCAACGGGCTTGTGCGGAAGTTCGATCTCGAGAAACTTTGCGCCGAGCGATTCGACCTCTTCCTTCACGGCGGATCGAACGTCGTAACCGCTCACGACCGCTCCGAGGCGCTTGGCCGTGGCGATCGCCTGCAAACCCGCGACGCCCGCGCCGATCACGAGCACCCGCGCGGCCGTCGCCGTGCCGGCCGCGGTCATCATCAGCGGAAAAAGCTTCGGCAACGCCCCCGCGGCCAGCAACGCCGCCTTGTAACCCGCGATCATGGCCTGCGATGAAAGCGCGTCCATGCTCTGGGCACGGGTCGTTCGGGGGATCAGTTCCACGGCATGGGTCCGCACGCCGCACTCGGCGAGGCGCTGCAATGGTGCGGCGTCCGTCAACGGCTCGCAGAATCCGATCAGGGTCTGCTCGAACGGCGGGCGGCGGAAAAAGGCCAGGTCCCCCTGGCCGTCTCGAGGATTCGCCCCGAGCGTGCGAACCTGGCACACAACATCCGCCGCGCCGAGCACCCCGGCCCGATCATCCTCGATGCGAGCGCCCTCCGCCGTGTACTCATCATCGCCAAAGCCCGCTCCGATACCGGCGCCGCGCTCGATGAGCGTGTCCACGCCCTTGGCCTTCAACGCCTTGACCGCCGCGGGAACCAGCGCCACACGGTGCTCACTCGGAAAACTCTCGCTGATGACGCCGACAAGCATTCCATGACCCTCGTGGCATCGAGCCGGGAGTCAGTGTACCGGATCATGCACGACTCACCCGAAAGAAAATCATGCGGCGCCTTCGGAACAAGAGCCAAACCCGGGATGTCCACGGGCCGCCCCGTGAGGCGTCCGCGCATCCACGCCAGACAATCTTCGAGTGATCCGTTGATTGTCACTGGCCTCAGGGTCGTCCGGATAATAACATACCAGCATATCCGATGTGTCGGCGCGCCCGCATCGAGAGAACGAGAACGAACAGGAAGCGCTTCGCAGACGATCGGTTGCGGAGGGGTTTTCCATGAAGCCGGACAACGAGAGCACAAACGGCGGCAAGCTGAAGCGAAAACAGTATGAAAAGGAACTCCGCAAGCTGCAGGCGGAACTCTGCCTGCTCCAGGAGTGGGTGAAGCACAAGGGGCTGCGGGCCATCGTCATCTTCGAGGGGCGCGACGCGGCCGGCAAGGGAGGCGTGATCAAGGCGATCACCGAGCGCGTCAGCCCGCGCACCTTCCGCCTCGTGGCGCTCCCGGCGCCATCGGACCGAGAGAAGTCGCAGATGTACATGCAGCGGTACATGGCGCATTTCCCCGCCGCGGGGGAGATCGTGATCTTCGACCGCTCCTGGTACAACCGGGCCGGTGTCGAGCACGTCATGGGCTTCTGCACGAAGGAGCAGCACAAGCGCTTCCTTGAACTCTGCCCGGAGATCGAAAAGTACATCGTCGAGGGCGGCATCCAACTCATCAAGATCTGGCTCGAAGTGAGCGACGAGGAGCAGAAGGCACGATTTGAAGCCCGGATCGACGATCCGCTGCGACAGTGGAAACTCAGCCCGATGGACCTGCCCTCGCGCAGCCGATGGTACGACTACTCACGGGCGCGAGACCTGATGCTGGATGCGACGGATACGGAGCATGCCCCGTGGCACATCATGCGCTCCGACAACAAGAAGCGGGCACGGCTCAACTGCATCCGGCATATCCTCGACGCGATCCCATACAAGAAAGTTGATCGTGAAAAGGTCAGGCTCCCGAAGCGCGACATGGAGAATGCCTACGACGATCAGGCCACACTCGAAGGGCGGAAGTTCGTCCGTGAAGCGTACTAGGGCGCTCGGGATCGTTGGTTCCCGCAGGCCTCCGACCATCCTGATTCGACCCACAAGGTGACAACCACCCCGCTCAAGCCAGGATCCGATGCAAAGTCCGGTGGCCTTCTCGCCCGGCTCACCTCGGCGATGCCCGCGCTTCGATGGCTGCGTACATACCAGCCGGGTTGGCTGCGCGGCGACGTTTTCGCGGGCGTGACGCTCGCCGCCTACCTCCTGCCCGCGGGCTTGGGCGATGCTTCGCTCGCAAACCTGCCGCCCGAGGCGGGCTTGTACGCCTGCCTGTTCTCGGGGCTGGTCTTCTGGATCTTCTGCAGTTCGCGCCACACCGCCATCACGGTCACCTCCGCCATCTCGATGCTCATCGGCGCCTCGCTCGGCGGCATCGCGGAAGGCGACGCGACACGGTTCGGCGCCCTGGCGGCCGGCACGGCGCTGCTGGTCGCGGTCATCGCGTTCATTGCATGGCTCGCTCGCGCCGGGTCGATCGTCAACTTCATCTCTGAGAGCGTGATGGTCGGGTTCAAGTGCGGCGTCGCGCTCTTCCTTGCCAGCACACAACTCCCGAAACTCTTCGGAATCAGCGGCGCGCACGGGAACTTCTGGGAAAACAGCCGCCACTTCCTCACCCGCCTTCACGAAACAAACATCACATCGCTGACCGTGGGCGGCACCGCGCTCGGGTTGCTCCTGCTCGGAAAGTTCTTCTTCAAGCGGATCCCCGTCGCGTTGCTCGTGGTCATCGGCGGCGTCTTCGTCTCGTCAGTTCTGAACCTCGAAACGCGCGGAGTCAAGCTCCTCGGCACCGTCCCACAGGGACTTCCGACACTCGGACTCCCCGCGATCCGCTGGGAGGACTTGAACGAACTGCTGCCGCTCGCCTTCGCCTGCTTCCTCCTTGGAGCGGTCGAAACGGCCGCGATCGGGCGGACATTTGCCGCAAAGCACGGCGGGCGACTCGATGCCAATCAGGAGTTCCTCGCGCTCGCCGCGGCCAACCTCCTCGCGGGCCTTGGCCGAGGCTTCCCCGTCAGCGGCGGGATGTCGCAGTCACTCGTCAATGAAGGGGGCGGAGCACGGACACCACTGTCGGGCGCCATCGCCGCGGGAATTGTCCTCATCGTCACGATCTACCTCTCGCAACTGCTGCGTTCGCTTCCGCAGCCGGTGCTGGCGGCTGTGGTGCTTGTCGCGGTCACGGGATTGTTCAAGCTTTCTACGCTTCGCCACCTGCGGCACACCAACCGGACGGAGTACATCGTCGCGATCGCCGCGCTCGCGGGCGTGCTGTGCTCGGGGTTGCTGCGGGGCGTCCTGATCGGCGCCGTTATCTCGCTGGTCCTGCTCATTCGACGCGCCTCGCGGCCGCACGTGGCCTTGCTCGGACGCATCCCCGGCTCGAACCGATTCTCCGATCATGACCGACACCCGGACAACGAGCTGATCCCCGGCGTACTGATTTTCCGGCCGGAGTCGGGGCTGATCTACTTCAACATGGACCACGTGCATGACAGCATCATGGAACGCCTGCGGGCGGAGGCGACTCCCCCGAGACTCGTCGTGCTGGACCTCTCCGCATGCCCCTACGTCGACATGCATAGCGCCCACATGCTCGCCGAACTTGCCGAGGAAATGAACGCCCTGGGAATACGCCTCCGGGCGGTCGAGGCGCGTGCATCGGTGCGCGACCGCCTGCGCAACGAACGAGTCGACGATACACTTGGCGGCGTCAACCGGTTCACTTCCGTCGCCGATGCGATCGAACTGATGCCGAGTGCGGAGGCGGACGGTGATCGCGCTGCCTCGGGGCAAAGTCCTGCGAACAACACCGCCGAACCGGCGACACCGAACCACGGCATGCATCCCCGCTGAACACCCCGACCCAGGGAGACGATGAGTGAACAGCAACAATCGCGGCATCCCCTTCCCGATCGGAATGACGATCGACGACCCGTGCGTGCGGATCGCCCGGCTTCGACTTCATCGCAAGTCGCAACCCGCTCGACGACTGCTCGTGATTCTCTCGTTTGCGCTTACCGCCGCTTGCGGCAAGAGCGACAAGGGCAACGTCTACGCGCCCCCGCCGCCTCCAGAGGTGATCGTCGCGCATCCGCAAACACGATCGGTCACGCGGTACCTCACGTACACCGGGTCGATCGAGGCGTCGGAAACCGTCGAACTGCAGGCGCGCGTCGCGGGCTTCCTCCGCGCCGTCAACTTCAAGCCGGGACAGCGGGTGAAGAGGAACGACCTGCTCTTTGTCATCGACCAGCGCGAATACCAGGCGAACCTCGACTCCGCCAAGGCTCTGGTCGACAGCGCCAAGGCGACCCTTGACCTGGCCCAGACCACCCTCGAGCGCGCCCAGCAGGCCTTCGAGCAGGGAGGGACGAGCGACCTCGAAGTCCGCGAGAAAAAGGCCGCCCGTGACGAGGCCAAGGCCTCGCTCGACCTCGCCAACGCGCGGGTGGAGCAGGCACGCCTTGATCTCGAGTACTGCGAGATTCGCGCCCCGATCGAAGGACGCATCGGCAAGAACCTGGTCGATGTCGGGAACCTGGTCGGCCGCGGAGAGTCCACGCTACTCGCCGAGATCGTTCAGCCAACGCCGGCATTCGTCTCGATCGACGTGAGCGAGGCGGACGTGCTTCAGATCCGCCGCGAGCGGCAGCGCAACGGAGAGGCCACCACCACGGAGCCGGGACAGGTCGCGCCGGGGGAATGGCGGCCGTGCGAACTGGCGCTCGCCGGCGAGACCGACTTCAGGGAAAAAGGTCGCGTGGATTACGTGAACCCGAGGATGGACACGCAGACGGGCACGCTCCTCGTCCGCACCCGGTTCGAGAACACGGACGAGAGGCTGCTCCCGGGTCTCTTCGCAAGGGTGAGATTCCCGATGTCCTCCAGCGAATCGCTCACCGTCCCCGAGGCGGCCTTGCTCAGCGATCAGCAGGGTCGGTTCGCGATGGTCGTCAACGACAAGGACGAGATCGAGGCTCGCCGCGTCCGAATCGGCACGCTCGACGGCACGGTGCGCGTCGTCGAAGAGGGACTGAAGCCGGAAGATCGTGTCGTGATCCTCGGCGTGCTGAAAGCCCGCCCGGGCGCGAAGGTGGCCCCCAGGATGCAGGAACCCGCGGCCGCCGCCCACTGAGGATCAAATATGCTCTCCGAGTTCCCAGTACGCCGTCCCATCGTCTCGATGGTGATCTCGATCCTGATCGTGATCATGGGAGTCGTCGCGTATCCGACGCTCCCCGTCGCCCAATACCCCGATATCACCCCGCCCGTGGTGCAGGTCACGACCACCTACCCGGGCGCCAGCGCGCAGGTCGTCGCCGACACCGTCGCCTCGCCCATCGAGCAACAGGTCAACGGCGTGCCCGGCATGATCTACATGGAGAGCACCTCCGCAAGCGACGGGTCATACACCCTCAAGGTCACCTTTGAACTCGGGACCGATATCGACATCGCGTCGGTCCTCGTCCCGAACCGCGTGAACATCGCGCAGCCGAAACTCCCGGACGAGGTCAAGCGCAACGGCGTCACCACCGACCGCGTCTCGTCGAACGTCATCACGGTCTTTTCACTCGCTCCGAAGGACGAGGCCGCCGCGGGAACCTACAACGACCTGTTCATCGCCAACTACCTCACCATCAACGTCTACGACGAGATCAAGCGCATCACGGGAGTCGGCGACGCGAAGATCTTCCCCTCGAAAGACTACGGCATCCGACTCTGGCTCGACCCCGAGCGTCTCATGGCACGCGACCTGACCACCATGGACGTCATCAGCGCACTGAAGGAACAGAACGTGCAGGTCGCCGCCGGCGCGATCGGTCAGCCGCCCGTCCCCAGCGGCCAGGCATTCCAGTACAACGTCTCAACCCTGGGTCGCCTCAGCGATGTCGAGCAGTTCGAGAACGTGATCGTCCGCGCCGTCGGCAATCGCATCATCCGTGTGAAGGATGTCGCGCGCGTCGAACTGGGCGGAAAGTCGTACGACCTGCTGGCTCGGTACAAGGGAACTCCGGCGGCGTGCATGGTCGTCTACCAGGCGCCGGGAGGAAACGCCGTGCAGGTCGCACGGGACATCGAGAAACTCCTGAACGCCAAGACCGCCTCGCTTCCCGAGGGGCTTTCGTTCGAAACCGTCTACGACACGTCCAAGTTTGTGACCTCGGCGATCGACGAGGTCTTCAAGACGTTCTACGAGGCGCTCGTGCTGGTGCTCGCCGTGGTGGTCGTTTTCCTGGGGAGTCTCCGCCTCTCCGCCATCCCCATGCTCGCGATCCCGGTCTCGATCATCGGCGCGTTCTTCTTCGCGAAAATGTTCGGCTTCTCGGTGAACATGCCCGTGCTCTTCGGGCTCGTCGTCGCGATCGGCATCGTCGTGGACGACGCCATCGTTGTCGTCGAGAACGTCGAGCGAGTCATGACCGAGTCGCACCTGCCACCCAAGGAAGCCACCATCAAGGCGATGAAAGAGGTGCTCGCGCCCGTCATGAGCATCACCATCGTCCTCATGGCCGTCTTTGTGCCCACCGCATTCCTCCCCGGGATCAGCGGCCAACTCTTCCGGCAGTTCGCCCTCACCATCGCCGCCAGCACCTTCCTCAGCGGCGTCTGCGCCGTCACCCTCACCCCGGCGCTCTGCGGCGTCATCCTCAAGCCTCACAAGGAGGGCCACAAGCCGTTCATCCTTGTCCGACTCTTCAACAAGGGATTCGACGCCCTCGCAAACGGCTACGCCCGACTCGTCAGGTTCCTTGTTCACCCGGCCGTGGTGCTCTTCACACTCGCCGGATTCGCCGCCTGTGTCATCGCCATCGGCTGGACGTTCACGAAGGTGCCGACGGGATTCGTCCCCCTCGAAGACCGGGGCATGGTCCTGATCGACGTCTGGATGCCCGATTCCTCATCGCAGGAGCGAACCCTCGCCGCGGTGGAAAAGGTGGAAAAAATCCTCTCCGAGACCGAGGGTGTGCGGAACTATTCCTCCCTCCCGGGCTTCTCGATGATCAACAACAACGGCTCGAACTATGCCATGTTCTTCATCGGGCTGGAAGACTGGGACGAACGACTGCCCAAGGGCCGCGACCTCGCCACCATCACGAACGAACTCCGCCAGAAGACCTCGCAGATCCCCGACGGATTGTGCATCGTCTTCTCGCTCCCCGCCGTGGACGGCGTGGGCAACGCCTCAGGATTCGATCTTCGCATACAGGACCGCTCAGGCATCGGCCGCGCCGCCATGGGCGAACTCGTCCAGGGCCTCGTCACCGACGGCAATGCCCAATCAAAACTGCGCGGCGTGAGCAGCGCCTACCGCGCCGCCGTGCCGCAACTCTACGCGGACGTCGACCGCGAAAAGGTCAAGAAACTCGGCATCCCGCTCCAAGATGTCTACTCCACCATGTCGGGCTACCTCGCCTCCGCGTATGTCAACGATTTCAACCTCTTCGGCCGAACCTGGCAGGTCAACGTTTCCGCCGACAGCCGATTCCGCGCCGGCCCGGGCGATATCACGAGACTGGAAGTCCGGAAGCCGGACGGAAGCATGGTCCCGCTCGGATCCTTCGTGAACGTGCGCGAATCGATGGGAGCCGATCGAGTCATCCGATACAACATCTTCCCCGCCGCGGTGCTGCAAGGCCAGCCGGGGCCGGGCATCTCTTCCGGCGAAAGCCTCTCGGTCGTCGAAACGATGGCCGACGCCAAGCTTCCTCCGGGCACGACGCACGAGTGGACCGCGCTTTCCTACCAGGAAAAACTGGTCGGCAATCAGGCCATCATCGTCTTCTCGATGGCCCTCCTGGTCGTCTACCTCATCCTCGCCGCGCTCTACGAAAGTTGGACCATCCCGCTTTCGGTCATCCTCTCCATCCCGCTCGCCGTACTCGGCGCGATGGCGGGACTCATGTACCGCGGCATGGACAACAACATCTACACGCAGGTCGGGCTGGTCCTGCTCGTCGGCCTCGGAGCCAAGAACGCCATCCTCATCGTCGAGTTCGCCAAGGCCTACCGCGAACAGGGCAAGGGCATCGTCGAGTCCGCCGTCGAAGCCTCGCGCCAGCGACTCCGACCGATCCTTATGACCGCGCTCGCCTTCATCCTCGGCGTGCTCCCGCTCATGATCGCCACGGGCGCCGGCGCCGCGAGCAGACAAGCCATCGGCACCGCCGTCTTCTTCGGAATGATCGGCAATACGCTGCTCGGCCTGATCTTCACCCCGGTCCTCTACGTCGTCATCCAGGCGACGACGGAAAAGATCTTCGGCGTAAAGCCGCCGCATACACCGACGTCGACCGGCGCGAACCCATCGACCGCAACCGCCGCGCACGCTTGAGCCTCATCAAATGAAGCCGGAACGGTCCGCGCCCACGCGACTCGAACGCATCGCGGGGCGGTGTGCTCGATCATCGAGACGGCATGCGGAAAGAGCCGCCGCCCGCGGCTGGGCAATGAAGCTCCCCGCTGAAGCAGAGATCACCATCTGACTCGTTCGATCATATTCCGCCGCTCTCGGAACGGGCCGGGCGATACTCGGCCGCGCGTGCGCGCCGAGATAAGAAATGACGGCATTCTCATGCCTGTTTCATCACGTCGTAAGCAACGCGGACGAACTTGATCCGTGTGAGAAGAGACTCGAACAGCGTGGCACCGATGCCCGGAACGACCCGACGCCGAGGTCAATCCGTCCTCGAACGACGTGTCCTCGGGCAAACGAGAAGGAGACCCTCATGATGACCTCCATCTCGTGCCTCGCCCGGAGTCTGAACCATGCGTACCGCATCATCCAGAGACTCCGAACTTCGGGCGTGCCCGGCGAACATATCTCCGTCCTCGCCCTCGACTTCACCAACCACGGCAGCGTCACCGCCGACCGCGATTCGATCCTCGACGAGGCCGCCCTCGGCAAAGGAACCACCGGCGTCATCGCCAGCACGCTGGGCACGCTCAACGGTGTCGGCGTCATCGTCGTCCCGGGGATTGGCCCGATCATCGCCGCCGGACCAATCCTCGCACAACTCGATGGGGCCGCGGCGCCGCAACACGTCTCCGGAGCGATCGAGCGAATGGGCGTCCCCACGGATGCGGCCGCATCACATGAGCCGAGGATCGCGGGCGGCGACGTGTTCATCGCCGTCAACTCCATCAGCAGGGAGCAACTCGGACTGGCCCGGCGAGCGTTCGAGGAAGCGGGCGCCGACGACATACGCGACGCGATGGAGACAGCCCCCCCGGAGTCATCACCGCACGAAGCACCGGACCAAGCCGGATCAACGTGAATCTCACGGCGACACACGTCGTCGCCGCGGCAGAATCGTGCCAGGAACTCAAGGCAAAAGGAGAATGCAAATGGCAGGTACAACTCGATGGTGCATGAGTACGCTGGGCGTCATCTTGTCGATGAGCGGCTCTGCCGGCGCCCAGACCGACACGTCGTACGGAACCACGCACGGCGCCACCGCGCCGCAGGCCGCTGAACCCTCGTTCGCCTGGGTCCGCTCGGAAGTCGCCCTGGGAAGCAAGGTCACCGGATCAGGCGGGGAAAACATCGGCGACATCAACGATCTGATCATCTCCCGGCACTCCGGTCGTGTGATCTACGCACTCGTCGGTTCCGGGGGAGTGCTGGGGATCGGCGAGCGCGTTGTCGCCGTGCCGTTCGGCGCCATGAAGTGGCGAGAGCACGACCGGGTGTTCAATCTTCCAATGACCAAGGAGAGGCTGAACGATGCCCCGAGCCTCGGACGGGACGAATGGAAGCAGTTGGCGGACTCACCCCGCGCCCGCACCTCCAGCGACTACTTCGGCGTTCCCGCGGAACCGATCGAACAGCCCCCTGCCGAAGAGATGAACCGTGGATCACGGCTCTCGCACGCCGAATGGCCGCTCCTCCGCGTCTCGGACATCGACAACCAGAAACTGACGTCGAACGAGGGGCAGGAACTCGGAAAGATTGACGAGGTCATCCTCGACGCCAACTCGGGCCGCGTCGGCTTCGTCGTGGTCACGTTCGGCGGAACCCTCGGCTTCGGAGCCGAACGCGCCCCGATCCCGTGGTCCTATTTCGATGTCAACAGCGACGGTCATCTCTTCGCGATGAACCTGGACAAGGAAAAGATCCGCGCCGCGCCACGCCTGTCCAGCGCCGATGGACCGGAACTCCGGGACCCCAAGTTCGGCGCGCGCATCTACTCGCACTACGGGCTGAACGCTCCGTGGCTGACCCGCCCGGCAGCCGCCGCGCAGAAGTACGACTCACCGGACATCAAGCAATACAACCAACTCTACGCCTCCGGCAGCGAGTCCACCATCAGCGGGTCGATCGTCTCGATCGAAGACTCCGCCCCGATGCCGGGCGTTCCTCCCGTCACCGTTCTCACCGTGAAGTCACCCGCCGAAGGAACCGTGGTCGTTCACCTCGCACCAAAGTGGTACCTCGATGAGCAACGGATCGTCCTGCGCAAGGGTGACAATGTGACGATCAACGGCCGCCACGCGGAATGCAACGGCAAACGCTGCCTGATCGCCGCGCAGGTCACGCCCTCCGACGGATCGGCCGTGATCCTCCGGAGAAAGGGCGGTGACACCACCTGGACCTGGCGCTGATCACGCCACCACCAAGGCGGAGCGGGTCGCGCTGACTATGCCCATCGATCTCCGCGACGCCTTTCCTACGAACGGCGCTCGGTGAGTCGGTTCCGCAAGAACCACCCGAGCGCCGTTTGTTCCATGAGAGACAAAACCCCGCCGGCCGCCGCGGCACGCGCCGCGCAGCGACCACTCACGCCTCACCCGATCCCGCGTCATTTACGCGCGGCGTTTCACCAGCCCGGCCAGAAGGCCGACCAGGAACAGCACGAGGAAGATGAAGAAGAGAACCTCCGCAAACCCCGTGGCCACGCCGGCAACGCCGCTGAAACCGAGGATGCCCGCGATCAGCGCGACGACCAGGAAGATAAGTGCCCACTGCAGCATGATGAACTCCTGAGTTCGAACATGGCTCCTGTCAACGGCTGCGACACCGAGGCCGGAGTTCCGCTCCAGATCAGGGCCAGCACGAGGAACAGGAGAAACACAAACACGCTCAGCACAAAGCACGCCCTGGCGAACACCTGCCAGGAAGACCCCATCGGCCGAAAGCCCACCACGCCGGAAAGCAGCGCGACGGCCAGGAACACAAACGACCAGCCGAGATAACCCATCCGCGCGGCTCCACATCTCCACATCCCCGCCACATGATCGACTTCCGCATGGCTCCTGCCGTCTCACCGAACGTCGGCACTGCAACTACGGGGCCAACGCCCCGCCTTTCAATCCTTCAGGCCAGAGTAGCGCCACAACATGAACCGCAGGTGAGCAAGGCATGAATCCTTCATCATCGGACAGGCTGACAACCCGGTTTGCGTGCTGGTCGGGTCCGGGGCTGGTTCCGCGACGCCCGGGGAACCGATATGTTGCACATGCGTAGAGGTCAAAGGCGCGATCGGTCGCAACTCGACACGCCTTCTTGACATGCGACCACGCCAGAGCGAGTGTAAACTCATATTCATCACAAGTTGTGTGCATTCAGGAAAGGTCAGCCGATGCGCATCCTTGTCATCGAAGACAACCCGAAACTCGCCGAGGGCATCCGCAAGGGGCTGGAAGTCGAAGGCTACGCCACCGACATCGCCGTAACCGCACACGATGGAGAATCGATGGCCGCCGGCGGAGTGTACGACGTCATCATCCTCGACCTCATGCTCCCGGACCAGGACGGGATGACCGTCTGCCGCAACCTGAGGAGGATGAAAGTCTCCACCCCGATCCTGATCCTCACCGCGCTCTCCACCACCTCGAACAAGATCGACGGGCTGAACGCGGGCGCGGATGACTACCTCTGCAAACCCTTCGAGTTCGAGGAACTGCTCGCAAGGGTCCGCGCGCTGATGCGACGGCATCAGGGAATGGAGTCAACAACGCTCCAGTTCGGCCGGCTCGAGATGGACCTCCTGAAAAGGACCGTCACCTTCGCGGGCGAGAAGATCAAGCTCTCCGCGAGGGAGATGGCGCTCCTCGAGTTCATGATGCGCAACAAGGACCGCGTCCTCTCGCGGACGACCATCGGCGAGAAAGTCTGGGATACCAACTTCGAGGCGTCCAGCAACGTGATCGATGTCTACGTCTCCTCGCTCAGGCGAAAACTCGCCCACGTCACCGACGAGCCGATGATCCACACCGTCATCGGCATGGGCTACCGCTTCGGAGCGCCGGAACTCTGCGAAGCCTGACACGAGACACCCCGGCTCAGTGCCGGGCCTCCGGATGGACGGTGCGCATGCGTCTACTCGCGTACACATGGGACAACAGGATCGGCATCACGCTCCGCGTTCGCGCCGCGCTCACCTGTGTCACACTCTTTGCCATCTTCTACGGCGCAATTATCCTCGCCGCCAGGCAATACCGCTCCAACACGCTGCAACGCACCGTCGATCAGAACATCATGGAGGTCGCGGATTCGGTCGCCGCCGAACTGCTCAAGCCGCGGGGTGCCGATGCGAACGACAGCGCCTTCGTCCTCCCCGATCCGCGCACCTCGAGGGTCGGCTTCATCGTGGTGGCTGACTCAGAGGGGAAGACCATCCGCCAGGTCGGAGACCGCAGCGGATACTTCAGCGCCGCGCGCGCCGCCATGCGCAGCGCGGTCCAGGACCATCAACGTGCGCTCATCACCGCCGAGAGCGATTCGCCAGGACGACGCGAAGGACGCTCGTACGCGCGCATCGTCACGTTGCCGGCCCGCACGCAGACCGGGGAACCGCGATACGTACAGGTAGGCGTCGTGCCGGAGGAGATCGCCCTCGTCAGCCGGGTCATGCTCGACCTGCTCGTCTTCACGTTTCCGGGGGCGCTTCTCGCCGCGTTCTGCACGGGATGGGTCCTCGCCGGATACGCGCTCCAGCCACTGCACGAGGTAGGCCGCGCGGCCGAGCAGATGTCAACCGATCACCTCGATGCGCGCGTCCCGACCCGGCCAAACGAGGCGACGGAAGTCGCCGCGGTGAAGGAAAAACTGAACGCCGCCCTGGAGAGAGTCCAGCAAGGATACCGGGCGCACGAGCGATTCATCAGCAACGTCGCCCATGAACTGCGAACACCGATCGCCACAATGCTCACGGAATCTCAGGTCATCCGCATGGCGCCGGCCACGCTCGATGATTTCCGCCGATACGCCGACAGCGTCGAGGACGAGATGCGACGCCTCGGACGCCTCGTGGAAAGCTTCCTCATGCTCGCAAGAGCGGAGCACGGCGCGCCCGTCACCACGATGACGAACGTCTCCTTGAACGACATCCTCGTCGATGCCGTGGGTCACGCAACCCCCCTCGCGCGGCACTACGATGTCTCGATCCGCTTGTCCGTCCAGGGCGGCGCGAACCAGTCGCGCGACCCGATCGTCTTCGGCGATCCCGATCTCCTGCGGACCATGATCGAGAATCTCATCCAGAACGCCCTCAAGTTCTCTCCGAAAAACGGTGTCATCGAAACAGGAATCGAGGTTCGGAAAGAGCACGCGGTCATCGTCGTAAGGGACCGAGGCCCCGGTATTCCGCCGGACCTCGCGGACACCGCCTTCGAGCGATTCACGCAGGCGCCGAACGAGGTGCTGCAGTTCCGGGGCGCCGGCCTCGGGTTGGCCATCGCGCGAAGCATCGCCGTCCTCCACAAGGGGCGCATCTCCGCACGCAACGCCGAGTCCGGCGGCTGCATCGTCGAACTCTGCATACCGCTCGCGGACGACCACGCCGTTCCAGGTTCCGACTCCACATCCGAACCGGCACGCGCAGAGCCGTCCCCAGATGAGAACGCCCTCGCGCCCGCGGGCTGATCGAGCGCTCGATCAACAAGCGATCCGAGCGTGCGGACTTTCACCCGAACTTCATCCGTCGCTCATCCGCCGGCTGAATAGTCCTCACCGGAAACCCGGGTCGGCCCGCCCGCACTGCGACGGCTCTGGCCTGGGTTCCGTCCAAGGAGACTCCCGATGAAGACCCGGCTGGACTCGATGAAATCGTTGTACGTCGAACAACTCGCCGACCTCCTCAATGCCGAACGGCAACTGGTGAGAGCCATTCCCAAGGCGGCCAAGGCCGCGGGGTCGGAAGAACTCCGCGATGCGCTCACCACGCACCTGGATGAAACCCTCATCCACGCCGATCGGATCACCCGCATCTTCGACGAACTGGGCGAAAAGCCGCCGGCTCACGAGTGCGCCGCGATGAAGGGCCTGATCGAAGAAGCGGAAGAGATCATCGCCGCCCAGGGTGATCCATCCGTGAAAGACGCCGCCATCATCGCCGCAGCACAACGCATGGAGCACTACGAAATCGCGGGCTACGGCTGCGCCCGCACCTTCGCACGCCTCATCGGCCGAGAAGCGGACGCGGACCTGCTTCAGACCACACTCGACGAGGAATACGCGGCGGACGACGCCCTCACTCGATTGGCACAGGAAAGCATCAACCGGTTGGCGGCTCAAGTGTGACAGACTCAGCAGCCCGAGCCGTCCACCACGCATCGACGGGTGAACCCCGTCGATGCGCTTTTGTCCCTCCACACACAACACGACTACTGCCGGGGGTACACCGCACCACCCGCACGGGATGAAGACCTGTCCTGACGGCGCACCGGCCAGGTCGGCAGAAGACGAACCGCCGCCCCGATCAACCAGGGCGCCGCCCAGGCGAGAGACGCCGGCGAGCGCCGACCCGACCCGCCATCACAGCGTCCGCCGGCTCGACGCACCAGCAACCCGCCCAGCGCGCCGCCGGCGAGCGCGGCCAGGGCCAGGCGACGCGCGCGGGCGACAAAGATCGTCGCCCGCGCATCATGCAGGACCGCCCGAGCGCGGAGACGTGCCTTCACCGCCTCGGGCGTCAAGAGTTGTTGATCTTTGAGAAGGTCCATACGCAAACCCCCGCGATCAGCAGGCTCAGCGCCCCCGTGACCGCCAGGGCGCCGGGTAGACCGAGCACCAACTCGAGCCAGAGCACAAGACCCCATCCCACCAGAGATACGCCCGCCGCACTCAGGACAAGCGCGACCAGCAGGAACAGCGCCCCCACGCTCAATCGTCCGAGGGCGCGCTTCAGCAGCCCCGCCTCGATGCGAGCGGAGTCTCGCAGCGCGCGCGCCTCGGACTCGGCAAGGTCCGCGACGTCAACAACGAAGTCAGCGATCGCCTTCAGGGGACTAACTCCTTCCCCTGAAGAAGTACGCCCCGAGCAGCAGCCCCAGCCCCGCCGCCACCCCCAGGCTGGTCAGCGGGTTGGACGTCACGTGATCCTTCAGGGTTTCCGCCGCGGCGGAGCCGGAGTCCTTCGCCACATTCAGGCTCTTCTTCACCCCGCGCTTCGCCTCGGTCATGCCCGCCCGCGCGACGCCGAGGGTATCCCGCGCGATCCCTGAAAGATCTTCCTTCAGGTTCTCGACATCGCCGCTCAGGCGATTGACCTCTCGCTGGAATGTGCCGCCCATCCGCGCGGCGGCCCGCTTCGTTCCGTTTCGTGTGTGAGGCATGTGCCGACTCCTTTCATCGTTTCTCTGGATCACCATGAATGAACGGCAACGCGCCGCTCCGAATCATCGAAAGGGCGCGCCCGCGGCGAGCCGTCGGCCGCGCCGCGGGCGCTTCGAGAATGAGAAGGGCTTGAAGAATGACGTCAGACGCCTTGCTCCTCGCCTGGCCTTTGGGAAGGGCTCTTCGACTTCTCGCCGCCCATGGAGCATCCGCAGTCACCACCCGGGTCCGCCGAAGTATCCATGTCCTCATCGTCATGGACCTTCGTGTCGCCCGGTCGGCCGGTGTTCACTCGATCCTTGGTGCCGTGCGACTCATGGGTCGGCGTTTTCACAGGTCCGCCGCCCACCTGGGTCGCCTGCCGTTTCGTGGGGTCTGTCATGATGATTCTCCTTGATCAGTTGACCTCGTCCGAGAGGTCAAAGGAACGAAAACTCGAACTCCAGCGCTCGAAGCACCGCCCCCGGCGGAGCCGCTTCGCCCGTCAGACGGCGCGATCCGCACACGCAACCCTCGGATTCCTCCGGCTCACTCGCGAATATCGCGGTGCCGTGCTCATCCGCGGACTCGCCGCTCGGAACCTCTCGGCATTGCCCGCGTTCCGCAACGTCGCACTCAACTTCGATGGAAGGCCGTGCCGTCATTGTGCCGGTCCGACTCCTGAGGAACTTGCGATTCCTCGACTACTCAGCATGTCAACACAATGAGGTTCCGGCCCGGCGGTGAACCCGCGGTGAAGGAGCCATGAATCGAGGCTCATCCACCGGACGCTCCGCGCACGCGGGACGATTCCGGTTTGCGCCGCCGATCACCGACTTCGGCGCAGGACAAACAGGTTGACTTCACATGCGCAACGACGCGCGGTCGCGGCGAGACGCGCTCGGCTTGAGCCAGGCCCCCTACTCCCGTTTCCCCATCAACTCCATCGCCGAGATCACAAACGCCGCGACACCCGTTCGGATCGTCGGCTCCGCCTCGGGCGCGTACTGCGGGCTGTGCCCGCCGGGGATCAGCAGCAGCCGACCCTTCGCCTTCGCGTCCGCAAAGACCTCGGCGTTCACCGAACCGATGCGGAACTGGATCGACGGCGCCTTTGCCACCGTCCCGTAGACCCCGAAATCCTCAGACCCCATCACCGGCTCGGCGGCTTCAACCTTCTCCGCGCCCAGCCCCGCGCGCAGCGCAGCCGCCAGCCGCTCAGCGAGACCAGGATCGTTCACCACCGCGTCGCTGTAACTGTCCGTCAGCACAACAACCTCCGGCTCGCGCGGCGCCCCCGCCGCCGCGGCCTCGGCCTTCGCAATCCGCTCAATCCCTTCCAGCAGCGCCTTCTGAACCTCCGGCTTGTATGAACGCACCGTCAGTTCCAGCCTCGCGCTGTCCGGGATGATGTTCCGCCGCGTCCCCGCGTGAAACGTCCCCACCGTGATCACCGCCGAATCCAGCGGGTCGATCTCGCGTGCGACAATGGACTGGAGCGTCACAACCGCGCGAGACGCCATGAGGATCGGATCAATCGTCCGGTGCGGCGCCGCACCGTGACCGCCACGCCCGAAGAACGTGATGTCCACCGACCTCGACGCGGCCGACGCCGGCCCCGCAACCACGCCAATACTCCCGGCCGGCAACCGCGCATCCGTATGAATCCCCAGCACGAAGTCCGGCTTCGGGAACCGCGTGAAAAGACCGTCGGCCACCATGGCGCGAGCGCCCGTCACGCCTTCCTCCGCCGGCTGCCCCACGCACATCAGCGTCCCGCTCCACCGATCCTTCAATCGCGCCAGCACCGTCGCGGCCCCCACCCACGAAGTCATGTGCGCATCGTGCCCGCACGCATGCATCACCGGAACGGTCTCCCCCGCCAGGTTCCGCACCATGACCGTGCTCGAGTACGGAAGCCCCGTCTCTTCCTTCACCGGCAAGGCGTCCATATCCGTGCGCAGCATGACCGTCGGCCCGGCCCCGTTCCGGAGCACGCCCACCACTCCATAGCCGCCAACCTTCTCCGTGACCTCGAACCCGGCCGAGCGCAACTGCGCCGCTATCTTCGCGCTCGTCTTCTCCTCCATCTTGGAGAGCTCAGGATTCTGGTGCAGGTCGGCGTAAAGCGCGCCGAGGGAGGGGTACAACTCATCAAGCCCCGGAACCTCGCCCGCCGCGATCTCCACCGCGCCGCCGAACACCAGGAAAACAGTCAGACCAAGACGAATGCGATGGTTCTTCATCGCGCCGAGTATATGAACCCCTCGAATCCGCCCGGGGTCGGACCCGCCGCCCCGATCAGGGCTTCAAGCGCCCGGGTCCGATGTGCTTGTCGAGGAACTTGACCATCCGCTCCGAAAACAGGATGCGGTTCTCGAGCTTCGCAAAGCCGTGGCCCTCGTCCGCAAAAAAGAGCAGTTCAGGATCGTCGCCCCGCTTCTGGAGCGCCACCGCCAGCTGCATCGCCTCCCCGACGGGCACGCGCGGATCATTCGCGCCGTGCGCGATCATCATGGGAACCTTGATCTCGTCGATCCGCTTGATCGGCGAAACGCTCAGGAGAAACTCGGGATCGCTCAGCGGGCCGTACTCGACCTCGCGCAGCTTCTGGCGGTACCCGGACGTCTGCTCGAGGAAGGTCTTCATGTTGACGATGCCCACCACGTTGATCGACGCCCCGAAGACATCCGAGCCTTCGATGATCGTCGCCACCGACATGAAGCCGCCGTATGAACCGCCGTACGCCGCGATGCGCCCCTTCTCCGCGTAGCCCTCCTTCACCAGCCATCGCGCCGCTTCCGCCCCGTCCTTCACGCTGTCCCACCGCTTCTTGTAGTTGTCCATCATGTGGAACTCGCGGCCGTACCCGGTCGAGCCGCGCACATTGGGTTGAAGCACGCCGTAGCCCTTGCTCACCAGGAACTGCACCGTGCGATCAAAGCCGGGACGGAACTGCCCCTCGGGTCCGCCGTGAAAATTAACTACAAAGGGGATCGGTGTGCCCTTGGACGCCCCGGCGGGAAGGTAAAGAAACGCCGGGATCTCCACGCCGTCGAAACTCTTGAACTTGATCAGTTGCGGCAGACGGAACGCCGACAGATCGATCGGCTCCGAATCAAGCCGCGCATTGATCGCCTCGGGCGCACGCATCATCTTCTCCGTCTTCGGCGGAATCTCCTGCACAAACGTGATCCCCGGAGTCGTGCTGTTCGACACCGTGTACACAAGGTTCATCCCCTCGATCTGGTTCACGCTCACCACGCTGTCCGGCGGTGAAATCATGGGGACCGCCGCGGGCTCCGGCAGATAGAACGCACGCATCTTGCCGTACCCGTCCTCGTTGTGAACCGTCGCGATCAGCGAACGGTCAAAGTTCATCTCCGCACCATCCAGGTCCTTGTCCTTCAGCCCGGGAAGAAACGCCTTGGGCGGCCGGGTCGGGTCCGACGCATCCCGCGTATACAACTGCACGATCCCGTTCTCAAAGTCCGACCCGAAGAAGACCTCCTTCTCATTCGCCGTGAAACCGATGGGATCATTCGCCGAGGTCGCCTCGCTCCCCTTCGCGGTCAGATCGGTCAGGTGCCCCGTCGCCGCGTCGAGCACGTACATGCTCGTGTCCGAGATCGAACGCGACTCGACCACCAGCAGCCGCTGACCGTCATTCGTCACGTCCGCGCAGGACCATTGACCCGTCCGGCCGAGCAGCTGCGTGCTCTGACCCGACTTCAGGTCATACCGGTACAGGTAAAAATCGCGAGGGCTGGGGTCGTTCGCCGTGTAGATGAACCCGCTGCTGTCGCGCAACCACGCGTTGACGGAGTACTGAACCTTGGGGTTCTGAAGCACGGGCTTGATCGTGTCGTTCGAAGGATCGAGCAGCGAGATCTGGTTGTTCTCGTTCCCGCCCGCCGCCGCTGCCAGTGTCACCCATTTCCCGTCGGGAGAGATGGAGAACGACGACAGCCCATCCGGGAAATCCGTCAGCCGCTTGCCCTGCGTCGCCACCGGGTCCGTCGCGTTCCGACGGTACAACTGGAAGATCCCGTCGGGAAAATCGCGCGTGTACACCGACCCGTCGGGCGCCAGACGCACCGAACCCGGAACGCGGATCTTCAGGAACTGCGAGATCGTCGCATCCGTCGCCGGCCCACGCTCCGCGGCAAGCACGAACGAGAACGGCGCAACAGCAACAACAACAGCGGCAAGAACTCGGCGATACATGGTTGGTCTCCGACTGTGAGGTGGAACTCCAGGCCAAGGCAGCATAGCGATTCCTACCGGGTTCTCCCGAAAATCGATGCACCACCGGGGAGGCCCGATCCTGAATCAACGCGCCAGGCTGGCCCGCGGAATCGTCCACACCCGCACGCCCGCCGCATCGCGCATCACCCCGATCGTCCGTCCGTTGTCCGCGCGACGCCGCCCCTCGACGCACTCCGCGATCACCGCCGCGACGTCCTCCGGCTTCAGGCACGTCTCCCCAGGAATCATCTTCTCGTCAAAGTTCATCCGCAGCAGCGGCGTCTCCACCGCCCCCGGCGCAACGCAGTACGCGCTCACCCCCACCGCGGCCCCCTCCTTCGCAATTGAGTCCGCCATCAGGTTCATCGCCGCCTTCGACGCCGCATACGCGAGAAAACCCGCGAACGGATCGATCGTGGACAGGCTCGAAACGTTGACCACACACCCCGATCCCTGCCGCACGAAGGTCGGCCAGGCGCGCAGCACCGCCAGCGCCGGCCCGATCGCGTTCACCTCCATGCACTCACGAACCAGAGCGCCGCTCGTCTGCCCGATCGGGAGCAGACGCCCGAAGCCGGCGTTGTTCACCAGCACATCAATGCGACCGAACCGTTCCACGGCACGATCCACCAGCCGATCCGCCTCTCCCTCCACCCCCATGTCCGTCGGCACCACCAGCGCACGCGCCCCCGCACCCAGCCCCTCCGCCACGGCGCGCAGCGCCGCCTCGCCGCGCCCGGCGAGCACCACCGAATACCCGAGCGACGAGAGCCGCGCCGTCGTCGCCCGCCCGATCCCCGAACCGGCCCCGGTAATGATCGCTGTGGGTTGAACGCTCAAGGGCAACCTCCTCGTTCCATCAATGCAGGACTCAACGTTCAAGTACCCTACACGCCCATGAACCCGCCAGGCGGAATCATCCCCAAGGCTCTCATCGTCATCGCCTTCGCCGTCATCCTCGGCGTGCCCTGGATGTTCCGCCCAAAGGACGCCACCGCACCGGAAAACGCCGAACGACTCGTCATCCTCACCCCGCACAACGAACCCATACGCTACGAGTTCGCACGCGCCTTCGACGCATGGCATCAACGAACCCACCACAAGCCCGTCGCCATCGACTGGCGCGTCCCCGGCGGATCGAGCGAAATCAAAAAACTACTGATCGCCCAGTACACCGCCGCCGTCGAAACAGGACGAATCCTGCAGACGGGCGAACTCGCACCCGGCGCGGAACCGATGCCCTACGACCTCCTCTTCGGCGGAGGCTCCTTCGAGCACGGCGAACTCAAGACCAAGGGGCCGATCGTCAAGCCCCTCGGATCGGATCAACCAGTCGTCATCCCCATCTCGGTCCCGCTCGCGTATTCAAGCGAGCAACTCGCCGACTGGTACGGCCCGGGCGAACCGAAAATCGGCATCAACTGGCTCTACGACATCGGCGACCCCTCAAAGAACGACCCCGGACAGTACTACCTCGGAAACGCCGTCTCGGGATTCGGCATCGTCTTCAACCGCGACGTGCTGAACCGCCTCGGCCTCCCCGCGCCGCAGTCGTGGACAAGCATGGCCGATCCCCGGCTCACCGGATGGGTCGCCCTCGCTGACCCAAGACTTTCCGGATCCGTCGCCACCACCTACGAATCCATCCTCTATTCCTACGGCTGGGACGAAGGATGGCGCATCCTCCGCGCCATGTGCGCCAACTCACGCTATTTCTCGAACACCTCGCAGAAAGTCCCGCTCGACGTCAGCCAGGGTCAGGCCGCCGTCGGCACCGCCATCGACTTCTACGGCCGGTTCCAGTCGCAATCGATCCTCACCCCGGGACAAGCCCCCGAAGAATCCCGCGTCGGCTACATCGACCCGCCGGGCGCCACCCTCATCGACCCCGACCCAATCTCCATGCTGCGCGGCTGCCCGAACCCGGTCATCGCCAGACGCTTCATCGAGTTCCTCATGAGCGAAGAGGGACAGGCCCTCTGGAACTTCACAAAGGCCCCCCCCACCTCCGCCGCCACGGAGAACCATGCCGCCGCGGAGCCACCTCTCGGCCCCGAACGATTCGAACTGCGACGCCTCCCGATCCGCCGCATCATG
>JAEUIV010000110.1 GCA_016795005.1 Phycisphaerae bacterium
TCGCGTTCGGAGCGCTCGCCCTCATCTGGCGCTACGACCTCTACGACAAGGAGCCGTGGTGGGCCATTCTGACCGCCGTCGCGCTCGGCGTCCTCGGAATGCACTACATCGAAACTCCGCAGGAAATCCTCGGCGGCTGGATCGGAAACGCCCCCGCACGCTTCGCCTTTGTCGCTTCGATGTCCGAAGAGTCCATGAAACTCCTCGGCGTGCTCGTCTTCGCCCTGCTCATCAGCCGCGTCTTCAACGACCCGGTGGACGGCATGATCTACGGCTCGCTCATCGGCCTCGGCTGCGCCATCGAGGAATCAATCGCCTACTACTTCAACCCCATCACGCAACCCTGGGGACCACCGACGGAGATCATCCGAATCCTCGGGCACCTCGTCTTCGGCGGACTCACCGGCTTCGGCATCGGCCTCCTCCGCGACCCATCCATCCCCAGGCGACACGCCTCCATCTCATTCATCCTCGGCTTTGCCGCCGCGGTCCTGCTCCACTTCCTCTGGGACCTGCTCGCCTGCCGCGCCTACCTCCGATCCACGCCCACGAACCTCGAACGCGCCGCCCAGGTCGCGCTGATGCTCGCCGGATTTGTCGCCTATGCCGCCGCGCTCCGCCACGCATGGACCCACGCGCAGCGCAGGTTTCAGGGACAGCACTGGCGGAGACTCCTCTCGTCGCCGAAGTTCCGACGACGATCTCTCAAGCCGAAGAACGAGGTCTCGTGACGCGCTCCACCGCCTTGTTCGCGATCACGCCGATGATCCCCAGCACCACAACCGTCCCCGCGATCATCGCCGCAAAGAGCCACCAGGGCTTGGGCGCGCTCAGCCCCTCGCGGATCGAAGCGAACTGGCCGTGCAGCGCATCCCCCAGCCACACCGCCGCCAGCGTCCGCGGCGCCATCCCGACGATCGTCCCCACGCTGTAGATCCACAGCGGCACACGCACCGATGCAAGCACCAGGTTCGTGATCGCGAACGGCGAGTTCGGCGGCAGCCTCAGCAGCGTCACAATCCCAAGCGTGCGCAGCGAGCCGTGACGCGGATCATGCGCCGCGGGGACCAGCGCGTCGCGCACCGCCGCCCACTTGGGCTGCTCATCAATCACACGGGTCACGCGCTCCGACGCCGTCGGCCTCGCCACCGCGTACCCGATCAGCGACCCGCCGAAAAAACCGACCAGCGCCGCCGGAAACCCGCCCGCAATTCCGAACGCCCAACCGCCCAGGATCGCCTGCGCGTACGTCGGCAGCAACGCCAGACCGGCCAGCACCGCGAACGCGCACGCGTACACCGCCGGCCCGTACTCCCGGTGCGAATCGAGCCACTGCGCGATCGTGTCCATGTACCCCAACACCAGGAACCCGCCCAGCGGAGGGAGCACCACCGCGACGACCGCGAGCACCGACGCGAATCCCAGACGCTTCAGGATGGGTTGTGAGGATTGGTCCAACGCCGAAAAGAATACTCCAGATAGTGCCCGCTCGATCCGGGATACCGCCGCCGCGCTCAAAAAGAAAAATCCCGCCCGAGCCGCGGAACGGACTCAAGGCGGGGTCGTGGGGGTCAGTCGATCCGAAAGTGACTCACTCGATCACGATCGGCTTGCGCGCCGCGCTCGCCGTCGTCTGGTCGGCCTTCGGAGCCGCGTTGGTCGGCGGGGTCTGAGGCACGATCTCGATCTTGCCCGGCAAGGGCAGTGGGGGGGCGATCTGCTCGGATCGGCGGAACACGTCGCGCGCCACGTTCTCCGTGTCGAGCATCACCTTCGCCTTCTTCTCGTAGTTCGTCGTCTCGCTGTGCGACGCCAGCGATTGGAGGCGAGACTCCTGCTCCGCGCGGATCTTCGCCATCCGCCCGGTGATCTGCTCCAGGCTCACCGCCTCGAACCGGCTGTGCTTGTCGATCGACTCCTGCCGCTTCTCGACGATGTCGATCAACTTCTCGTTCCGCGCGATCATCTCGATCTGCCCGTCGAGCTGCCAGATCTGCGCCTGGAACTGCGCGCGTTCGGTTTCCAGCGTGCTCAGCAACTCCGAGAGGCGGTCTTTCTGCTGGCTGAGGAAGCCGATGTCACGCTCCGCGTCCGCCGCTCGCGTCGAGTACACGTTCAGGGTGTTGTTGATCTGCGTCGCCCGGCTGTACGCCTGGTCGAGCGAGAAGGGCTGGTTGTCAAAGCGAACGTTGATCACCGCCGTCGGCGCCTCGGTCCGCGCGTTCTCGGCCCGCGCGAGCATCTCCTTCAACTCGCCCAGGTCGGACGAGGCCATCTCGACCACGCGCTCAGAAACCGCCTTGTCGCGCTGGAGTTCGCTCATCTGGGCCTCCAACTCCGCAAGGTCCGCACGCACCGACGTGATCCGCTTCGGATACTCCGCTTCGAGCGTCCGCAACTGCGAACGCAACGCCACCGGGTCGTCGATGCTCTGGTCGATCTTGTTGCGCACCGCCGTGCGGCACTGGCCCGCGAGCGCCGCAACACGCTCAGGCCCGGCGACGAGAACCGCCACGCCGGTGGCAAGCCCGCCCACGACCGCGATACGCATGACTGACTTGACGATGCACATGGGAAACTCCTTTCAAGAACGTTCTGGCGTGCGCCCCCGCGGGGTTCACGGGGGCAGGCCGTTGGGTGCGTGTCGGAAGGAGTTCTTGGGAACACGCCCGCCGAGTTTCACGATTCCAAAGCAAATTTTGTCCTGAAATCCAACACGGCCCCCGCCGCCGGGGCGGCGGCCGCCCCCCCCCCCCCCGAGTCCGAGAGACGCCGGGCACACACCCGCGAACGATCCGCGGCTTCCATTCGCCGCCCGCATCGGTCACGCCGGAATTCCTCGGTCCCGCTGCCGATTCAAGCGTCCGCTTATGCTTCCCCGGCCAAAACCCGTCATCGGGATTGCCGAAGGAGTTCATAGGGGTCGTCCGACCCTTGTTCGGGCAAGACGCGAGGGTCAATGCTGAACACCCTGACAACATCGTTCGTCTCACGCCTCCGCGCGCGCGACGCCGCCGCTTGGTTCGAACTCTGGGAGACCTTCGGCCCGGTCCTCCGCGCCCAACTCATGAAGTGGGGCCGAGGCCGCGTTGGTGTCGAGACCGTCCGAGACCTGTCGCAGGAAACCCTCGCCGCACTCTCGGACTCGATCGACCGCTACGACCCCGCCCGCGGCGCACGATTCTCAACATGGCTCCTCGCCATCGCCAAGCACACCCTGGGCGACGAGATGGACCGCCGAAACGCACAGAAACGAGGATCGGGAAAAAAATCCTCCGTCCTCGACGAGGAATGGATGGGCCAGGCCTCCGGCACATCACCCGACGGCGAATACGAAGCCGCCATGTTCCGCGCCAAGGTCAGCGCCGCCATTCGACTCGTCGAAAAGGCTTCCGATTTCACCGACTTCTCCATCTACCGCATGCGGGTCTTCGACGGAAAAAGCGGCAAGGAAGTCGCTGATTCCCTCGGCACCAGCGAACCAACCGTCAGCCGACGCCTCGCCAAGGTACGCGACGCGCTCCGCGCCAGGCTCGTCGAAGTCGTACAGACTTATTCCTTTACCGACGACGAACTCACCGAGGCCGATCGAAACGGCCTGGCCTTTGCTCCGAACAAGGCTGACGACCAGGCCTTCGACGACGCCATCGCCGACGTCTTCCACAAGGAAATGGACGCCAGGCGACGCGACCAGGAGGCCTCGCTCGGCTGAGACCGCCGGGCCAGCGAACTCGGAACGTACGCGGAGGCCGGATCAATGACACTCGCCGCAACACCACTCACCCTCGCCGAAGTCAGCACGCCCGTCGCCATGCTGCTCGGCCTCCTCGGAGTCATCGTCGCCGTCATCGCGGTCGTCTACCTTGCCGCGCCGGTCTTCCAGGGCATCGCCTGGCTCCTCACCAACTCGGGACGCGCGGTTGTCGCCGTCTTCCGTCACCTCTTCCGATTCATCTTCGGAATGGCCGGAGACTTCGTCCGAGCCATCGGCGGAGTCATCACCAGCATCGTCCTCGTCCCCCTCATCATCGTCAACGTCATCATCGGCCGATGGTCCGCCGCCGGACATTACGGCCGGGCCTTCCAGGATGAAATCGTCGGCATCGGGCACGGCCTCTATCGCTTCTTCATCGGGCACCCCGCCAAGTTCTTCCTCCTCGGCGGACTCGTCGAGGGAATCGAGCAGCGCATCCCGCAGGCCGTCGCCCAGTCGCCCGGCGCCGACCGACCCTCCGCGCGAACCGGCGAGTTCGAGGGATACACCATCGTCGGCTCGCTCCAGGGAGGCGGCTCCGGCGGGCGCCTCTACGTCGCCGAACCGGACGAACGCAAACGCGCCGCGTTCGCACGCGCGGGAAGAGACGTCAAGCAGGTCGTCATCAAGGCCTTCTCGCTCGCCGACGGCTCAAGCCTCCCGCAGATCATCCGCGAGAGCCGGGCCCTCGAAGCCGCGAAAAAGATGGGCCTGATCCTCGACCACGAACTCACCGACGCACGCTTCTTCTACGTCATGGAGTACATCCCGGGCGACAGCCTCACCATCGTCACCAAGAGACTTCACGCCGAAGGAGGACCGCAAGGCCTCGGAACAAGGCAACTCTTCCCCGCCCTCGGCATGATCAGCGACCTCCTCGCCGAACTCGACCGATACCACAAGGGCGGACTCTGGCACAAGGATGTCAAGCCGGACAACATCATCATCAACCAGGGACGCGCCCACCTCGTGGACCTCGGACTGGTCACGCCGCTCCGGTCCGCCATGACCCTGACCACCCACGGCACGGAATACTTCCGAGACCCCGAACTCGTACGCATGGCGCTCCGCGGAGCAAAGGTCAACGAAGTCGACGGCGTGAAGTTCGACATCTACGGCGTCGGCGCCGTCCTCTACTCCGTCATCGAGAACTCCTTCCCGGCCCACGGCGGACTCTCACAGATCACCCGGTCTTGCCCCGAAGCGCTCCGGTGGGTCGTCCGACGCGCCATGGCCGACCTCCACAACCGCTACGCCACCTCGCTCGAGATGCTCGCCGACCTGCGGACGATCACCGCCGCCCCCGATCCCTTCATGCTCAAGCCGGCCGACCTTCCCTCCGTCTCCGGGGGCGGATACGTCGCCCCCGCCGCGTACGTCGATGAGTTCGCAGGCGTCGTCCCCGCGCCGCCGCCCGTCGCCGCCGCACGCTCGCCCGAGCCGAAGCAGGGATTCGTCTTCGAAGTGAACGCGGGCGTCGGGACCCCGACCCCGACCCCCACCCCGCCGCACGCCCCCGCCGAGCGCCGCCGACCGCGCATCAGCATCACGGATTGGTGGACCGGTCGCTACGCCGCGGGCGACGAAGCAAACCCAGGCTTCTCAGGCTTCGATCCGTCGAGGCTCGGCAAGGACGCGGAGCGCGTCGCGCGCGAAGCCGCCGCCGCCGCCGCCGCGGGCATGGAGCACGCCGCCCGAGTCATTCGAGGCAACGCGGGAGCCACTCCCGTCCCGCCACGCGGACCCGGACGCTCCGCGCAGGAGCAACTCGCCGCGGCCCACGACCGCGTCCGACGCGCCCAGCAGCGCGTCGCAGGCCGGCTCTCGCGCGGAGCCTTCGCCACCTCGTTCCATCGCTCCAGCCGATTCTCAACCAGGCCCAACAAGGGCGTCGCCGGGGCCTTCTTCGTCTTCCTCACCGTCATGGTCGCCATCCCCATGGCCCTCGTCGTCGTCACGCTCAACAAGCAGAACAACCCCGCGTCCAACGGCGCGCAAACAGTTGACTTCGACCCCGCGCGCGCCATCCAGATCTCGACCAACACCGGGCAGGTCACCATCCCCATCAACTCGGACGGCGCGCTCGCCATCGGCGAACTCAGCGCCGCTTCACACGGAACCCACTCAAGTACGGTCACGGAAAAGCGCGGCGGGGCACGAATCAGCACGGATATCTCCGAACTCAACAAGGTCGGCGAGCGAGTCTCCGACTTCTTCGACAGACTCCGAGACCGCAGCGCCGCCACGAGCGCCACCGCGACCGAACCAACTCCCGCCCCCGCCCCGCAACCCCCCGCAGACCCCGTGACCACGCCCGCCGCTCCCCCCGGCTCCGCGGGGTCCATCCTCATCCTCAACCTGTTGCCCGCCGATGTACGGGCACAGGAAGACCCGCGCGTCGCGGCGATCGTCGAGCGACTCACACGCCGGGGCTTCGCCGTCCGAGGCGCCATGCCGACCGACGACGACACCGAACTCCTCGCCTCCGGGAAAAGAGTCGTCGAACTCGCCCAGCCGGACGACGCCGACGCCGCGAGCAGGGTACGGGCCTGGCTGAACAACCCCGCCACCGGTGTGGACGCCGTCCTCTGGATCGGCGTGGGCAAGGAACCGGGAGCCGTCATGCGCCGACTCGTGGTCCGCGATTCCTACGACGAGCAAGCCGTTGCCGCCGCCCTCGCCGGGCGATGACCACGCGCGGCGTTGACGCACACGTCGCTTCTGCCCTAGCCTCCGCCGCATGACACACCAGAAAGCGACGAACATCACCTGGCACGAGGGCAACCTCAAACGCGACGAACGCTTCGCCGCCCTCAAAGCGTCGGGCGCCACACTCTGGTTCACCGGCCTCCCCTCCAGCGGCAAGAGCACCATCGCCAGCGCCCTCGAACAGGTCCTCGTACAGCGAGGCCTCCACGCCTACCGCCTCGACGGCGACAACATCCGCTTCGGACTCAACAAGAACCTCGGCTTCTCCGCCGAAGACCGCAAGGAAAACATCCGGCGCATCGGCGAAGTCGCCAAACTCTTCGCCGACTCGGGAACCATCGCCCTCACCAGTTTCATCTCCCCGTATGCGGCCGACCGCAACGCCGCCCGCGCGCTCCACGACCAGGCGGGACTTCCATTCCTCGAAGTCTTCGTCGATACACCCATCGACGAGTGCGAAAAGCGCGACCCGAAGGGCCTCTACAAAAAGGCACGCGCCGGCGAGATCAAGGGATTCACGGGAGTCGACGACCCCTACGAGCCGCCTCAGGCCCCGGAACTCCGCCTCGCCTCCGGCTCCATGAACGTTGAAGCCTGCGTCCGCGCCTGCCTCGAACTCCTCACATCAAGGCGCGTTATCACGGCTCATCGCTGATCCCTTCACGGGCATGAATAATCGCCATTTCCTGCTCGTGGCGCATCTTCTCACGCTCGGCGTTCAGTCGCTGTGCCGCCGCCGCGCGAAGCTCGATGATCAGGAAGTATCCCGCGAGAGTGGCGATAAGAATCGCAGCCGCGAGCGCGAACTGCCACGACAATGAGTGAGTGTCCGACCCCGCTTCCGAACCGGCCGCCGGAGCCGATCCGGTCGAGTCTTGAAGCGCCCGCCCAACGACCGCTGCCGCGATGATCGAAATGAAGAGTGCGACTTCGAAGCCCTTGAAGTCCAGCAACTCGGCACGATAGCGATCGACCTCCTCTCGGTATGCCAGCGCTTTTATGTAACGACCAAGTCCGAGCATCAACAGGTAAGGCAACGGCGCGACGAGGAACATCTCGAGTGCATGAAGGGTCTTCTCCATGGCGATCGCTGAGCCATGACCCGATGCCGCGTGAGGCTCAATGGCCTTGTTCCATGCTTCCCGTATCGGCTCAAGACTTGGTTCCCCGACCATCGCCGCTTTGCAGCATCCCAACGTCGCGAGCGAAACATCCTTCAGGCGAAAAGCAA
>JAEUIV010000114.1 GCA_016795005.1 Phycisphaerae bacterium
AGCTTGGGAAGCTGACGTTCTACCGCTGAACTACGCCCGCATGCTGCTATTGTCACCGCTTCCAGCCCGCCGGTCAAGCGCCCGTTTCCCCCGTCGGCACGCCGCGAATCAGGGTCCATTCAACTTGAATCACGCGCACGAGCAAACTCGCCCGGCCGACCGAGCCGCCACCCGGCAGCCCGTGGTGCTCGGGATCGCCGGGGGCATCGGCAGCGGAAAGTCCACAGTCGCGCGCGAGTTTGCCAGGATGGGATGGGTCGTCATCGATTCGGACTCGGAAGCCAAGGCCGCGCTCATGCTCCCCGATGTCAAGAAAACGCTCGTCGAGTGGTGGGGGCCGGCCGTCCTGCATCCGAACAACGAGATCAACCGAACCAAGGTCGGAGAGATCGTCTTCGCGGACGAACTCCAGCGCAAGCGTCTCGAATCGCTCATCCATCCGCTGATCGCCAAGAGCCGGCGCGAAGCCATCTCCGCCGCCACCGCGCGTCTCGGCCGGGTTCCGCCGGGAGTCATCTACGACGCGCCGCTCCTCTTCGAAGCAGGCCTCGACCAGGAGTGCGACGCCATCGTCTTCGTCGAGGCCCCCGAGCCGATCCGCCTCGAACGCGCCCGTCGCGGCCGCGGATGGGACGAAGTCGAATACCGCCGACGACAGGCCGCTCAATGGCCTCTGGAAAGGAAAAAAGCCCGCTGCCGCTTTGTTATCCAGAACGAGCGGGACGGGGTTGACCTCGCCGAGCCGTGCCGACAGATCGCGGCTATACTCTTGGGCGGTCAGGAGTAGGGACCCGACCGCGGGCGGCTCGCAACCGACCGATCCACACGCTTCACTTTCAATCCTGCTCAGGGATTCGTTCGTCAAACGCCGGGCGGTTCGGCGTTCCTTGTGGACCTCGAACGGGTGCTGAGGCTCAACGACGTTCAACGACTTCGGGCATCAAACCACCCGAATCACCCGGGCAAAAAAGCCCACAATGACATCAAGCAAACATCCAGGAACCTGACTCCATGGCCAAGACGACCAGCCGTTCGTCCCGCACCGCTTCAGATACCGACGAAGGAACGAAGAAGCGTCGCGCCAAGCCCGCCGACGCCGCCGAAGCCGCGCCGACCCGGACCTCGACTCGCGCCGCCGAACCGCCCCCCACGCGCCCCGCCGCCACCGTCGAGACTCGACCGGCGTCCGTCGCCCCGGCTCCCGCCGCGCCCGTCACGCGACCCGTCGAATCAAGACCGGCTGAACCGAGGCAGTACGAATACCGCCAGGCCGACGCGCCGCGTCAGCAGCCCGCAGGCTCGACATCGTGGCCCTCAAACCTCGGCGGCCCACCAAGCGCCGGCGCCGGCAACACAACACAGACGCACCAACCCCAGCCGTCGCAACAGCAACCCAGGCCCATGCCCTCGTGGGCGACGCAGTCACAAGGCTCGAATCAAGGCCCGACTCCCTTCCAGCAACCGCCGGGAGCGCAGCCCCAGATCGCCCAGCCTCAAACGGTCGGACAGCCTCAGTCCGGCTATTCGCATCAGCACCAAGGTCAGCAGCAGGGGGGGGGCGGACAGGGCGGGTACCAACAGCAGCAGCGCCCCTTCGGCGGCAACGGCGGCGGAGGCCACATGCAGATGCAGGGACAGGGCGGCGGCCGACGCAAGAAAAAGAAGAAGCGCGGCGGCGGCATGGGAATGATGGGGCAGGGAGGAGGCTACGGCGGACAGGGCGGCGCATCCTTCGTCAACACCGGAGGCGGTCCCGTCTCGCAACTCATCGCCCAGGGATTCCTCCCCTCCGACGAAGAACTCGAACGCGAAGCGCAGGCCCTCGAACGCATCGCCGGTACCCCCGAGTACCTCGAAGCCGAGAAGAACGCCCTGCACATGTCCGAACTCCAGCGCATGGAGATCACCGCGCTCCACAAGTTCGCCGAAAAGGAAGGCCTCGTCGAGTTCCACAAACTCCCGCGGCAGGAACTCATCTTCCAACTTCTCAAGAAGAAGGCCGCCGACACCGGACTCATCTTCGGCGAAGGAACCCTCGACATCGGGCAGGAAGGCTACGGCTTCCTCCGCTCGCCAGAGCAGTCGTACCTCCACTCGCCCGACGATATCTACGTCCCGGCACAGATGATCCGACGCATGGGACTCCGCCGGGGAATGGAGATCAAGGGCGCCATCCGTCCGCCCAAGGACAACGAACGCTACTTCACCATCCTCCGCATCGACTCCATCAACGGCAAGGACCCCAGCGAGGCGAAGCGACTCCCCATCTTCGAAGACCTCACACCGCTGCACCCCGAACAGCGCTACGTCCTCGAAACCACCCCCGAGGAAATCGAGATGCGCATCGTTGACCTCGTCGCCCCCATCGGCCGAGGACAGCGCGGGCTCATCGTCGCCCCGCCGCGCACCGGCAAGACCGTCCTCCTCCAGAAGATCACCCAGGCCATCAGCAAGAACTACCCCGAGGTCAAGATCCTCGTTCTCCTCATCGACGAGCGGCCCGAGGAAGTCACCGATTTCCGCCGCCACACCGCGAAAGAAGTCGAAGTCATCGCCTCAACCTTCGACGAAGACGCCTCGCGCCACGTCGCCGTCACCGAGATGGTCATCGAAAAGGCGCGTCGCTACGTCGAGTTCGGCCAGCACTGCGTCATCCTCCTCGACTCGATCACCCGCCTCGCCCGCGCCTACAACGCCGCCCAGCCGCACTCGGGCAAGATCATGACCGGCGGCATCGACAGCAACGCGCTCCAGCGCCCCAAGAAGTTCTTCGGCTCCGCCCGCGCCATCGAACGCGGCGGCTCCCTCACCATCCTCGGCACCGCGCTGGTCGACACCGGCTCCAAGGCCGACGAGGTCATCTTCGAGGAGTTCAAGGGCACCGGCAACAGCGAACTCCACCTCGACCGCAAACTGGTCGACAAGCGCATCTGGCCCGCGATCGACGTCGCCGCCTCCGGCACCCGCCGCGAGGAACTGCTGCTCGACCGCAAGGAACTCGAACTCACCCACCGTCTTCGCAAGGTGCTCGCCGACATGAACGTCGTCGAAGCCCTCGAACTCATGAAGACACGCCTGAAGAAGTGCAAGACGAATGCCGAGTTCCTGATGTCGATGAACCTCGGGGCGTAAGGGCTATGCCTGAAATCAGCCGCTTTTTCGGCATCGTGATCGCGATGTACCACAACGACCATGATCCCCCGCATTTTCACGTCCGGTACGGGGAGGCGAAGAGCCGTGTCAGCATCAATGAACTGAGTTTCCTCGATGGCGGGCTCTCGCCTAGAGTTCGTGGAATGGTTATCGAATGGGCAAGTCAGCACCTCGACGAACTGCGCCGCGACTGGACCCTTGCGAAGGAGCGAAAGCCGCTCGAAAGGATTCCTCCGTTGGAGTGATTCGATGCGCGACGTGATTCAAGTTGAACTGGCGGGTGGCTACGGACTTCGATTGCGCTTTGACAATGGCGAGGTTCGCCTCGTTGATATCGCAGCGATCACTCCCTTTGACGGCGTCTTTGAGCCACTGCAGGATCCCACATTCTTCGCACAGGTCCGAGTGGAGCCGGAGTTGGGCACCATCGTCTGGCCAAATGGAGCCGATTTCTGCCCGGATGTGTTGTACGCAAGCGGACGAATCGCGCAACCGACCGAGCACGCGGCTTGAAGCAGGGGGGCAGAGGATGTGGGTCGCCCATGGCCTTCGTGAACGCTATCGCGTCGGCGTCGTGATCGATGCCGTCGAGGGCCCAGCGACATGAACATTCACGATGTTGGTGTTCTTGTTATGCAAGCCCGCGAACGCGGCGAATCGAAGATTCGCATGATCGATCATTCCCGGAATCAGGACCAGATCAATCAACTGACCGAAACCAAGCAGTCCGAAAGTGAGAAGCCACAAGACGCCTGAAAC
>JAEUIV010000073.1 GCA_016795005.1 Phycisphaerae bacterium
ACGCTCGCCGCCGCCGTCGGCGACTCCGCGCTCAGAACGCCCACCACCGTCTGGCCCGACTGCGAACGAACTTGATATCGAAACGTGGGCATCGGAGTTCCTTGAGTGCCGAGGGGCGTTCACCGCGGGGCCGCGGGCCAATCGTCCGGTCAGGCCGCCAGCTGCCGCTCCAGCTTGTCCGGGTGCGCCGCCTGCGCGATCGCGTCGTCACGCGAGATCATCCCGTTGAAGTACAACTGCGCGATCGACGTGTCCAGGCTCTGCATCCCCATCGAGCGGTTCGTCTCGATCACGTTCGGGATCTCGAACGTCCGCCCCTCGCGGATGATGTTCCGCACCGCGGGCGTGCACAGCAGCACCTCCACGCCGGGAACCATCCCCTTCTGGTCCACCCGCTGGAACAGCGACTGGCTGATCACCGCCTGCAGCGTGTTCGCCAGCATCGCCCGGATCTGGTTCTGCTGCTGCGCCGGGTACATGTCGATGATGCGCTCCACCGTCTGCCCCGCGCTGCACGTGTGCAGCGTGCTCAGCACCAGGTGACCCGTCTCCGCCGCCGTCATCGCCAGCGCCGTCGTCTCCAGGTCGCGCATCTCGCCCACCAGAACAATGTCGGGGTCCTGGCGCAGCGCGTGCTTCAGCCCGCTCGAAAAACTCGGCATGTCCTGCCCCAGCTCACGCTGCTCGATCAGGCAGTTCTTCGACTCCAGCACGTACTCGACCGGGTCCTCCAGCGTGATGATGTGCGCCTTGTAACGCTCGTTCATCGCCTGGATCATCGCCGCCAGCGTCGTGCTCTTGCCCGAACCCGTGTCCCCCGTCACCAGCACCAGCCCGCGGGGCAGGTACGTCAGCCGGCCGATCACCTCGGGGAGACTCAGCTTCGAAAGATTCGGAACCTTCGTCTTGATGATGCGCATCGCGATCCCCACCACGCCCCGCTGGCGGTGCGCGTTCACGCGGTAGCGCGCAAACCCCTTCAACTCATACGAGAAGTCGGCGTCCTTCTGCTTCTCGAACGTCGCCCGCGCCTCGGGCGACGCCATCTCCTCCACGAATCCCTGCACCGTCTCCGCCGACAGCGCCGGCCCATCCATGGGCGTCACCACCGTGTGGATCCGGAACATCGGGACGTGCCCCGCCACGATGTGGATATCCGAAGCGTCACGCTCCGCACCGGCACGAAGAATCGATTCGAGGTTCATGGAGTTCCTTGCCGACCCAATCAAAAACCTATCAATCGCAGGTGCGCTGGGTCGGCGAATCCATCGGCCGCCGGACCAATCCAGATAACTCAGCCTCAAACGGTCGGCCCTGAAAGCACCAACTCCGCCCGGAGAATCCGAAAAAACGAACCCCCACCGCCCCGGAACCAAAAAGTCAGGGAGCGATAACTCCCTATTTCACAAAACTTTCCATCATTTTTTTCTTGAAGTTCGCCCCCGGTTCGCTACCTTAACATCTGGCTGCTGAGGGGACGGCAATCGGCACACAGCCGGTTGACCAAAAATGCGTCCGAAAACTCATCCGGACGCGGGAGTACATACATGTCTTACACCAGCACGTTGAAGCCCACGAACTCTCGGCCGCCCGAATCCGGGCAATCGCATCCGTGGACGAACCCCGTGCCGACCCCGGAGCCGAAGCTGCAAAGCCCTGCTTTTTCAGAGTCGATCGGCGATCCGTCCGACGCGGCCCGCCTCTCACTCCTCCCGGAAGAAGCACAGTTTCTCGAAGCCGCACTCGCGCACCTCACCAGCCGGGAACGCGAAGTCGTCCTCGCCATCTGCTCCGGCGGCACCAACGAGGCCATCGCCTCCAGGCTCTGCATCGCGCTCCCCACGCTCCGCACACACCTGATGCGCCTCAACCAGAAACTCAGGACCACCAGCAAGGGCGATGTCGTCCGCTACGCCGCGACCATCCTGATCGCGGGCTACCGCAGCGGGAGCCTTTCTGCACTCAATCATCCCTGATCCGGCCCAATGAGCCAGAATTCAACCGGCTTTTGTGTAGTCTATACCGATGATTTTTGAGCCGAGGTCCGAAAACCAGCGCAGAAAGTTGGCACTCACTGAACAAAATGAGGGATAATCGGGGCTTGGGTGCCGATATCGGATGCGATGTGTCCGTTCCCGGACTCCCAGAAGCGGGTGTCGGTGATGGAATAAAAGTGACCTCCTCCCCCCTCTTGCGACTTTGCAAGGACTAACTCGGTGGGGTATGGTGGAGGCTCGGTTGGTCGGCCGTCGGTTGCGCGGCAGGGAAGTTTTGTCGCGTTCGTCGGCGAGAGCGTCAGAGTCGGGTGGCCGGTGCAAGGGCCGCTCGCAACAAACAAGTGTTCACGGTCGCCCGGGCGTGTGCCCCGACGGCGGCGCAGTTCGGAGTCGATCGTCAACGTCTTTCCTCCACGTGGTTCAGATGAAAGGAACAGCAATGAGTCAGAGAATCGTCAAGTGGCTCGCAGCGAGCGCCATCCTGGCGGCCGCGGGCACGGCCATGGGTGACACGTTTAATGTCACGGCCCCGGTCATCACCGCGACCAACGCGGAAATTCTGGGCCCCCGCTCGCAGTTCACGTTCACCGTTGTCAACACCGGCACGGCCCCGGACCTCGGGAACGCCGTCACGGTTGACTCGGTGATGCTCATCGGCCTCGATGCGTCCGGCAATCCGGTGACCTCGCCCGTCAACGCTTCTTACACGCTGACCGGCGCCGAGATCACGCTTCCGACGACGAACGCCGACGGCTCGATCAACGCGACGACCGTCGATCTTTCGGCGACGACGAACGATGACTTCGTGTTCACCGCGCCGGGCGTTGTCTCGGTGATGGTGCGCGTGACCGAGGGCGCGACCAATGTCGACGCCGCGTTCAACGCGAACGATGAGAGCGTTGACGAGTGCTTCGCGGTGGACTTCACTCCCCCGACGATCACGAGCATCTTCCGCCAGAGCGGAACGGACAACGCGTTCTTCGTGGTGTTCAGCGAGAGCCTGAGCCTCAACGGCATCGGCAGCAACGTCACCGCGAACCAGACCGACCCGACGATGGTGACGGAGGCCGACTTCCAGGTCAGCACCGCGATGGTCTTCGGCGCGTTGGACGACGCCCTTTCGGACCAGACCTTCCTCAGCAACAACACCGTTCTCCGCTTCGACATCGCGGTGGCTGGCGCCGATGACCTCGGCGTCGGCTCGATCCTGCGTTCGATCGGCGGGACGATGGACATCCGCGACGCGGTGGGCAACATCATCGGCGGCGGGGTGAATCCCGGCGGTTCGGTGACCACGGCGACCCCCCCGGCGTTCACGGTCACTCGCGCCGAGTGGCGGCAGACGAACAGCGGCGGCGGCGCGACCGACGGCTTCGCGGCGGTGTTCAGCACGCCGATCGCGACCGCCGGCGACAACGCCTTCTACAACGGCAACGACTCGCTGACCCGCTCGGGCGTGGACAGCGACCTGTTCTTCGTCGGCGCTCCGATCGTCGATCCGAGCAACCCGAACGCGGTGCTCGTCGATCTCGGCTGCTGCACGGATGACGAGGTGTTCGCGGACGGCCGCGACTTCCAGGGCGCCATGTATGCGTGGAACTTTGCGAGCGGCTTCGGCACGGCTCCGACCGACATCTTCGGTTCGACCCTGACGACTCCCCCGGCGACGCCGCTGACGGTGCTCGACGAGATCACCCCGACGCAGCAGTTCATCTCGTTCCATGACATCAACCGCGACGGCCGGATCGACGCGATCGGCTTCGGGTTTGATGAGCCGGTGACGACCAACGCCTCGGCGACGACGTTCACCCTCCGCAAGGCGAACGGCACGGTCCAGCCGGTGCAGCAGATCACCGCGCTCGGCGCGCTGGTTGATGACACGGTCGTGGCCGACGGCATGGCCGCGAACAACGTGATCACGATCTCGTCCGTGAGCGTGGGCGACATTCGCCTGTTCGGCGGCCCCTCGCGTCTCGAGACGGGCAACGGCATCCTGCTGAACTTCGATCCGAATCTCGTGAACTGGGACAACGATCCCGCGACCGCCGTGGGCAGCGCGATGGAAGCGATCCCCGGCACGGGCGGCGCCGGCGGCGGCGCGTGCGCCGTGACGGTCGAATCGACGACCGGATTTACCGCGACCGACGCGTCGAGCAACTCGACCACTCCGGCGCCGTTCGCGGCCCTGCCGACGACGGCGGACCGCGCTCGTCCCGACCTGGTCTTCGCTTACTTCTTCACCGGTGACAACCAGACCGAAACGATCGGCGGCAATGCCAACGACCAACTCTTCGGCGAGAACGACGGCACGACCGGCGACAGCATCGCCAGCAACCGCGTCGCGTTCGTCTTCAGCGAGAACCTGAACGGCGAGGAGAACGGCGACAACGAGAACCAGTTCCGCTTCGGCCCCGGCGGCGTGTTCGGGTTCGGCGACGACGGGTTCGTGTTCGACTCCTGCCTCTTCTGCGGCTCGTTCGTGGCGCAGAATCCCGACAACGTCCTGACCCTCCGCAACTCGCAGGCTCAAAGCCCGGCGCTCGTCACGGGGGTGGCGGTCAGCATCCTTCCCCAGAGCGGCGTGACCGATCCCTCGGGCAACGAAGTGCTCGAGTCCGACACGGCGACCGTCAACCGCGTCGCTCCCTACATGCCCCTTGTCACCGACGTCAACGGCAGCCAGGTCTTCGCGGCGTTTATGTTTGACGCCGACGCCGACGGCTTTGCCGACAGCGTTCGTATCACGATGAACCAGCCGATCGACGCGGCGACCGTCGCGGTCTCCGATTTCACTCTCTCGCTCGGCACGATCACCGCGGTCGCGGTGCAGGGGAACGACATCGTTCTCACCGTGACGGACGGCGTGGTCCCGATGACCAGCAACATCACCGGCACGTACAACGGCGCGGCGGACGCGATGCGGATCGCTTCGCTCACGACCGGCGGCGGCACCGGCGTTGCGGTGGCGGCGACCAACTTCTCCTTCGGCATCCAGCGGATCGCTCCGCCCGATGAGGCGACCCGCGAGCTGGCGTTCATGGACATCATCGTGAACGTGACCCTGGACGGCACGACCCCGGTTCCCCCGGGCACGAAGGTGTACGCGATGACCGCGGCTCCGCACATCCACCGCGTCACCGCGACGCACAACAACGTGGCGTTCACGCAGAACGTTCTCACGGATCGCTCCTCGATGCGTGCGTGGAACGACTGGCTCTTCGGCACCCGCGAGTTCGTGTACCTCGGCCGCGACCTCGACAACTACCAGTACTACGACAACGACAAGGACCTCGGCGACTCAAACGACGGCATCTCGACCTACAAGGACGTGATCAACCTGACGATCAACGCCAGCAACCTCACCAACATCACCTTCACCGGCACGGGCGAGACCAGCGGCGACAAGGTGACCAACGGCCGCTGCTTCCTCGCGTGGGACGTTCTCCGCGCGTCGGGCGGCGACATCAACGAGTTCAACGACGTGTTCAGCGGCAACCGCGCCTTCGGCGGGCAGCCCCTGCTCTCTTCGGCGGTCATCACCGGGACCGATGGTCGGTGCGAGCTGCACCACTCGGCCCCCGCCTCGATCTTCAACGGCCGTTCGCGCCTGAGCGCGGTGGGTCGTCCGGTGATCATGGTGGTCGAACTTCCGGACGGGCAGCGCTTCCCGATCTCGGGCGTGCATGCCTCGATCCAGGGCGCTCCGATCCTGTTCAACATCCAGAACCGCAGCCAGACCGCCGGTCTTGCCAACAATGCGACGGTCGTGAACGCGAACCTTCGCAACGTCGGCGCCCAGCAGCTGCACCGCGGCTGGAACCTGCTGCCCTTCCCGCGGAACTCGGGCTGGGCCGCGACCACCGGCGCTCGCCCGGTTCGTCCGGACGGCGTGACCGAAGCCGCGATCGTTGTCCCGAGCGCCTCGAATCCGGCGTTGCCCTTTGCCGGCCCGCTGGAGCAGTTCGTGTGGTTCGGCGATGACAACGGCGACGGCAAGTGGACCCGCAGCGACGACTTCAACTTCGAGGACATCATCATCGACCTCGACTGGCTGAACTACTTCGCCTTCACCATGTCCTCGCTCGGCGTGCAGGCCGGCTCCGCGATGAACAACTTCGTCGGCGGCTACGCGATGGGCATCTTCTTCACCGACGAGATCTGGAACTCCTTCGGGTTCTCTTGGGACTCGATCGGCTGCTTCCAGTTCGGCGCTCCGCTGACCGGCAACACCCTGTTTGCCGGCACGACGGCGGCGAACTCGTTCCCCAACAACGCGACGACGCAGGGCTGGGGCCTCTTCACCAGCAAGGCGGCGTTCAACCCGGCGACGGCGATCCGCAGCACCAACAATCCCAAGCTCGACTATCTCTTCATCTTCCGTAACAACGGGCCGAACGCGGCGAGCCTGAACCGCACCACGATCGAGGTGAGCAGCCTTGACCTGCTCGCTCCGACCGGCAACGACAACATCAACGACACGACGCAGGTCGATGCGGGCCAGGCCTTCTTCGGGCACTGGCAGCCCTGATCGAGTCTGAGTTGATGAGAATCATCTGAACCCGAAGGGGGTCGGCGAAAGCCGGCCCCCTTTTTTCATGGCGGGATCCGGTGGACAGGTCGCGGTCGGCGGCGCGGCGGCCGGCGGACGGAGCCTCAACGTGTCTGGTTGGTTTCAGCGGCGGCCGAGCAGCCAGCGGCAGGCGGCGATCGCCTGGCGCAGCCGGAGGGTGAGCCGGAGCCTGCGGAGCGACTCGTCGTCCGGGTCGATGCGCTGGGCATGGTTGATGAGCCTGCCGGCGCGGCTCCATTCGCCGGCGTGGATGCAGGCGAGGGCCATGTTGTGGAGGGCGGGGAGCCGCATGGGGTCGAGGCGGAGGGCGCGGCGCTCCGCGTCGATGCCCGGGGCGTGCTTGCCGAGGGTGAAGAGGCAGACGGCGAGCAGGTGCCAGGCGTCGGCGGAGTGCGGGTCGCGATCGACGATGACTCCCGCGACCTCGGCGGCGTCGCTCGGGAGGCGCGCGGAGAGCAGGAGGTCGGCGAGGTCGATGAGTTCGTGTGTTTCGTAGGGCTTCGGGAGGCGTCGGAAGTTCTGGAGTTCGGCGCGCAGGGGGCGTCGTGCGGCGGGGATGTCGCGTGCATCGAGGGCGATGCGCGCGAGGTGTCGGCGGGCGCCGGGGAAGTTCGGATCGACGCGCAGGACGGCGCGGAGCGATTCGGCGGCGTCGCTTGGTCGCTGCTGATCGAGGGCGAGTTCGGCGAGGCGGAAGTGGGCTTCGGCGCAGTCCGGGTCGAGTTCGAGGGCCCGACGAAGTTTTTCGGAGGCCTCCGCCGCGCGGCCCATCCGGGCGAGGAGGCACCCGAGGTCGAGGAGTGTCTCGATATCGCCCGGTGCATCGCGGAGTTCGCGGAGGTAGAGGTCGCGTGCGCGGTCAAACTGATGGAGTTCGGCGCGCACGGCGGCGAGTCGCGCGTGCAGTCTTGGTTGGGTCGGGTCGAGCCGGATGGCCTGTTCGAGGCAGTAGGCGGCGCGTTCGTAGCGTGCGCGGTCGATGAGCGATTCGGCGATATTGGCGAAGGCCGCGGGGTTGTCGGGGTCGAGCTGGACGGACTGGTAGAAGGCGATCTCGGCTCGATCGTGGTCTTTCAGGCGTGTGTTTGCCTCGATGAGGTGGACGAGGGGATCGGGCCGTTCCGGGTCTGCCTTGCTCGCCGCGTCGAGATAGGTTGCAGCGGCGCGGGGGTTGTCCACTCGGAGGGCGTTGACGCCGAGGAGGAGCAGGGTGGTGGGGTCGCCCGGCTGGAGCGTGTTGGCGTCGTTGAGGGCACGGATGGCGTCTTCGTATCTTCCCGCGGCTTCGAGCGTGAGGGCGAGGTTGAAGTGCCACTCGGCGCGTGAGGGGTCGCGGGCGAGGGCCTCGCGGAGTTCGGTCGCGGCGTCGTCCCACCGGCCCGCCTCGTAGTGCTCGTGGGCGCGTTCGATGTGTCGTTCGGCTTCGAACCACTCGTTCATGTGTACTTCTCGAAGGCGAAGTGATGATGCCGAGAGCGATGGGCGGCGTATGATAGCGGTGGGATCGGGCGGTGCGAGCGATTTCTTTTTTATGTTCTTTCGTCGGGCGGTGTCGTTCAGCGGAGCGGACATGAGGGGTCGGACTGGAGCATGGGTGGATTTCTGGTGTCGTCGCCGAGGCGCGTCGCGGCGATGCTTTGCTGTTGGCATGCTGTTGGGGTGTTTGGTGTGCGTGGGAGCGTTCGCGGGTTCCGATCGGGGGGTTGAAACGGCGGAGATCGCTTCGGTTCTCCGTTCGGCCGAGGGTCGCGCGGGGGATTGGCGTTCGGCGTCGTCGTCGCTTCTTCTTCGATTGAATGAGGGCGAGGCTCGAGCGGCGTTGCAGGGCGCGCTGTGGGACGATCGTCCTCCCGGGGTTCGGCGCGCGGTGGCGGAGGCGGTCATCGCGTCGGAAGCGGATGCCTCCGGGCTGGTCCGTTCGCTCGGGACAGCGCTCGCGGCGGCGGCGAGCGCGGGGGGAACAGCGGACGATGCGATTCTTCTGATCCGCGCGATCGGGAAGTACCGCACGATGGACGCGGCGCGAGCGCTGGTCGAGAACGCGGTGATGGGCGAGGGTGTCTCGGCGGAGGTTCGGTCCGCGGGGATGGCCGAGCTGGCGCGTCTGACGGGTCGGAAGGTGCTGGGAGAGGATGCGCGGTCGTGCGCGGAGTGGTGGAACCGCGCGCGGTGGCTGAGCGGCAAGGATTGGGAGCAGGAGTTGGGCGGGTCGGCGCCCGAGGCGAAGCCCGCGGTCGCACCGGGGGATCGGCTGGCGGGGCTGTACCGCCGTCTTCACGCGGCGACACCCGAGTCCGGGCGCGATGCGTTGCTGGTCGAGATGCTTGACTCCCCCGAGGAAGCGGTGCGTTCGGCGGGATTCGACCTGATCATGCTGGCGCTGGTGAACGCCAAGGCGTTGGGCGAGGGGACGGCAACCGCGGCGACGCGGCGATTGGCGGATGATTCTCCGGCGATCCGTGCGGAAGCGGCGCGGACGATCGAGTTGCTGGGTCGTATCGACGACCTAGGGCTGCTGTGGAACCGCCTGCAGGTTGAAGTTGATGAGTCGGCCGCGGCGGCGATGATGCGTGCCGGCGTTCGTCATCCCGAAGCGGGATTGGTCGGCCCGGCGATTCGATGGATCGAGACGGGCGGGAGCGAGGGGGTGCGGAGCGCGGCGGCGGAAGCGCTCGAGGCGTCGCGTCGCGCGGGATTGCTGTCGGACGTCGATCAGATTGAGCGTGTTCGCGCGGCGCTCCGGGCGCGTGCGGTGGAGGAGTGGTCGCCCGCGACGATGCGACTGGCGGTCGGGCTGGGGATGCTGGATGAGGTGAAGCGGATCGCGGAAGGGGCCGATCGGTCGCGTGCGAAGCAGGCCGGCGCGGCGATGGCGGAGAACGCGGCGGCGCTGGACGTGCTGGTTCGGGTGGCGGAGCATTGCGAGGACCTGTATCCGGAAGCGGTGGCGGGGCTGCAGCGGTTTTCGGCGACAGCGGATGGGTATGCGCGTCTGGCGGCGTTGCCTTCACGCGGGCCGGAGGAGCGTGAGGCGGCGCTGGCGGGATTGGTTCGGGCGATGCCGCCGGCGGAACTCAGCCGCTTTGCGGGTTCAGTCGGAGAGGTCGATCGTCGCGAGGCGCTGCTTGCTCCCATCGTGACGACGGAGTTTCTGTCCGGGACGAGCGACCTTCCGGAGCGCGTGGAGTTGGCGCTGATGCTTGCGCGGTGCCGGGTGATGCTGGATCGTCCGGCTGATGCGTTGGCGACCCTGGCGCTCCTGCCGAACGGGTGGCAGGGGCCTCGGGCGCTGGGGTTGCGTGTGACG
>JAEUIV010000134.1 GCA_016795005.1 Phycisphaerae bacterium
TTCATCGAACCCGTAAACGCGATCAGCGCCACGCGCGGGTCGCGCACGAGCGCTGCGCCGACCGTCTCGCCGGGGCCGGGCAGCAACTGCACCGCGTCGCGCGGCACGCCGGCCTCGTGCAGGATGTCCACGAGCAACTTCGCGATCCCCGGCGTCTGCTCCGCGGGCTTGACGATCGCCGTGTTCCCCGTCACGAGCGCCGCCGCGGTCATCCCGCAGCAGATCGCCAGGGGGAAGTTCCAGGGCGAGATGACCGCCGCCACGCCGCGCGGCTGGTGGAACGTGTGGTCCAGTTCTCCCGTGAATCGCCCGATCCGCGTCGGCTCAAAGAGCGGCACCGCGAGCCGTGCGTAGAACTCGCAGAAGTCGATCGCCTCGCAGGTGTCCGCGTCGGCCTCGCGCCACGTCTTGCCCGCCTCCTTGATCATCACCGCCGAGAGTTCGTCGCGGCGTGCCCGCATGATTGCCGCGGCGCGCACGATCGCGGCCGCCCGCGTGCGCGGATCGGCGTCCCGCCACTTCGGGAAGTACGCCGCGGCGCGCCCCACCGCCGCGTCCGCGTCCGCCGGCGATCGGTCGTTCGCAACCGTCGGCACGCGCACCCGTGCGACCGCCTCGGCAAAGGCCCGATGCTGAGCCGAGTTGTGGAACTCCCGGAACGATTCGTTGAAGAACGGCCGGCCGTCGCCGACCCCGGCCACCGCGGGGCTGAGCGCGTGCTTCTCCGCCCGGGTTCCCTCGCCCGCGCTCGTGTCCGCTGACCCCGGCGCCTGCTGGTGCGGACTCGCGAGAAGCCGCGCGGGGTCCGCGTTGTCGAGGAACCCCGCCTTCAGCCACGACTCATTCGACGTGTTCTCGAGCAGTCGGCGGACGAGGTAGGCCATCCCCGGGATCATCTCGCCCACCGGCACGTACTCGCGCACGCGCAGCCCCATCTCCTGGGCCGCGTACTTCAGCTGGTCCGCCATCCCGTGGAGCATCTGGAGTTCGATCGCGTTCCGAGGCAGGCCGCGGCGGTCGAGCGATTCGAGCGCCGCGGCGATCGAGCGCGCGTTGTGCGAGCCGAGCGCCAGTTTCACGCCGCCTTCGCCTCGCGCCGCGGTCGGGGTCGAATCCAGAAAAATCTCGGTCATCCGCTCGAAGCAGGCGTCGGTTTCCCGCTTCGTCGCCCACACGGGCTGGGGCCAGCCCATCTGCTCGGAGTGAATCGTCTCGTAGTCCCAGTACGCCCCTTTGACAAGCCGGACCGACACGATGCGCCCCGTCTTTTTCGCCCAATCGCACACCCGCCGCGCATCCTCGTCGCCGCTGCGGAGATACGCCTGCATCGCAAGCCCGGCCTGAAAATCAACCGCCTCGCAGCAACGCTGGAACAGTTCGATCGTCAGGTCCTTCAGCGCGAACTGCTCCATGTCGAAGTTGATGAAGACGTTCTTCGACTTCGCCAGTTCGAGGATCGGCCGCAGCCGGCCGGTCAGGTCGCGGATCGAGCCTTCGGTGTCGATCGGGTCGCACCGGGCGCTCAGCGAAGAGATCTTGATCGACACGTTCACACGCGGGATCGCGCCGAGATGATCGCGCTCGAGCGTCTCACGAGGCGTCCACTCCGCGACGGAGCCGGGAAGGTTGCCCACGAGGTCGAGGTACTTCTTCTGGTACGCCGCGGCCTCCGCGTCCGACACGCAGGCCTCGCCCAGCAGGTCCACGGAGAACGCGATGCCGTCGTCCCACAGCCTTCGGAGTTGAGGGAGCGCGCTCGCGGCGTCGGTCCCCGCGATGAACTTGCCCGCCATCCCCGTGATCTGCGACGAGATCGTCTTGACCGCCAGACCCTTGGCCAGCGCGCCCGCCTTGAGCGCCGTCGAGATGACCCCGGGCACCGTCACGCCCGGCTGCGACAGGTAGTCGTTCAGATGCTCGTAGATGGAATCGGGGGTGGTCAGCGTGGGAAACGCATCGACGAATCGGAACATCTGCACCTTGAAGTTCGGGTCCTTCATGGACCACTCCATGAGGGCGTCCGAATAGAACTTCGAGGAGAGCAGGCCCGTCTTGTGCCCGCGCGCCCGGCTGAGCAACTCGCCGCCGATCGCCTCGATGCGTGACTCGTCCCGGGCTGAGCCGACGGCGCCGCTCGCGGCGCGAGGCGAAGAGTGCGGAGCATTCACGGCGACGGGTTTCGTCGCGCGGCGGGAGAACAGAGCCATTCCAGTCCTTTCACGAGCCGAGGCGGGCGGGCATTGTAGAGTCCTCTCCGCCGCCCCACGCTGCGAAGGAAATCGCCGATCTCACACGCCCGGCGTGTCCACCTGCTTCTTCAGCGACCGGAGCGCGTCGAACGCCTGCATCGGCGACATCCGCTCCAACTCAATTTTCTTCAGTTCAGTGATCGCGGGGTGATCCGCGGCCCCGCTAAAGAGCGAAGGCTGCGCCTCCCGCTCCGTCACCGGCGCCGCCGCGGGCCGCTTCCCGGCCGCCACCTCGGCCCCCGCGTGCGACACGCTCAGGGTCTCGAGCAGCGCGCCGGCACGCTCCACGACCGATGCGGGGAGGCCGGCCAACTTCGCCACATGAATGCCGTAGGACCGCGACGCGCGCCCCGGGAGAATCCGATGAAGAAAAATCACCTGGTCTCCCCACTCGCGGACCGCCACCTGCAGGTTGCGGACCCGCGACGGGAAGCGGTCCGCCAGGTCCGTCAACTCGTGGTAATGCGTCGCAAAGAGCGTGCGCGGCGCCGCGGGCCGCGACGCTCTCGCCTGCGAGCCGGCGCCACGCTCGCCGACGCGCGCCCCTCCAGCCAGGTGTTCGGCGATCGCCCATGCGAGTGAAAGCCCGTCGAGCGTCGAAGTGCCCCGGCCGATCTCGTCGAGGATCACCAGCGACTTTGCTGTCGCGTGATGCAGGATGTTCGCCGTCTCAACCATCTCGACCATGAAGGTCGATTGCCCGGCGTGCAACGCATCGTCCGCCCCGATGCGCGTGAAGATTCGGTCCGCGAGGCCCACCGACGCCGCCTCGGCGGGGACGAAGGAACCCGCATGGGCCAGGAGCACGTTGAGCGCCACCATGCGGATGTAGGTCGATTTGCCCGCCATGTTCGGGCCGGTCAGCAGCGCGAGCGGCGTCGCCGAGGAGGTCTCGCCCGCGAGTCTCAACCGCGCCCCGCCGGAGGCCAACTCGCAGTCGTTGGGCACGAACCGATCCCCGAGCACCTCTTCCAGCACCGGGTGGCGCGCCTGCTTCAGAACGAGCGACGGCTCGTCGGTCATCTCCGGCCGAGTCCATCCGCGAAACACCGCGCGAGAGGCGAAACAGCCAAGCACATCCAGTTCGGCGACCGTCTGCGCGAAGCGGTTCACCGCGCCGACCTGCGCCGAGACCTTTGCGCACAGCGAAAGAAAAATCTCCTGCTCCCGGCGCAGACCCCGCTCCTCCGCGTGGATCACCCTCTCCTCATAGTCCTTGAGTTCAGGGGTGATGTAGCGCTCGGCGTTCTTCAGTGTCTGCTTGCGGCTGAACACCGCCGGGGCCTTCCTCGCCTGGCCGGCCGGCAACTCGATGTAGAACCCGAAAATCTTGTTGTACCCCACCTTCAGGCTCGGGAGGTCGTGCTCGCGCACCAGCCGCGCCTGGTATTCCGCGAGCCATTGCCCGCTTGACGTCTGGAGGGCACGCGATTCATCCAGCGCCGCGTCGATCCCGTCGCGGATCAGCCCGCCGTCGGTCAGCCTCGCGGGAGCATCTTCCACGCACGTCTCAACAATTTCCTTTGCAATGGGCGCCAGCGCCGCCGCCACCGCCGTCAGCGCCTCGTGGTGCGCGCGGAGCGCCGCCGAACCCTCGATCGCGCCCGCCGCGATCGTCACCCGGCCCAGTGACCGCCCCAGCGCCACAAGATCCCGCGGCGTCGCCCGCCCCAGCCCCACTCGCGCCGCGATCCGGGGCACGTCCTGCACCCCCTTCAACGCCTCGTCCGCCGCGCCCGCCAGCAGCGGATCGGACGCGAGCGCGCCCACCGCGGCGTGCCGCGCCTCGATCAACGTCCGCTCCGCCAGCGGCCGGCACAGCCAGTCACGCAGCAATCGCTTCCCCATCGCCGTGAGCGGCGGCCGAGATCCGCGCGAAGGCGAGAGAAACAGCCCCAGCAGCGAGCCGTCCCCCGACCGCGACCCTCCCGACACATTCGACGCGCCGCCCGCGCTCGACGCGGCGCCGGAGGTGTTCGGGCGGATCGTCCGCTCGACTTCCAGCGCCCGCAGACTTACCGCGTCCACCATCAGGAACCCGGCCGGGTCTTCGCGCTTGGGCGGCATGAGGTGCGCCAGCGACTTCGGGCGGACAACAAACGCTCCCGGAGTCCCCGAACTCACCCCCTCGCTCGTCGGCTTTCCCGCCGTCTCGAGCGCCTGGACCTCCGACAGGTACCGGATCACCGCCCCCGCCGCGCCGATCGCCGGGTCGTCGTGCGAAATCCCGAACCCGGCGAGCGAAGTCACCCCGTAATGCTTCAGCAGCGCTTCGAGCGCCTCGTCTCGACGAAACTCCCAGGAAGCCCGAGGCGTCCCGGCCAGACCCAGCGCGTTCAGCACCCGCGCCACCCGAGGGGGAGATGACCCATTCGCGTGCGCCCCGGGAGAAGGCTCCGAATACAGCAACTCGTTCACCGACCGACGCGACAACTCGTCGACCAACTGTTCCGCCCGGCAGTCGAGCACCGTGAACGCGCCGGTTGACAGTTCCACCACGGCCACCCCCACGCGACCGCCCGGTTCATCGCCCGCGTCAAGAAAGCACACCGCCGCCAGGGTGTTCGCCGCGCTCTCATCCAGCAACGCTTCGTCCACCAGCGTGCCGGGAGTCAGCACCCGGGTCACCGCCCGCTCGATGACCCCCTTGGCTTCGCGGGGGTCCTGGACCTGGTCGCACACCGCGACGCGGAACCCCTGCGCGATCATCCGCCGGAAGTACCCCTCCGCGGAGTGAAACGGAACGCCCGCCATCGGGATCCCCTCCGAACGCTGCGTCAGGGTGATCCCGAGGGCCTTGTGGGCGGTCACCGCGTCGTCATCAAAGAGTTCATAGAAATCCCCCATCCGGAAGAACAGCACGCAGTCGGGGTGCCGCCGCTTGAACGTCGCGTACTGCCGCATCGCGGGGGTGTCACGGTTGCCCGCCATGGAGCGGAGTGTAGTAGAGGTTCGCCCAAAAACGCCGCCGGCCCGGCGATCGCCGGGCCGGGGACGCTTCTATCAGCCAAGAGTCAAGTGGAGCGAATGAGATTCGAACTCACAACCTCCTCGATGCGACCGAGGCGCTCTCCCAATTGAGCTATCGCCCCAACGGGGGCAGGGAGTATACGCGACGCGGCAACGCCGATCCCGCCGTCGGGAGGCGGACGGTCTCCGGGCGCGTGAACAGATGCAAATCTGTTGCATCTGACTTGACCCCGGCCCCGCCCCCGCCGACAATCCCTTGAGCCATGACGATCCAGGAAGCAAAGCCCCGCGCGTTCCACCCCGCAGCCGTGGTGATCTTTTTCCTGGGGATCACCGCCCTCATCGTCGGCATGCTCCGGGTTCACCTCGGCGGGTCAATGGGCACGGTCCAACCCGGCGGAGCGCCGACGGCGCACGCGCGCGAGCCTGGGCCACTCCGACTGGTGGTCTCGCTCCCGCCGCTGCTCTGGCCGGCGAAGGGCCTGGCGCCCGCCAACACCGAGTTCACGCTTCTCACACCTCCCGGCTCGGGATGCGAGGGTGTGGAGATCACCCCCGCGCAGGCCGCCGCGATCGCACGCGCGGACCTCGTCATCCGCGCCGGCGCGCACCTCGATGATTCGCTCGCACGACATCCGGCCAGACGCCCGTGGCAGCGCGAAGTCACGATGTCCGACCCCGCCGGCCGCGAGGAGCAGGCGGCCGCGCCCGTCGATCAGCACCCCTGGCTCGATCCCATCCTCATGGAACAGTTTGTTTCACGTCTCGATGCCGCCATCCAGTCGTGCATCGAAGACATCGACGCAGGGGAACGAGCCGCGCTCCGAGGCTCCGCGGCCGAACTCCAGCGCACCTGCCGCGTCATCGACGCCGAGTACCGCGACCGCCTCGCGGCTTTCAAAGGCATGTCCATCGTCACGCATCACGACGCATGGACCCATCTCGCCGAGCGCTACGGCCTGCACGTCGCCGCTGTCATCCAGCACACCCACGACGCCGAACCATCTCCCGGTGACCTCGCCGACGCGGCGAACGTCATCAAGGAGGGAAGCATCAGGGCGGTCTTCATCGAGCCTCAACTCAACCCCGCCTCCGCCCAACGCATCGCCGAAACCACTGGCGCCAAGGTTCTCGTGCTCGACCCCCTCGGCCACGGCGATTGGCCCACGATGATGCGAAACAATCTCGACGCCCTCGTCGAAGGACTGGCCACGACAAACTGACACGCACTCGCCCGGCGCTCGACGCCTGCGCCCCGGTCCAATTTCATGACCCTCGACGCCATCCACCTCGATCACCTCTCCTTCTCCTACCCCGGCGGGCAATCGGTGCTTGAGAACCTCACTCTCCGCGTGGCCCCCGGCGAGCTTGTCGCCATCATCGGCCCCAACGGCGGGGGCAAGTCCACCCTCATCAAGATCCTCGTCGGCCTGCTCCACGGCTACTCCGGCGCCGCCACGATCTTCGGCCGCACGCCGCGCGAAGCCCAGCGCGCGGGGCTGATCGGCTACGTCCCGCAACGCAGCGACGCCGAGCGCGCCTTCCCCGTCAGCGCACGACAGGCCGTCCTCATGTCCCCCTGCCGAAATCTTCCCGGCTGGAGCGCGACGCCGCGAAAACTCAAGGACCGCGCCCAGCGCAGCCTGGAACTGGTCGGCGCCGCTGAATACGCCGACGAACCCGTCGGCTCCCTCTCCGGCGGGCAGTGGCAACGTGTCATGATCGCCCGTGCCCTCACCATCGAGCCGAAAGTGCTCGCCCTCGACGAGCCGCTCGTCGGCGTCGATGCCGCGGGGCAGCGCCTCTTCGCCTCGCTCCTGCGCACGCTGCACCGTGACCTCGGCCTGACCATCCTCCTCGTGACGCACGACCTCCGCACGGTCGCGGGCGCTTCCGCCGAGTGCGACCGCATCGCGTGCCTGCGCCGCACCCTTCACTTCCATGCCGCCCCGAAGGGGGTCACCCCGCAGGTCCTGGCCGAGGTCTTTCAGCACGACCTGGCCGACATCTTCGGCGATGTCCACATCGATGCCCACCGCGCCGTCGAATGCGCGCACGATCATCCCGCGCCGAAAGGAGCGGGGGAGTGAAGACGCTTCATTACCTCACCGGCCCGGAGTCCGACCTCTTCTGGCCGGCCATCGCTGCTGGAGCCGCCGTCGCCCTCGTCTGCGGCGTGCTCAGTGTCTTCGTTGTCCTGCGCCGACTCGCATTCATCGGCCACGGGGTGTCACACGCCGCATTCGGCGGGGTCGGACTCGCCGTGGTCCTCGGCCTGACCGCGTCCGGCACGGCTCACACACTTGCGTACCTGGCGGTGGTAGGAGGATTCTGCCTCATCGCCGCGCTCTCGATCGCGGTGGTCAGCGCCCAGACCAGGCTCCGCGAAGACACCGTCATCGGCGTCACGCTCGTCGGCTCCATGGCGCTCGGCGCGCTCCTCCTCCAGCTCCACGCCCGCCGAGGCGGTTCGGGCGCCGGCGCCACGCTCGAATCCACGCTCTTCGGCTCCATCCTCTCGGTCAGGCCCGCCGATGCCCTCGCCGCGTGGGTCGTCGCTCTCACGGTCGGCGCGGTTCTCCTCGTTTACCGTCGGCCCCTCGTCTTCTGGGCCTTCGACGAGACCGCCGCCGAAGCCTTCGGCGTGAACGCGCTCCGCACCCGGCTCCTGCTGATGGCGCTGCTCGGAATCGCCATCGTGGCCTCCATGAAACTCGCCGGCGTGCTCCTCGCCACCGCGCTCCTCATCCTGCCCGGTGCCATCGCGCTCCGGCTCTCCCAGCGCCTCGCCACCGTCTTCGTGCTCGCCGCCGCCTCATCCATCACCGGAGTTCTGGGCGGCCTCATGCTTTCCTTTGAAGCCGATTGGCCGCCGGGGCCGAGCGTCGTCGTCGTGCTTGTCGCGCTCATGCTCGCTTCCGCGGCCGTGGGCTTCGTCCGCGGACGGTCGCCCGGCTGAGCGCAGCCAACACGAAATGTCCGAGCATCGAAGTGTCGAAGTCGAGCCGGTCTCGAACTGCACCGTTTCCCCGCGGCGCTCCCCGCTTCACTGTGGCCAGGGCGCAAAGGTCGGATGCCTACGATGAACCCATGAAAGCCGAAACCCTCCTCGCCGAACTCGACCGCCTGCGGAAGGATGTACCGAAGGACCCGACCGACCTCGAATACGTGACCCTTCAACACGTCTTCGCTTTCGTCTCGTACAAGATGGGGGATTTCAAGAAGTACGTCGAGGAACAGGACGCGAAGGGCGCATTCGCCCAGTTTGAGGACTGAACCGGCCGCCGATGGAACATCGGACACCTTTTTCTTGACTTTCGAGAATTCCGGTCGATACTTCCGGAATCGCGTCGGACCCGGTCGGCCCCGTGACCAACGGCACGGGAATCCGGGAGAAGAGGCGACGACCGGCACGCACGGGTACCTCCGGCGGCCGGGCGATGTGCCCGAGGGCGACGGCCCCCGGGAGGAGATCGTCCGATGAGGCCCCGTCACAGGCGCCGATTCGGGCAGGGCTTCTCAGAAAAGGAGGTGATCCAGTGACATCATGTGACTGTACTCGAGGGCTGCGCGGCTAAGCGCTCGCTCGACGGAACTGCGCTCGCGCAGCCCGCGCAAATCTGTTTGCGAAGCCCCGCGGCGGACAACTGCCGCGGGGCGTTTTCGTTTTGTTCGTGACGCGGAACTCGAGGGAACAGGCCGGAGTTCTTCGGCCAGGAACCCCGGAATCCTCTGTCCGAGAAATTTTCAGATCTCCTTGCGGAATACGCATCGGTTGACGCATTGACCGTAGACTGTGGTCAGCGTTGGGCCTCCGGGACGAGGGCCGATTCGGCCACGCCGAAGAACCCGAAACAACCGCCCCGTGAGGGCCAGAAGGAGAACGATCCATGTTCCGTGCTATCTCTCTGTCATCCGGTCGCGCGACGATCGCCGCGACCGCGGCAATGTTCCTTGCGGGAACCGCCATCGCCGCCGAGACCGAACGCGTCAACGTCAGCAGCACCGGCGTCCAGAGCTCGGTCCAGGCGTTCCCCACGGCGTTCGTCACCCCCGATGGGCGCTTCGCGGTCTTCGCAAGCCAGGCCAACAACATCGTGCCGGGTGATACCAACAGCAACTCGGAGGTCTTCGTCCGCGACCGTCTCCTGGGCACCACCGCCCGCGTCAGCCTCCCCGATCCCTCGACCGGAAACGCCCAGGGCAACGGCGCCAGCCTCCTCGCGCACAACGGCGCGCGGGTGATCTCGGACAACGGCCGGTACGTCGTCTTCCAGTCCGACGCGGACAATCTCGTCGCCGGCGACACCAACCAGGTCACGGATGTCTTCGTCCGCGACCGCGACGCCGACAACAACGGCGTCTTTGATGAGCCGGGCGCCGGAATGACCAAGACGGTCCGGGTCAGCCTCACCAGCAATGAGAGCCAGTCCTTCGGCGCCTGCCCCAACATGACCTGCACGCACGGCGCGTTCGGCGGCGCCATCTCCGCCAACGGCCGCTACGTCGTCTTCTGGTCCGAGTTCAACTTCGCCGGCAGCGAAGCCTTCACCAACATCTTCCGCCGGGACCGCGACGCGGACAACGACGGCATCTTCGACGAGGCCGGAGGCTCGCCCGATGCCGCCGTCACCCAGCTCGTCAGCACCACCGTCTCGTGCGTGGGCTGCGAGCAGGACGGCTTCAGCGACCTCCCCGTCATCAGCGCCAACGGGAGGCACGTCGCCTTCCGCAGCGCCTCGTCCCACCTGGTCTTCAGCGACAACAACCAGGCCATCGACATCTTCGTCCGCGACATGAACCAGACCAACTGCGTCCGCATGAGCGTCCGCACCGACGGCGGCGAGGGCGAACCCAACACCGACTCGAACTTCCCCTCCATCTCGGACGACGGCCGATACGTCGCCTTCCAGTCCGCGAACGATGACCTCGTCCCCGAGGACAACGGCAACCTCGTCGACATCTTCGTCCGCGACCGCAACACGGACAACGACAGTTTCTTTGACGAACCCGGCGCCTCCGCCGTCGAGCGTGTCTCCCTCGGCTTCTCGTCCTTCCCGCTCCCGGGGGGCGTCGTCCCCCTGAACAACCACTCCTCCGCCCCCTGCATCTCGGGCGACGGCCGATACGTTGCCTTCCAGAGCGATGCAAACAACAACAACTGCGGCCTGCTCTCGTGCGACGACAGCAACACCTTCACCGATGTCTTCGTTCACGACCGCAACCTCCAGCGCACCTATCTCGCAAGCGTCAACTACAACGACGCCCAGGGCAACGGCAACAGCACCGCCGCCACCATCTCGAAGGACGGACGATTCGTCGGCTTCCGCAGCGTCGCCACCAACCTCGGCTTCTCGGACTCCAACGGCGCCGCTTCCGATGTCTACGTCCGAGGATTCATCGGCGAATCAAACTCCACCTGCTCCGGCATCGAGACCATCACGCCAGGATCACACTTCGGTGATACGTACGGCTCGGGCAAGGAAGGCTCCACCACCTGCGGCATGCCGAGCCACATCGCCCCGGACGTCTGGTTCAAGTTCACCGCCGGGTGCACCGGCCAGGTCAACATCGACACGCTCGGATCGAACTTCGACACCATGCTCTCGGTCCACTCCGCCTGCCCGGGCACCACCTCCAACGAACTCGCCTGCAACGACGACGAAAACATCGGCGCCGGGATCACCACCTCGAAGATCACCATGTTCGTCCAGCAGGGACAGATGTACGTGATCCGTCTCTCGGGCTTCTCGACCGCCAGCGGCTACTACCAACTCAACCTCGGCGCCTGCTCACCCTGCTGCCCCGGCAACGCCGACAAGATCACTCCCGGATCGGTCAACTTCGCGGATGTCACCGCCGTCCTCGCCTCCTTCGGCATGAACTACGCCATCTCAGGCCCGGGCGATGCCGACTGCGACGGACAGGTCAACTTCGCCGACATCACCAACGTCCTCGCCAACTTCAACATGCCCTGCAACTGATCCTCCCCACGCGATCACTCGACACACACAACGCCCGGCCGCGCAAGCGACCGGGCGTTTTTTCATGCGCGAGACATCCGGCACCTCTCTCAAGGAACCGGGGACCAGCCCTTGGATGGGTCGTGGACTTCCAGCGCCTTCACCTTCTTCTCGGTCTCCGGGCCGAAGTCCTGCTGGTACACCACGCCGTCGCTCCCGCACAGGAATGACATCACCCCCGTCACGTCATACTCCGCGGGGTACGCGACCGCACCCCAGCCATTCGTCAGATTCCCGTTCACCATGTAATCGCCCGTGCCTCCCCGGAACAACGGCCGGAAGTAGTAGCCGTAGTAGGGCATCCGACGCCCGCGTTCATCGGTGCGAGTGGCCGCCGCGGCGAGCACCGGACCGATCGGCGAGGGGTCCACGCCCCCCGGCGCGGGCCAGTACAGGCCGTCGTGAGTGCCCTCCGTGCTCATCAGGTGGGACGCATACTCAAATACCCCATCGCCGTCGTGATCCTTCGAGATGTACTCGCGCTGCGCATCGATCAGCGTCCGGCACGCCTCGATCACCTGGAGTTCGTTCCGCCCGATCCGACGGTTCGTCAGCTCCTCGATCCCCGCATCGGTGTCGAACCGCCATGCACCGCCCGTTTTCACCATCGGCACCGCGAAGGGCCAGCGCGACGCCCCCAGCAGCAGCACCGCACGATCTTCCCCCTCCAGGCTGATCTCGCGCTGCTCCTTCAGCCGACGTGAAAAAATGATCAGGTCGTTGCGGTCCTGGTCCGGGTCGTCGCTCCGCAGTTCGTGGGCGCGTGATCCGAACAGTTGCCGGAGATCTCCCCGGTCCTGCTCCTGCACCGCCTCCGACAGCGCCGCGACCGCGGCCTCCGGGGAAGAAAACGTCTTCTGAGACTGGCAGCCCGAAAGCCCGAAGAGGCCGATGAACATGCCCGAGGCGAGCGCCGCGGGCAATGATTGAGTCTTCTGGAACATGGTTCCTCGCAGAATGTAAATGGAAGCCGTGTGGATCGAATGAAGAGAGCGCGTGGACGGACCCATCTCAGCGACGCCCGCCGCCGCGCCCGCCTCCGCCTCGTGAACCGCCGCCGCCGCCCCGGCTCGCCGCGCCACGCTGACTCGCTGCCCGGGTGCCCGAGCCTCCGCTGTACGCACTGGCGGATCGGCCTCCTCCGGCCGATTGACGTGAACCACCGACCCCGCTCCCAGAGGGACGCGAAGCGCCGCTTCCGCGATCCGTCGGCACCGCCGAAGGCGGGCGATTCGATGGAACGCGCGATGCCGAAGCGGGTCGCTGTTGCGCGGAAGGAGGTCGTTGAGGCGAAGCGGGACGCGCCTGTGCCGCGGGGCGCTGCTGACCACCGGCCGCGGCGCCCGCCGAGGGGCGTGTCCCGGCGGTCGGCCGACGTGTCCCCATCCCCTGCGACCAGTTGCTTGTCGTGGACGCGGGGAACCGCCCCTGGCCCTGACCAGCCGCGGTGTTACGCCAGGCTTGAGCCTGGCTCGGCCGCGAAGCCGCCGTCGCCTTGTTCTGGTTGGGACGCCACGCGTTCCCCTCCTGCCCCGCACGGGGACGATTCCCCTGACCGCGATGGTCCACCCGATTCCCGATATTCACATCGCCCCCGACGTTGATGTCGCCGCGATCAATATCAATGTCCACATCGCCGTACCCGCCGCCCCAGCCGACACATCCGCCATGCCAATCGCAGTCGAGATCCGAGAGGATCAGCCCCGTCGTCACCCCAAGCCCGAACCCGATGACCCCCGCCGTCCACGCGTCATCGTCATCATCGACGTACACGACGCTCGGCTCGTACGAGGGGACATAGATCACTTCAGGGTCCGATGACTCGATGTAAATCACGTCCGGCTCGGTCTTCACGACCTGCTGAGGGGTCGATTGCAGCGCCCCGTTGTCGGTCGCCTTTCGACGCAGCGTCTGCACCACGTCCATCACGTCCTTTGCCTGTACGAGGTACGCCTGGCCCAGTGCGGTGGTCCAGTCGGGGTACTCGCCCAGCATCTTCATCGCGTCGGGCACCTTCGCCACCGCCTTGACCGGCGCTTCCCAACCTTTCGAGTCGATCTGCGACGCCGACGCGCCGCTCTTCACCGCCGCCGCCGCTTCCGCCACCTCGTCCGGGTACACCGACGCGGCCAGCACATTCGCGAGCAGCGTGTCGGGATACAGCGCGATCGGGCCGAGCAACTCCTCGAGTTCGCTGGGCGTCAGCCGGTCGCCGCCGGGAACGGCCGCGCCCGCCGATGCGGACGGTGGGGGGTCGGGCTTCCGATCGCCGTCCTGTTCGGCCATGACCGGGCGCGCGCAAACCGGCCCGGCAAGCAACACCGTCAGCAAGAGTCGATGCACCATGATTGCCACCTTTGAGTGAGCCGAATCGCAACGGCACGTACGCCTCGGCGACAAGTCCATGCACCGCGGCTCACGATGACATCATACTCCGGGAGCATTCGATCATGCTCCGATGTATTCCCGCAAAAACGCGGCCGGCGCTTCTCCGCGACGCTCCCTCAGGGACAGGTGTTCCCCCAACTCGCCAGGACACGGGTGATGTCAGCGAAGTTCACGGACCCATCGTGATCCGCGTCGCCCGCAGGCCCCGAGGTGCCCCAGTTCGCCAGCACGCTCGTGATGTCGGCGAAGTTCACCACTCCATCGCCGTCCGCGTCTCCCTCGCACGGCGGCGGCGGAGGCGCCGCGAACGTGAAATCACCGACCAGCATGTTGTGATCCGTCGCCGCCGAGTCACCCGCCAGGACGCCGAGCGCCGAAAGTTCCGAAGCGTTGAGCGTCGCGCTGTCGAAGACAAACGCGCGCAGCATCGACAGGCTCCCCCCCGCGTTGTACGTCAGGAAATCCAGCCGCCCCGGCGTAAACGAGCCTGAACCGGTGCTCGTCCCGCGCCACGTCGTCACGTCCTCGCCGATGAGGTGCGCGGGCACCGCGTCCGTCATGTTCGGCCCGGAAGGATTCGTCACCAGGTCCAGGGGCGTACGCGACCCGACAAGATTCCAATCCCCGATGATGATCGCCGGCGCCTGCCGATAAGGCTCGAACGCGGCCCCGAGCAGCCCCGCGCGGAGGTTGCTCAGCGTCGTCACCAGCCCCGACATCTGCGAGATGCGCTGCGCATCGTCCGAGTTGCCGATGTACCCGCAGCACTTCGGATGAATGCTGAACACCACGACCGAGTCCGCCGTCCCCGCCGCGGGCAGGTCGATCACCGCGCACGCCGTCGCGCTGTTCGGCGAAGGCATCGCCAGCAGCGGCGAACGGCTCGCGATCACGCAGTCATTGTTCTTGTGAACGTTCCAGTTCGCCCCGTCCTCCATCGGGTCAACGCCCTGGATCAACGACTTGACCTGCGCGGCCGACGAGTTGTACTCCTCCTGGAAGCAGTAGATGTCCGCGTTCATCGCGTCCACCAGCCGCAGCAACTTCGGCTGCTGGGAGGCATTCAGAAGCCCCGTCTGCTCGGTGTTCACGCTCGCGATACGGAACTGCGTCTCCACCGACCGCGCCGCCTGGCGCCGGATCGGTGTCACGGCCGCGTTGCTCATGACGTAGTTCGCGTTTGCCGCCAGCGTGTCGCTGGACGAAAAGTTGATCGTGATCGGGCTGCCCACGACCACGCCGAACGTGGAGAGGTCCACCGTCAACTCAAACTCATCGGACGCATACGAAGGAGCCGTGCTGTAACCGACCGCGCTCCACGTCACCGTCAGCGCCGGGTTGTTGTCACGCCACAGGGACTTGTTCCGCATGTCGATGGTCAGCGCCCGTCCGCCCGGCATCCCGATCTGCACCCGCAGCGTGCCGTCCCCCGCCGCACCCGATTGAAGGTTCAGCGTCGTGCCGATATCGAACCGGAGAAAGAGCCTCGTCCCACGGTTGGTCGCGTAGAGCGACCGCACATCAAAGGCGCCGCTCGAATCTCCTGCCGGGTCCGTCGCGATGAGGTCCGAAGGGGTCCACTCCGTCAGGATTCCATCCAGCCGCGGTTCCGCCGCGCGGCTCACGCCGCACGCGCCCAGGCACCCCACAATCGAGACCGCCCACACCAGTCGATTGATGAATGACAACACGACGCCTCCTTGAGACCCGGACCAGCCGCATCGACAGTGTGCCACCGCTTCGAGGCGCAGACAAGGAAAGAAAGCGGGCCTTTTCCGCTCCCAATCCGCGAAATCCCGCCCAAACGAGGGGAAATAGTCTTCAAGGACCCGCCGACCCGCCGTTTCCTCGCACGAATGAAAAAACGCCGCCCGAATATGGGCGGCGTATCGAGAATGAGGCCTTTGTTTCACGCGCTCCCGGCCGGAGCGGTCATGGGCAGGTCATGTTGAAGTTCGCCAGCACGTTCGTGATGTCCGCGAAGTTCACCACGCCGTTGCCGTCGGCATCGCCGTCGCACGTGAACTCGGCGGGCGGGATCAGCGCGAACGAGGCCCGGTACTCGCCGGTCGCCCCCTGGAAACCTCTCACCCGCACGTAGTACCGACCCGTCTTCGGAGCCTTGAAGCGCACGGCGGACCCGCGCGACGTCACGTTCGGAACGATCGCCGTGCAACCGTCGTCATCATTGATAAACAGCACCGTGGTGCCGTTGGTGTCGATGATGTCCACGATCGTGTCGGGCGCTAGCCAGTTGGTCATCACCGGGGTCGTACACATCACCAGCGTCTCGCCGTGCAGCATGTCGATCCCGAACACATCCACATCGGTGTTGGTCGTCAGCGTTCCCTTGCCGTGCATCGCGCCGTTCAGGCGCAGGTCCAGGATGTCCGCGGTCGCGGCCGTCTCGTTCGACGCCGATTCGGTCCAGTCGGTGTTCGCGCCGAATGTCTCGATGATCGTGACGATGTACTCGCCGACCTGCGCCGCCGTCAGACCCGTCACGCGGAAGTACACCGTGTCCGCCGGAGTGGAAGAGTCGTACCGCGCGATCGATCCGAACTGGTTCCCCGTCCCGCCGCCGGCGTCATCATTGGTCGCCAGCACGCTGCCCCCCGCGTTCAGGATGCTCACCACCGTGTCCGGCACCGTGAAGGGATCGCTCGGCCCGCCCCCCACCGGAGTCGTGATGAACGTCACCTGCCCGTTGTTCCCCAGGTTGCAGCGATAGATATCCGTGTCCCCCGTGGTCAGGCTGGCGCGGAAGACGATCGCCCGACCCTGCTCGCCCAGCGCCACCACCGGCGCGCCGGCAATCGTGTTGTTCCCCGGCTCAACGTCCGCCACCTTGGTCAGCAGCACGCCGCCGAACACCCCCTGGCACACCAGGCCCAACCCCGCAACACACAGAACCGATGAAACTGACTTCCGCATGGCATCGTCTCTCTTTCTCGCTCTCGAACTTGGTTCATTGTTCAACCCGGGCCTCGGCGTCAGCCGCGCCCCGTCCCGAGGTATCAGTGCGCCACCCGTCGCAACTTCCGCAATGAAATCCATCCATTCCGCGTCTCATAACTCGGACTGGACCCGTGGAAGAGCCGCTCCCCCCCGAATTTGAACAAAGCCGGCCGATCACCCGCCACCGATCGGCCGAAGCGCTCGGTCAGACGGCCGGGGCCGATCGCCGCGGGGGATCCTCCCCGGGGCACGCGATCGTGTCCCCGTGCGATCCCTCGGACGCAACGCCGATCGGCCGGCGCCTCGCCGGCACATTGCAAGAAATCAATGGGTTCTCGCTGCTTGAGAGGAACATCTTCCAAGGAGATTGTGTCTCACGCGCCCCGCACCGCCCCGGGGCCGGCGCCGTGCCGCCCGCGCCCCGCCGCGCCGTGCAGCGCCGCGGCCGAAACAACGGTACACTCGCCGAAAGGAGTAACCGCATGGCGCACCAAGGGAAGGACTACTTCGAGAGTGTCAGCACCCAGCCTCGTCCGATCGACGCCGCCTTCGCGCCGCTCGTCAACTTCACAAAGAACGAAGCCGCGGGCGGAATCGTCCTCATGCTGACGACGCTCGCCGCCCTCCTCATCGCCAACAGCATCCCCGAGGTCGCCCACGCCTTCCACGAGTTCTGGACGGGAACGAAACTCACGCTCTCCGTCGGGTCATGGACCTTCCCCTCGGGAAAGCACGCCGGGCACCTCGAATGGTGGGTCAACGACGCGCTCATGGCCGCCTTCTTCTTCGTCATCGGCCTCGAACTCAAGCGAGAGTTCCTCGCCGGCGAACTCAAGGACCCGCGGAAAGCCGCGCTCCCGCTCATCGCCGCCGTGGGAGGAATGGCCCTCCCGGGACTCATCTACGCCGCGCTCAACTGGGGAGGCCAGACCATGCGCGGCTGGGCCATCCCCACCGCCACCGACATCGCCTTCGCCCTCGGCGTCCTCGCGCTCCTCGGGAAGCGGATCCCCACGGGTCTCCGCGTCTTCCTCGTCACGCTCGCCATCGCGGACGACCTCGGTGCATTGCTCATCATCGCCTTCTTCTACACCAGTTCTGAACACCTCCACCCCGTCATGCTCGGCCTCGCGTTCGCCGCGATGGCCCTCATGGCCGCGCTGAACATCCTCGGCGTTCGGACATGGTGGGTCTTCGGGATCATCGGCCTGGCACTCTGGTACTTCGTCCTCGAATCAGGAGTCCACCCAACCATCGCCGGAGTCCTGGGAGCGCTCACCATCCCCGTCCGCACCCGCGTCGACGGCGACGAGTTCACCCGACAGACACGCCGGCTCGCCGATGAGTTCGAACGCGACCGCACCGCGGGCGGGATGGTCCTCACGAGCATGGCGCAGCAAGGCGTCCTGCACGCGATGGAAAAACTCACCGAAGCCGCGCAAACACCGCTCCAACGACTCGAAAAAGGGATGGTGCCCCTCGTCGCATTCTTCGTCGTGCCGGTCTTCGCACTCGCCAACGCCGGGGTCTCCGTCGGCGGCGTCGCCGGACAGGCCCTTCGAGACACCGAGGCCTGGGGCATCGTCCTCGGACTCGTCGTCGGAAAAACCGTGGGGATCACGGGCTTCGCCCTCCTCGCCGTCAAGGCCGGAGTGTGCTCCCTCCCGGAGGGAGTCACATGGCGACACATGATCGGCGCCGCGCTCCTCGGCGGCATCGGATTCACCATGTCGCTCTTCATCGCCCACCTCGCCTTCGGCGGCAGCGGCGAAGAGGGAGCCGTGCGCCTGGAAATCGCCAAGCTCGCCGTCCTCAGCGGCTCGGCCCTCGCCGCCGTGCTCGGCGCCGCCGTCCTCGCAACCTGCCGATCGAATCAGCCACACGCCGCCGCCGCTCACCACTGAGAGCACGGGCACATCCGCGCAACGCCGCGTCGGCTATGGAGGCGCCCCGAGGGCTTGGTGCGCCGAGTCTTGGCGGATGCGACGAGACCGCGACATGAGTCTGCCGCGTGTTCCGTTTGGCCGTCGTAGGCCGGCTGGACAGGCCGAAGGTTCCGGCCGCAGGAGCCGAAATCCTTCAAAGCGGGCGATCGGGATCGAACCGACGACATTCAGCTTGGGAAGCTGACGTTCTACC
>JAEUIV010000147.1 GCA_016795005.1 Phycisphaerae bacterium
TGTGACGCTGCGGTTTGCCGGATCGAAGACGCCGACCCAGAGCGAGACGAAGCGGTTGGCGGCGGCGTGCTGGCTGAGATAGGTGCTCGCGGCGGCGACGGCCTTTGCGGGGTCGCCGGTGTAGCGGAGCGCCGCGTTCAGGTGCGACTGGGCGGCGGCCATGAGGATGCCCGCGCCGACGCCGTGACCCGTCACGTCGCCGATGCACACCGCGAGGCGTCGTCCGGGGAGTTCGATGACATCAAACAGGTCGCCGGCGACGAACGAACCCGGATGCATCGCGATCCGGTAGTTCACGCCGCACTTGGACCCGCTGATCGGGATGATGAGCTCCTGAGCCTCGCGCGCCGCGGAGAGTTCGGCTTCGAGTTCCCGGCGGCGAGCCTCCAGCTGGTCGCGTTTCAGGTTCGCGAAGGCGAGTCCTCCGAGACGGGCGAGCGCGACGCAGAAATCCACGGCGTCGGTCCGCACGCGGGACTCGCCGCCGCGCGCATCGAGGTAGACCACCGCGACCACTGCCTGGTCAACCAAAATGGGCACGGCGAGAGCGGAGTGGATGCCCATATCCGCGATGCTCACCGCGATGTCCCCGGCCATGCGCGAAGTCAGGCGCGACGTCCGACCCGCGGCGGCTTCGCGAACGAGCGAGCGGCTGATGCCGAAGGTCGAGTCGGGCCGGCCCATGGCGTCGAGCCTGGCGATGACCTCGACGGAATCGCCGGCGTTCAAGGGGCGGACGACCGCGGCTCGTGTGAGGCCGCTGCCCGCGACCGCGCAGCGGAGGAGCACCTGGGCGAGTTCGATCTCGCTTGCCGCCTTGTTCAGTTCACCAGCGTAATCGAGCAGCGCGGAGAGTCGCTGCTGCGCCATGCCGCCGAGTTGCGATTCGTTAATGGTCTCGACGTAGGTCGCCGGCCCCAGCGCGTCGTCGATGGTGTTCAGGGCGGGCGGGGCGTCCGCGCCGAGATTCACGCGGAAGAGCCATGGCCCGAGCGAGACGAGGTCGCCCGGCTCGATCGGCGCGGGTTGATTCGGCGGCACCGGGAGCGCGTTGACGAGCGTGCCGGCGCGGCTGCCGTGATCGGTGATGAACCAGCGGTCGCCGTGCGCGCCGATGGTGCAGTGCTGACGCGAGATGGTCGGATCGGTGAGAACGATGTCGCAGTCGATCGCGCGGCCGATGCGAGACGCCCCCCCCGGCACGATGACGATCGGCGGGACGTCCGGCCCGGCGACGCGGTGCAATCTCAACGGAACGTTGGTCGAAGTCTGCGGCACGGGTCACTCCGGGCTTCAAGCGCCGTTTCGTCGGCCCATCATCGAGATGACGACCGCGGCAAAGATCAGGATGAACGCCACCGCATCGTGCATGCGCGGCTTTTCCTTGAGAACCGTGATCGTGAACACCGTGAAGACGCCCAGGGTGATGGCTTCCTGGAGGATCTTGAGTTGCGGCGCCGTGAAGGGTCCGCCGTGCCCCGCATGCCCGAGACGGTTCGCGGGAACCTGGAGCATGTATTCCGGGAGGGCGATGAGCCACGAGAGCAGGATGGCGACCGGGATGCCCCAGGCTTTCTTGAGATGCCCGTACCACGCCCACGTCATGAAGATGTTTGAGCCGACGAGCAGGAGAACGGTGGAGAGTCCGCGGAGCATGGGGGCGAAGTCTATCGCGTGGCGCGCGGGCGGATTTCGCGGGCTACCGCGGAGGGAGTTCGACGCCGTTGGACCGAGAGGAGGCGGCTCCGGCGGCGCCGGTCTGTGCGGCGAACTCCTGTTTCAGCCGGCGGTACACCATGATGCACAGGGGGATCGAAAGCAGATAGAGCGAAGCCAGCAGCACCGCGGTGCTCCATGGGTCTTTCGCGGCGGAGACCACCACCAGCCCGACGCACACCATCAGCGGAACGATCAGGCCGCGCTTCACACGAAGCTTCTTGAGCGAGAAGCAGGGCTGGCGGCTGATCATGAGCCACGCGATGAAGAAGGTGTGCAGGATGACGATCCAATCGGGGAGTCGATAGCCCACGTTCTTCGCAGTCGCGAGCATGACGGGGATGAGGACGATTCCGGCGGCAGCCGGGGTCGGCAGGCCGATGAAGAACTTTGAGAGGGGCGACGCTGGGTTGCTCTTCCGCGCGGAGGTAAAGCGGGCGAGGCGCATCGCGGCGCAGAGGGCGAAGATCATCGTCGCTGCCAGCCCGAGGGCGCCGGCCTCTTTCAACATCCACTGGTGGAGCATGAGCGCGGGGGCGACGCCGAACGACACGAAATCGGAGAGCGAATCGAGCACGGCGCCGAACCGGGACGCGGCGCGGAGAAGTCGCGCCGCTCCGCCGTCGAGCATGTCGAACACCGCGGCGACCGCGATCGCCGAGAGCGCCCGGTCCCAGTCCATCTGGAGCGAAAAATGGAGCGAAGCCAGGCCGCTGCACAGCGAGATGATGGTCAAGAAGTTCGGCACCAGCCGACGCAGGGGCACGGCGGTCGCGCGCCGTCGGGCACGGTTCAGGCGGTGGGGGTTCATGCTCCCGCCCCTTGCAGCAGGCGCTCGGCGTGGTCGGACGTCACCGTGGCGCGTCCGAGGATCGTCTCGCCCGCGACGACGCGCTGCCCCACCGTTACAACGGGGGTGATGCCCGATGGAAGATAGTGATCGACTCGCGAGCCGAACCGGATCAGCCCGAATCGTTCACCGGCTCGAAGCGCGGCCCCCTCCTTCACTCGGCAGACAATCCGGCGTGCGATCAGACCCGCGATCTGCACCACGACAAACCGGCCCCCGTCCGCCGACAGAAGGACCATGGACAATCGTTCATTGTGCTCGCTTGCCTTCTCCAGCGATGCGTTGAAGAACTTCCCCGGCGTATAGGCGATCCGCTGCACGGTCCCCGCGAGGGGGGCGCGATTCACGTGAACGTTGAAGATGTTCATAAAAACGCTGACGCGCGTCAGCCCGCGCGCGTCATCGCCGGTCACGCCGGATTCGGGCGGCGGGGTACCGGGGCCGATGAAAGAAATCACGCCGTCGGCGCCGCAGATGATTGCTCCCGGTTCGCGCGGCGTCGTGCGCTCGGGGTCTCGAAAAAACCAGACCGCCCAGAGCGTGACGATCGCGGCCGCGATCGTCATGACGATTCCGACCCAGGGGGCGAGGATCCACAGCCCGCCGGAAACCAGCGCGAGCACGACCGCCACGGCCGCGATCACCGGCCAGCCTTCACGCGCGATCCCGAGGATGGTGAAGCGGGGCATAGGCGTCATGGTATGCGAGAAGCGGACCTACGGGCGGACAAGGAAGAGGGAAAAGGGCGTGCCGTCGGCGGCGCCCTGCGTGATCAACTCGAGCCGGCCCGCGTGGCCCGCGGCGCGGTAGCGCTCGATTTCGCCGTCCTTCAGCAGCAGCATGGTTCCGATCTCGGGCAGGACCGCGGCGGCGATTTCCCTTCGTTTCCAGATCGGCCTGACGTCGCGGCCCTCACTGGACGCCCGCTTCGATGCGTACCACAGCAACTCGGGCTTGGCGTTCACCCACGCATCGGCCCAGAGAACACACCCATCGGGGAGCGATGAGGCGAGCGAGAGGCCCGGCTCGCGAGCGCTGCTCCGCGCATCGTGCGGCTCGAGGCGAGCGATGAACACCCCGGCCCCCGCAAGGAGCAGGGCCGGCAGCGCGGCGGGCGCACCGAGCATCATCCATCGCGCGATCCGTGCCCGCTTCGGCGTGAAGAACTCGGCGCACCCACGACCCGCATAGGCAACGAGCGGCGGAAGCAGCGCGAGCGCCGGCATGACGTAGCGCTCGTTCGTCACACCCGCGAGGGCGTACACACCGACCGCCATCACGAATCCCAGAGCAAGGCACCGCGCCACGCCGAACATCCTCGGACGAAGGTCCGTCGGCGCGCCCTCGCACTCGCGGCGGGCGTCGCGTCCCCACGGGAAGAGGACGGCGAGGGAGGCCGGCAGACCAGACCCCCACGCGGCGAAGGGCATGATGAGCCATTTGACGAATCGCCCGCCGTCCCACAGGAACTTCGAGAAGTCTTCCGAGACGGCCGCTTCGCTGCGCATCGCGTGCAGTTGCGCCCAGGCGACAGGTGAAACCGCAAGCAGCGCGAGCAGCACCGCGCCCCACGCCGCGGGGTTGGCCAGAGGTGCGGCGGATCGTTTCACGATGCAGGCGCCGATGAGAACGCCCGCGACAACCGGCAGTCCCGCGTGAGCCTTCGCAAGCAGCGCAATGACCAGCCCCACCGCGCCGACCATCGCCCATCCCCACGCATGCCGCGTTGTTGTGGACTTGCGATGCACGAGCACATGGATCATTGCGAAGGCGGCGATCTGCACACCAACGCAGAGCAGCGCTTCGATGTCGGCGGTCCGGCCGGGGGACCAGAAGCGCGGCATCAGCGCCTGCCCAAGTCCGGCGGCGAGGCCCCAGGGTCGGCCGAACCATCGCGATGCAAAGACGAATGCGACCAGGGCCATGGCGGTCGCGCTCGCGGCGGAAGGAAGCCGCGCGGCGAACTCCGTCTCGCCGAAGAAAGAGGACGCCGCCGCGATCGCCCACGGCATGCCCGGCGGCTTGCGGACGTAGACCGCCTCGAACATGGTCGTCGGCATCCATCGGCCGGTTTCGAGCGCCTCCCAGCCCGGGATCGCGCGGTGCCCCTCGGTGCTTCGAAGCCCTTCAACGCCCAGGCGCGGCCAATACACAAGCGCGCAGACGACAAGGATGATGAGCCAGTGAGCAGGCGCACTGCGAGAGGCGCGAGCAACAAGGCCGATCACGCCTCGGTCGCTCATGCTCGCACCGGCGTGGTGCATGTGACATCCGGCGGATCGGCGTCCGGGATGTCCCCGCCGCGTTCGAAGGCCTCGCGGATCGCTGGAGCGTGGCGCTCGACGTACCCGCGCAGCTCGCGGTTCTTCGCCGGATCATGCTTGAAGCAAAGGGCCTCCTTGTAGACCTCGTCGATGGGTTTCCCCTGGACCAGGTGCCGGAAAAGGATGACCGCGGCGCCGGTTCGCTCAGCGCCGGCCGCGCAGTGGATGAGGACGGGATGCGACGATTCATCCGCGAGCAGACGAATGGCTCGAAGATACACGTTGGGGTTGCCCGTCGCGTTGCCGATGACGCCGCGCATCACGTATCGAGTCAAGCCCAGTTCCTCGGCGGTGCGCTGCATGAGTTGCTCCTCGGGTGTGCCCGCCGGGTAGGCCCCGAGGTCGATGATGGTCCGGATGCCGTGCTCACGACGAACGCGGCGGATCATCCGCGGGGTCAGCCGGCCCGATCGGAATATGCACCCCGGTTCCACCACCCCGAAGTTCCGGGGGACGACATGGTGACGCAGCCATTTCACGAGGAAGACGACGCCGACCAGGGCCGCCACGACGGCGGCTGAAATCAGCATCATCCGATTTGCACCGGCGAACGATTGCATCCGCGCATCGTACCCGCCGCATCCGCTTCTACGAAGTGCAGTCGGCCCCCCAGTTGGTCAGGACGCTGGTGATATCGCCGAAGTCCACCATGCCGCTGGCGTCCGCGTCGCCCGGGGCGCCCGGCGCCGACGCGCCGCCGAAGTTGGTGAGGACGCTCGTGATGTCCGCGAAGTTCACCTGGCCGCTGCCGTCGGCATCGCCGGGGCAGTGGGCGGGCGGCGCGGCTTGCATCTCGAACGCGCCCATGTCCACGATCGGAGCCGGGCCGACACCCGTGTCCGGCGTGGAGGGATCATCCACGTACCGAGGGAGAATCGCCATGTCAGCCTGGATCGCGGCCGGAACCCGATCGTTTCGCCCAGCGTCGATGCAAGGCGACGACGGCGACAGGCGCAGATCACCGCTGGAAGCGTCCACAAAGAGCGGGTCGGCATCGATGTTGCCCGCGCCGGCGGCGCCGCCTTCCACGTTGGAATACGTCACGTCGGTCGAGCCGGCGAGTTCGGACCCGGGGTTGCGGAGGATGCAGTTCGAGAGATTGATCGGCGTGAACGCGCGCACGACCGACTGCGGCGCCGTGTTCCCCGTCATGGTGCAGTTGATGAACGATGTGGGCGCCCCGGTGGTAGCGCTCACGGTCGCGACCGAGCCGTAGAACCCGGACTGGTTCCCGATGAACAGGCTGTTGGTGATGATCGCGCTCCCCGAAAACTGCCCGAAGAAGCAGCCGCCCGAGCCGCTCGCGGAGTTGAGCGTGAACCGGCAGCGATCGAGGGTCTGCGGGCCGGCGGTGGCGTAGATGGCGCCGCCGACGGCGGCGGAGTTCATCTCGAAATGGCAATCCGTGAAGGCGCTCGCGCTGGTGAGATAGACCGCGCCGCCGCTGTTCACGGGCGCTCTCGTGGAGTTGCTTTTGAACGTACAGCGTTCAAACGTTCCCGCGCCGGAGGCGTGGCAGGCGCCGCCCGAGCCGCCCGAGTTGTTCTCAAAGCGGCAGTCAACGAACGAGACCGCGTTCCAGAAGAGCGCCGCTCCGCCCGGGCCGCCCACGCAGTTCGTGAACGTGCAGTCGGAATAGGTGGCGGCGTGGCCACCCTGGTTGTTGAGGGCGCCTCCCTGATCGGCTCGGCAGCCCTCGAACTCGCAGGATGACACGGTGAGAGTCCCCGGCCCGTTCGTGTAGAGCGCTCCGCCGGCGCCCGCGACCGGCGCTTCCGCCGCGCGGCAGTTCGTAAAGGTCGAGTTGGTGATGGTGAGCGTGCCCGCGGTGGGCTGCCAGACGGTGTAGATCGCGCCCCCTCCCACTCCGCCCGCGGCACAGTCGAGGAAATCACAATCCTCGTACGTACCGCCGGAGCCGAAGGTGTTCATGACGGCGCCGCCCCCGGAAGTGCAGGTGTTTGACTGGAATCGTGTTCGCCGGAACGTCGGGTGGGCGCTCTGGACCGCGACTGCACCCGCGGAGTATGCCGTGTTGTCTCGGAACACGCAGTCCTCGATCACCGCGCCGGAGGCGTTGACGATCCAGAGCGCCCCGCCCTCGCTGGCGTTGTTGTTGATGAAGAGGCAGCGCGTGATGGTGGGCGAGCCGTATCCGATCCGCATCCCACCGCCGCGCCCTCCATCGTTTGAACCCCCGGTGATGACCAGGCGATCGAGGCGCGTGTTGATGTTCGAAAAGGACAGGTCCATGACGGTCAGGGAGTTGTCCGCCGATCCCGGCGCGCCGATCTCGCCGGAAAGGATCGTGTCATCGGCGGGGTCCGCGGATCCGGGATCGGGGTCGGCCGGGCGCTCGTTGGTCGATGATTCGTAGCCCGCGAAGCCGCCGAAGACCTGAACGCCGCTGGGCACGTCGAAGCGAAGCGCCCGGTCGAGCGACGCCGTGGGTCGATAGGTCCCCCGCGCGATCCACACCTGATCACCGGTGACCGATGCGATGAGTGCGGCTCGCAGGTCCGAGTACGCAGCGCCCCATGAAGTCCCGTTGCCCCCGGGTGCGGCGGCGGCGTTGACGTAGATCGTCGCCGCCGAGGCCGATGTCGGCAGCCGGGACGACAACAGGGCGATCAGGATCGCGAAGATGAACCCCGCCGGGGTCGAACTCGGAAGCATTGGATGGCGCATCGGAAATTCTCCGAATCAAGGGTGCGACAACGCCGCGGTGGATTGGCGTTCGAACCTCAATCCGAGAAATGTCCGATCAAACCATCAGATTCCGCGCGGCGTCACGGAGTGCAGGGGACCGCGAAGACCTCGAGCACCGCGGTGATATCCGCGAAATCGACGTCTCCGTCGCCGTCCGCGTCACCCAGGCCGAACGGGTCCGTGGGAGTGCTGAACGCGGTGAGGACCGCGGTGATATCCGCGAAGTCGCGGTCACGATCGCCGTCGGCGTCGCCGCGGCACGGCGGCGGGGCCGCGACCTCAACAAACGCATGGACGGGCGGATAGGGCACCGAGGAGACGATCGCGCCGGTCACGGGATCGAACCGGATTGCACGCTTGGTCGCAAAGTCAAGCCCATAGAGACCCGTCCGGGTTTGAGTCAGGTCGTCCAGCCCGTTGGCCACGGGGCCGAACGGGATCTCAATCAGGTCGGCCGAAGTGGGGGGCGAATGCGTGAGCGTAAAGAAAATGTTCGCGTTCTGCGGAGGCTCGCGGTCCATCCCGAAAAGTCCGCCCGCAAGCCGTCGGCACAGCCCGTCCATGTCACGCCCGAGTTGCACGGGGAATGTAACGGCGCCGTCCAGCCCGAGAATCCCGATCTGGCCCGAGATGGTCGTCAGGTCGCCCGAGAACCAGTACGAGATCAGCAGGTTGCCCTTGTCATCGGAGCCGAGGCCTTCCGCCACGTTCGTGATCGGCGTGCCCTTGTCGGTGATGATGACGCTGGAGAGCACCGCGCCGGTGTGGATGTCGAGTTCGAGCAGTCTCTTGTGGGGGACGATGCTCGCGACCGCGTAGAGGCGATCGCCCAGGAACTCCATGTCGGAGATCGAACCATCGAATCCCGTCAAAGGCCCGATGATCTCGACATCGCCCGTCGCGGGATCGACCCGGCAGAGGCGGTTCGAGTTCACGTCAACGCTGTAAAGCCACTCGGCGCTCACGGGCGCTGTCACCGAAATCACGGCCAGAAGAACACACAGAAGTTTCATCGCTCTCTCTCCTCATCCCCCGAAAGGTCATCGGCTCGTCGGACAGGGCTGTCCGAACAGAGCCAGCACACTGGTGATATCCGCAAAGTCCACGACCCCGCTTCCGTCCGCGTCGCCGAGGCCGAAGGGGATGGTCATGTTGTTGAAGTTGGCCAGGACAGCGGTGATATCCGCGAATTCCCGGTCTCCGTCGCTGTCCGCGTCGCCGACGCAGTGCGGCGGAGGCGGGAAGACGGCCGTTGCAACAAACAGCCCGGTGCCCCATTCAACCTGGTTGTTCCCGGGGGGAGTGAGCGCCGCGTTGAACGCGACGTTGCCGGCGCTGTTGATCGACGGCCCGCCGCCGAAGACCGGGCTGGCATCGTTCTGATCGATCCGCCCCGGTCCCTGGTCCGTCGGCAGGATGTCGTGCTCGGTGGCCACGCGGACGAGGCCCGTCCCATCGCCCACCCACACCGCGCGCAGCCCGCCCGCGTCGAACGCGCGGAACGCGACCAGGTTGCTGTTGTTGATCGCGGGGGCGAAGAACTCGATGTTCGAGACGATGCCGCCGTCGGTTCGAGCGATCGTGATGGTTTGCGTGCCGTTCGAGATGAAGACCCCGCGAGCGCCGCTCGGCACCTCGAGCGTGGCGGTGAACGCGACCCAGCCGAGGTCGTTGAGGTCCACCGAGTTGTCAAAGGATCGGTAGTTGGACGCCGGGTTCGCGTTGCGATCCTGCGCGATGAGCACCGACGATCCGTCGGCGTTGAAGATGCGCACCTCATCCGGTTGCGATGACCCGGTCTGCCCAGGCCCGCCGAGGCGCGCCGAAGAAGCGATCTGGCGGTTGTTGTTGAATGAAGGCGTGAACAGGAATGAGTACGGACTCAACGAATCCACACCCACCTCCGCGACGTGGATCGGTGGGAAGGCTTCTCCCGTGGAGGAAACAAAGGCCGTCCCGCTGCCCGAAAAGCTCGCGCGGAACCCGGTCTGTGAAAGATTGTTGATCTGCGGCGTGCCCCACCCGCTCGCACCGAGCGGACGATTGGTGAAGAGCGAGGTGATCCCGGTCGCCGAGCGATAGCGGTACACGCCGTTCGCCGCGGAGAGTGATTGCTCGAACACCACTTCGCCCGAGTTGTTCAGGCTGGTCGCGGAGAAGAAGGATCCAAGCGGCCCCTGGTGCACCACGGCACCGGTCCCGCCCCCGCCGAACCAGAGCGCGTGAAAATCGCCACTGGTGACGGTGATGCGCGTCGAGACCTGGTCCTGGTCGTTCAGCCCGGGCGCGTCGTTGGAGTTGAAGAACCACGAGCCGGGGATGTTGAACGCTCCTCCGGGGTTCTGCGCAAAGTTGGAACGGACCTGGAGTTGATACGTGTACGAGGTCGGCAGCGTCGCGAACGCGGGCAGCGCGCTCCACGTCAGCGACACAGCGAACGATGCGATTCTCGCGGCGCGGCCCACAAGCGTCATCAGGAACACCTCGATCTTTCCTTCTGCTGAACTCTCTGAGCGGAGCCGAACCCCGGCTCCGAACTCCTCCTGCCCAATAACTTTAGCCCGGATCGGGGCCGACGCCAGCCGATTATCTCGGGTTCACATACAATTCTTTGCATGAAGATGACCCCCGAACGCTGGGACGCGACGAACGCCTACTGCCGGGAGGTCTTCGGCCGGCAGGACGACCACCTGGCGGGGCTCATGGAGCGTGCGGCGCGGGCGGGCCTGCCCGAGATCGCGGTGAGCGCCGATGTCGGACGGCTGCTCTCGCTCTTTGCCGCGATCACCGCGTCCGGCCGCGCTTCGCCCCGAGCGCTTGAACTCGGCACGCTCGCGGGATATTCGGGCATCTGGATCGTGCGCGGACTCGGCCCGCACGGACGACTGATCACGGTCGAACCGGAAGCGAAGCACGCGGACTTCGCGCAGCACGCCTTCGAGGAAGCGGGGGTCGCCGACCGCGTGGAGATTCGGCGCGAGAAGGCGCTCGAGGCGCTGCCGAAGTTGCTGAAGGAGTTCGGCCCCGAGTCGTTCGACCTCATCTTCTTCGACGCCATCAAGACCGAGTACGTCCGCTACTTCGCGCTCGCGCATCCGCTGCTCAGGCGCGGGGGGCTTCTGGTCGCGGACAACGCGCTCGGCTCGGGAGAGTGGTGGATCGACACGCCGCCGGGAACGAACGACTCGCGCGACGCGGTGGATCGGTTCAATCGGCTCCTCGCGGAGCATGACGGGTACGACGCGGCCGTGCTTCCGATTCGAGAAGGCGTCGCGGTGGGAAGAAAGCGGTGACGCGCCGACCACACAACCGACAGAGGCGCCAGATCGCCGCGCGGTCGTCGGCAAACCCGTCTCCAATCCGCCGTTCATAGGCCGTTGGGCGGATCTCATAGGTAGAATCCAAAGGATTTCTCGGCGGGTGGCACCGGTTCCGCGGGACTATCCCCGTGCCACCGATTACCGTCTTCGGTAATCGGTGTCCCCGGCGGGTGGCACGCTCCACGACCAAGCTTGAGCACCGGTTGTCGGGGTGCCACGGTTGAGTCTTCCGGGACTCGACCGTGCTACCCCCTCTACCGTCTCTTCGAAGTGACCGAACCACGGCCCAACTGAAGACCGTCGGACCGTGGCACCCGATCTTGTCAGAACTTGGTGAGTGTCATTTCAGTGGCCGATGAGATGCGAGTCCACCGGCACTTCACCATCACTGATCGTCCTGTACCGCCGCGCGCTCGACCATTTCCAGTCCTCCGGCCGTGAACCCTCAGCGAGTGGCGACGCCGATGAATGATGATGCTCTCGCAGGCGCTCGGCGCGATGGGCTACGCCGACGCCGACGACTTCGGTGCGGCGTTCACCACCATGAGCGTCCCGACCCGGAACGCGGCACGAGCATGCCTGATGGCGCTGCTGAGCGGGGAGTGATTGATCTCGATAATCGCGGGATGCACCCCGGCTGAAAGCCTTCCACCTCCGCGTGAAGCGACGATGACGTGGGGCTTTCCATGCTCTGGACCGAATTCGGCCCGGGCCGGTTCGATCGCGCGCACGGCGCGTAGAATCTCGCAACGGGCGCTCCGGGTTGCCCGATGGGAGGAAGGCCATGCCGCGGATGATGTTCGCTGTTTTCGGACTCGCACTCACCGCCGCGGCGGCGTTCGCCCAGACTCCCGTTCAACCCTCGCCGCTGGATCGTGCGTTCCAGGAAGCGGCGCTCCAGGACTTCGAGTGCGACGACTGCCCCAACGGCTGCGCGCACGCTAAATCGCTCCGTGCGCGGTTCGCGCAGGGCGAGAATCCCGACGGCTCGCCAGTCTCGATCCTCGCCGCCCCGCCGGCGGACTACGCGAACGTGGACCTGCTGCACAACAATCTCAATATCGAGGTCAACCCCTCCACCGGTTTCCTCGGCGGGTCGAACACGATGACCTTCCGGTCGGTGGTCGATTCGCTGACGCAGGTGCGCGTCCGCCTCCAGAACATCTTCAATGTCACGTCGGTGCGCGTCGGGGGCGCGCCGGTGGGAGCGTCGCAACTCGACGACCGCCACATCACCGTGTTCCTCGACCGCGCTTACAACGTGAACGAGGTGTTCGACGTGAGCGTCGATTACTCCGGATTCCCCCAGAACAACGGCTTTGACGCCATCCTCTTCACGACGCAGGGGGGCGCCCCCATCGCCTCGACGCTGAGCGAAACGGATTTCGCCTACACCTGGTGGCCGACCAAGGACGACAACCGGGACAAGGCGACCGCCTACCTGCGGTTCACCGTCCCATCGACTATGAGTGTCGCGTCCAACGGTTCGATGATGATCGTGACCGACGCCGCGCCGGGAAAGAAGACCTGGTACTGGAAGACCAACTACCCCATCGCCACCTACCTGGTCTCGTTCGCCATCACGAACTACAACCGGTTCAGCGGCTCGTACAACTGGGGGGGCGGCGTCATGCCGCTCGAGTTCTTCATCTACCCGGGGAGCGACACCTCAAGCAACCGCAACGCCTGGCTCCAGACGGCGCAGATGCTCGCCACCTATCGCCCGATCTTCGGCCTGTACCCGTTCATCAACGAGAAGTACGGCATCTACCAGTTCCCCTTCGGCGGGGGCATGGAGCACCAGACGATGACCGGGCAGGGGACGTTCTCCGAGTCCGTCACGGCCCACGAACTCGGGCACCAGTGGTGGGGCGACATGGTCACCTGCGCCTCGTGGAACGATATCTGGCTGAACGAGGGGTTCGCCACCTACGCCGAGGCGCTGTGGCTCGAGCGCAAGCCCGGCGCGCTGGGTGAGCCGTCGCTCCACTCGGCGATGGCGTCGCGCCGCCCCTCCGCGGTCAACAGCAGCGTTTACATCTACGAGCCGCTGAACAACAGCGATATCAACCGCATCTTTTCGACGAGTTTTTCGTACCGCAAGCCCGCGTGGGTGCTGCACATGCTCCGCCACGTCGTGGGCGAGTCCACGTTCTTCGACATCCTCGCGGCGTATCGCGCCGCCTTCGAGTTCAAGAGCGCCACGACCGACGATTTCATCGCCGTCGCGGAAACCGTGTACGGGCAGGACCTGAACTGGTTCTTCGACCCATGGATCTACAACATCGGCGCGCCGGCGTACCAGCGCGCCAGCCGCACCATCACGGTCAACGGGCAGACCTACGTCGAACTCATGATCCGCCAGGCGCAGTCCGCGTCGTACCCGATCTTCACCATGCCGCTCGATGTCGAACTGTTCATCGGCGGCGTATCGAGCACGCGCACGGTCTGGAACAATGCGGCGCAGCAGTGGTACCTGCTTCCCGTCAGCGCCGCGCCGACGACCGTCACCCTTGATCCGAAGCCCTGGGTGCTCGCCACGTCGAACACCACAACGGCGTTCTCCGAAGGGCCGCCGAAGGTCATCGCCACCAGCCCCGCGCCGGGGATCGAGCTGCCGACGAACTTCGCGGGGCCGATCTCCGTGACCTTCCACAAGAATGTCACCACCACCGCGGCGAACTATTCGCTCACGCGCGAGGGCGGGGGCGCGCCGCTCTTTTCATTCACCTACAACTCCGCGACGCGCACGACGACTCTCTCGCCGGCTTCGCCGTTGCCCGGCGGCCAGTACACGCTGACCATCCTGGACGCGGTCGTCGATCCGCTCTCGGGCCGAGCGCTCGACGGCGAAGTCTCCGATCCGACCAGCGCGTCGTCGTTCCCATCGGGCAACGGCCTCCCGGGCGGCGCCGCGGTGATCCGCTTCTCCGTCTCCTCGCCGCCGCCGGCCCCGTGCTTCGGCGACGCCGATGGGAATCAGCAGGTCGATTTCGCGGACATCACCAGCGTCCTCGCCGACTGGGGCGCGAGCTACGTTCCCGGCGCGGTTCCCGCCCCCGGTGACGCCGATCACGATGGCGCCGTGAACTTCGCGGACATCACCGCGGTGCTCGCGCACTTCGAGTTGCCCTGCCAATAGCGGCCCGAAGAGGCGTTCGCTCGCGCCGGCTCGCCCAGCCGAGAAAACTTCCCCGGAACCTACCCAGATTCCCAGGCGTATGGTGCTTCGGCACCGATACGGCCGAGAACACCGGCCGATCGGGGGACGGCGAGAGCCTTCCCCGGCCAAGAATCTCTTTCTCCCCTCCAAGCCCGCTCGCCTGATTTCTGGCGAGCGGGTTTTTTTCGGGATTGCGCTGGCCTTGAAGGCTGTTTGGTGGTCCACTAGGGCGTCGGCCTTGCCATGGGAGACCGACCACCGAGCCGAACTTCTGGAGACCAACTTTGATCAGGAATCTTTGCGCCGCGACCGCCGCCGGGTTGTCGATCCATCTCGCGGGCGCCGCCGTGATCGCGATGCCTCTGTTCCCGGCCGGGCGCGCGCCCTCCGCCGCGGACGAGGCGCCGCTTCAGCCCAACGTCGCGCTGCATCCGAGCAACGATCACTTCAACACGATGCAGCCGCCCTACGTCGGCCCGCCCTTCCTGGTCGGATCGGGCGGCGTGCCGGACCTGGCGTTTTCCGCTTCGGGGGTGCGACTCATGGCGTGGCTCCCGATCGGTTACTTCGACCCCGCAGCGCAGAACGCCAACTCCTGCTATGGATACACCTCGCCCAGCGGCCGAGAGTACGCCATCCTCGGCACGCAGACCGGCACGGGGTTCGTCGAGATCACCGACCCCGGCGCGCCGGTCATCGTCGCCCACCTCACCGGACCCACCAGTCTCTGGCGCGACATGAAGACCTACGGCACGTACGCCTACTCCGTGAGCGAGGGCGGCAGCGGCATCCAGGTCTTTAATCTCAGCAATATCGATTCGGGGGCCGTCACCTTCGTCCGCTCCGTCGTCACCACCGGCACCACCGCCACGCACACCATCCACATCAACGAACAGAGCGGCTACCTCTACCGCTGCGGCGGCGGGACCTCGCCCACCATGGGCCTCCGCATCTACAACCTCAACCCGGACCCGTCGAACCCCGTGTACGTCAGCCAGTGGAACAACCGCTACGTTCACGAATGCCAGGTCGTCAACTGGACCACCGGCGCCCTCGCCGGCCGGGAACTCGCCTTCATCTTCGCGGACGATGTCTCCAACGGCGGCAACCCGCGCGTGGACATCCTCGACGTCACCAACAAGGCCGCGATCACCGTCGTCGCGCAGGTCGGCTATCCCAACGGCTCGTTCAGCCACCAGGGATGGCTCTCGCCCGATCGCCGCTATCTCTACCACGACGACGAACTCGACGAGAGTTCGTTCAATATCTTCAGCCGGACACGCATCTTTGATGTCTCGAACCCCGCCGCGCCCTTCTATGTCGGCTCGTTCACCAACGGGCTGACCAACATCGACCACAACCTGTACACCAAGGGCAACCTGATCTTTGAGAGCAACTACCGGGCCGGGCTTCGCATCTTTGACGCGACCGACCCGCTCGCGCCGTTCGAGATCGCGCACTTCGATACGTACCTCGAAGATGATCAGCCCTCGTTCAACGGCCTGTGGAACAACTACCCCTACTTCAACTCCGGCACGATCATCGGCAGCGATATCGAGAAGGGACTCTTCGTCTGGCGCATGGGGCCGGCCGAGCTTGCCTTCTCGTTCCCCGATGGGATGCCCTCGATGATCCCGGCGCAGGGAGGCTCGCTCCGAGTGCGCATCACCCCCGCGGAAGGGCAGAGCGTCTCGCCCGGCACCCCCGCGCTCAAGTACAACATCGGCGCCGGGGAAAACTCCGTCGCGCTCGTCCCGATCGGCGGCGAACTCTATCGCGCCACCATCCCGGCGCTCCCCTGCGGCTCGACCTTCCGCTATTACGTCACCGCCAAGACCGGCGCCGGCCTCACCGCGCGCGATCCGAGCACGGCTCCCACCACCACGAACGAGGCCATCATCGGCACCGCCTCGAACCTCGGCCTCTTCGACGACATGGAAACCAATACGGGATGGACCGTCGGCGCGCCCGGGGACAACGCCACCGCCGGCCTCTGGGTCCGCGCCGATCCCGTCGGCACCGCGGCGCAGCCGGAGGATGACGCCACCCCCGCGCCGGGTGTCAACTGCTTCATCACCGGGAACGGAACCGTCGGCGGCAGCGTCGGCGCCGCCGACGTGGACGGCGGGGCCACCACCCTCACCTCGCCGTTGCTCGACGCCGCCGCCATGCCCGGCGTCCCCGTGCTCCGCTACGCACGCTGGTACTCCAACAACCAGGGAGCCGATCCGAACAACGACACGATGACGATCCTGATCTCGAACAACAACGGCGGATCGTGGAGCACGCTCGAACTCGTCAACGAGAACGCCGGGCTGTGGGTCCGCAAGACCTTCGTGATCTCCGACATCATCGCGCCCACGAGCCAGATGCGCGTCCGCTTTGTCGCCAGCGACCTCGGCGCCGGATCGGTCGTCGAAGCCGGCGTGGACGACCTCCGGATCGACTACGTCGATTGCACCGCCGTGCCCCCGCCCGGCTGCCCGGGCGATTCCGACGGCGATCTCGACCGGGACTTTGCCGACATCACCGCGGTCCTGGCGAACTTTGGGGTGATCTACGCCACGTTCGACGGCCTGGGCGACGCGGACCACGACGGCGCCGTCACCTTCGCTGATATCACCGCGGTCCTCGGGCAGTTCGGCCTCCCCTGCCCATAAGCGCCGGACGAGAAAAATCCGGAATTTTCACCCGCCATCGTTTCGCAACCCGGCTTTTTTATCGCATGGTTCTGGATCGGATCGCGGTCGCCGACCCGATCACGGATGAAGTGTGAGCAGGAGAAGCCGATGTTGATGCGCAACCGAATGACATGCTTGGTGCTGGGCGCCGCGTTGACCACCGCGGGTTCGGTCGAGAACGCCTCGGGAGACGTGCGAGCGGTTTTCGCCGCATCCGCCCTGCGGCAGACAGGGGGATCCGTCGAAGGCACGCCGGCCGATCGCACGTTGGATCTCACCACGCCTGAAAGGCAGCGGCTGCTCGCATCGCTCATGCTCTCGCAGGAGTGCTACCGCTGGCCCCAGACCGATGAAGAACTGGAAGCCCTCATCGCCGAGACGAATCTTCTTCCCCCCGCCATGCTCGGGCTTGACCCCGACCGCTACTGGGTGGACACCCGCGTGTGGGCGGGCAACCCCGCATCACTCGGATTCCCGGGCCAGGCGGTCCGCGCCCACCTCACCTACTCCTTCCCCGCCGACGGCACGACGTGGGGCGCCTTCGGCCGGCCGACGGGGCCGAATGTCCTGAACGATCGGCTCGTCAGCGCGTTCGGCGCGGGCAACCTCGACAAGGGCCGCGAGTACATCCGCCAGGCGCTCGCGTGCTACCGAAGAATCTCGGGACTGACCTACAGCGAGGTCGCCGACGACAACACCCCGATGACCAACTCGAGCACGCACTCCAACCTGCGGGGCGATGTCCGCATCGGCTGCATCACCAACGCCTGCTCGTGCATCGCCTACGACGGATTCCCCTCGAGCCTCGGCATCGTCGCCCCCGACGGCGGGGGCAGCGACATGTGCATGAACGCCGCCTACTGGGACGAGGCGGACAACGTCAACAACTTCAAGGACCCGGCCAACAACTACCGCTGGCTCCGCAACGTCGTCGCGCATGAGCACGGTCACGGCGTCGGGAACATCCACTCCGTCCCGTGCGACGAGACCAAGCAGATGGAGCCGTTCATCTCCGTCGCCTACGACATGCTCCAGACCGACGACCGCCGCGGCACCGCCCGCTCTTACGGCGACCGCTACGCGGGCAATCACTCCGCCGCGAACGCGACGGACATCGGACTCCTCGCCTTCAACTTCTTCGGCAACATCTACTTTTCCTTCATCGCCCACGACCTCGCCCTCAACGGCAGCGCGGGGCCGGGCAACACCGATGAGGACTGGTTCAAGTTCTCCACCTTCATCTCGTCAAATATCGTCGTCACCGTCACCCCGGTCGGCGGAACCTACACCGCGGGACAGCAGTCCAGTTCCTGCTCCGGCACCACCGCCTCCATCGACGCTTCCGGCGCCGGAAACCTCTTCCTCTATCTCTACGCCTCCAACGGCTCGACCATCATCCAGTCGGTGAATGCGAACCCGAACGGCTCGAACGAGTCGCTCACGATCAGCGGCCTCGCCGCGGGTGACTACTACATCCGCGTCCGCGACGCCGGCCCCAACGCCGACGCCGACCAGTACGTGCAGCGCTACTCGCTCACCGTCCGAGTCAACAACGCCAAGGCGCCGCCCTACGCCAACGCCGGCCTGAACAAGCGCTCACGCGCCAACCAACTCACCTACTTCATGGGCAACATCAACTCCTTCGCCACCGACGGATTCAACTTCATCGACCGCTACGACTGGGACCTCGACGGCAGCGGGACGTACGAAGTCATCGACAACCCCACCCCCACCATCACCTACGTCTCCAACGGCGTCTACAACGTCGGGCTGCGCGTCCGCGACCTCAACGGCCTCTTCGGCTACGACACCATCACCTGCACCGTCTTCGGCGCGACCACCACGCTCACCAGCATCACGCCGAACACCGGCGCGCGGGGCGCGACGGTCCCCGTCACGTTCAACGGCACGAATCTGAAAAACCTCCAGGTCGGCGATATCACCATCTCCGGCTCGGGCATCTCCATCATCGGCACACCGCAGTCCAACCCGATGGGGACGCAGGTGACCGGCCTCTCATTCCAGATCTCCCCCGTCGCCCCGCTGGGCAACCGATCGTTCCAGATCGTCAACGCCGACGGTTCCGTTCAGTCCAACAACATCTTCGCCGTCGTCCCCCCGCCCTTCTGCCCCGGTGACGCGAACAACGACGGCAGCGTCAACTTTGCCGACGTCACCAGCATCCTGACGTTCTTCGGCGCGTCCTACAGCCCCGGCACCGACGGCCTGGGCGACGCCAACAACGACGGCACCGTGAACTTCGCCGACATCACCAGCGTCCTCACGAACTTCGGGTTGCCCTGTCCGTGAGCGAATGACCGGATCGGGCGCCGCCGCGTCGGACTCTTCATTTCTCCGGAAGCGCACCGCCCTCGACCCCGGCCGTCCGCGTACGCAAACCGCCGCAATCGACCGCATTCTTGGCCGTTTCCTCTTGCCTGACCCCCGACCACGGGGCAGACTCGGGCAGATCGCGCCCAGGCCGCCTCACGGCGTCCCGCGATTCTACGGGCCGCGCCCGAGAAAGGAGAATCCGATGTTCGCGCATCGTCTCTTCGCCGCCGCCGCGCTCATCGCCTCGGCCGCAAGCGCCCAGGTCGTGCATCTTCCCGCGTACCCCTTCATCGGCACCAAGGCCGACGCCCGAGTCGGTTCCTCCGTCAGCGGCGCGGGAGATGTGAACGGCGACGGATTCGACGATGTCATCGTCGGGGCGCCGACCGAGAACAACGCCAGCGGCGTGACGACAGGCGTGGCCCGCGTTTACAGCGGCCGCACGGGAGCGTTCCTCCGGACATTTTACGGCGATTCGGCCGGCGATCAGTTCGGCTGGTCCGTCAGCGGCGCGGGCGACGTGAACAACGACGGAATCCCGGACTTCATCGTCGGGGCGCCGCAGGATGACAACACCGGCACGGACTCGGGGAGCGCGCGGGTCTTTTCGGGCGCGAACGGCGCGATCCTCTACACCTTCAACGGCGATTCGGCGGACGACCGCTTCGGCTTGTCCGTCAGCGGCGCGGGGGACGTGAACAACGACGGCTTCGACGATCTCATCGTCGGAGCGTATCAGGATGACAACACCGGCGCGGACTCCGGCAGCGCCCGGGTCTTCTCGGGCGCCACCGGCGCGATCCTCTACACCTTCAACGGCGATGCGGCTGGCGACCGGTTCGGATGGTCCGTCAGCGGAGCGGGGGATGTCAACGGCGACGGATTCGACGATGTCATCGTCGGGGCGCGATTCAACGACTCGAACGGCACGGACTCCGGAAGCGCCCAAGTCTTCTCGGGCGCCACGGGCGCAGTCCTGTACACGTTCAACGGCGTCGGCGCCGGCGACCTGTTCGGATGGTCCGTCAGCGGAGCGGGGGATGTCAACGGCGACGGATTCGCGGATCTCATCGTCGGGGCGCCGTTTCACGATGCCAACGGCGCGAACTCCGGCAGCGCCCGCGTCCTTTCCGGTGCTGACGGCGCCGTCCTCCACACCTTTGTCGGCGACGCGGTGGGCGACAATCTCGGTTCCTCCGTCGGCGGCGCGGGGGATGTGAACGGCGACGGCTTCGCGGACCTCATCGTCGGAGTGCCCCTTGCCGATAATAACAAAAACATAAATTCTGGCAGCGCCCGCGTCTTCTCCGGGGCCGATGGCGCAATCCTCTACACCTTCAACGGCGATGCAGGCAACGATCAGTTCGGCCTATCCGTGGGCGGAGCGGGGGATGTGAACAACGACGGCTTCGATGACCTCATTGTCGGAACTCCCCTCGCCGACAACAACTACATCAACTCCGGCAGCGCCCGCGTCTTCTTCAGCGTGGCCACATGCCCCCCGCCGACCGCGCCCTGCCCCGGCGATGCCGACGGCAACCGCGCCGTGAACTTCGCGGATATCGCGAACGTCCTGGCCAACTTCAACCTGATCTGCCCCTGAGCGGGCCGGCGCCCGGCCTCACGCGGCGCGCCGGCGATGCGCCGCGAGGCCCGCCGTCACCAGCAGGAGGAAGCCGCCCGGCCCCGGCACCGACAGCAACCCGCCGCGGATCCCGCCGATGCGGATCGAGATGTTCTCCCCCTCGAAATAATCAAGGCGGAAGCGCATCTCATACGTCCCCGCCGCCAGCGGCTCGTCCGTCGGCTGCAGCGCGTTGTTCAGCCCCGTCCACATGATCCGTCCGGTCGAGAGCGATTGCCCGAACCCCACGCTGCTGTCGGAGGCCCACAGGAGATGGTTGAACGCGGTCTGAGGCGGAAAAATCACGCCGTCGCGGTGCAGCGTGAACGTCACCCGGCCGTTCCCGCCGCCCAGCCCGAGCCATTCGTAGTTGAACTCAAAGAAGTTCACCGGCTGCGTCGTCGTGAGGCTGAGATTGACGTAGCCCATCTGGTTCCCCGCCGCGGAGAACGCGCTGAGCGTGACGGTGTTCTGCGCCTCGTTCAACGAAGCATTCGTGCTCCCCTTGACCGCGGACTCGACCATGCCGCGGGTGATCGCGTTCGCCGGCTGCTCGATCACGCCGTTGATCGCGGCCCGGGTGAACGAGCCGTCCGCCGCCAGTGTCACGTTCTGTCTCCGCGCGAACTTGTCGTCCGTCGCCGGCCACGGATCGCGTCCCGATTCCTTCGACAGGCCGAATCCGTACCCGCCCCACGATTCCCCCGTGGGGTCCGCCGCCGTGCGCTTGTAGAACTGGTGCGGAGAGTTGTGACGCCAGTACTCGAGACGAAAGTTGTCGCCCGGCACGTAGTCATCCGGGATCTCCTGCACGTGCGCCCCCATGTCCACGTTCAGCGCGTGAGGCATGGCCGTCGCCGTCAGGCTCCCGCTGATGTTGTCAAGACTCGTGTAGTAGTGCTCGGCCCACGTCGCCGTCGAGCCGTAGGTCCGAGCCCAGGTGTACGGCGTGTACGCATCGAGAAACGTGACGTGGATCGTCGCGTCGGGCTTGATCTGGCGGATCAAACCCGCCGCCGTCTCGACCACCCGCCCGCCGAGGCTGTGCCCGAGCAGATGGACGTGCGAGTAGTTCCCGTCCGCCACGACACGCGCGATGTATTGACCCTGCAACTGCGCGTTGATCTCCGCCTCGGTCGATGGGGAGACCGTGCCATGGTTCGCGCCTTCACGCCAATCAAGGCCCCAGAGGTCCCACTCATCCGCCTGGTCGCCCAGCGCGGTCTGGATCGACTCGCGCACGCCGGGCTGTGTCCAGGAGTTCGGACCCGACCGCCACCACCACTCCGGGAACGAGGTCCATCCATGAACCCCGATGGCGATCTTCGACCGGTCGGCGTGCAGCGCCTCCGACTCGATCGGAGCGTGAAACTGGTTATCGGTCACGAACGGCGAAGCGGGCGGGGTGCCGTCGCGCTCGGGCGCTCCGCTCGGGACGATCGGCTGAGGCCCGATCGAGACCGGAACCGCCGAGGCCTGGACCGTTGCAAGCAAACATGGAACCACGAACATTCCAGCGCGCCACGTCAGGTGTGACATGTTCATCCTCCCTCCGCCGCCCGACGTGCCCGGTCGGGGCGAACCGATACCAGTCAGTGTGCCCCGGAAACGCGCGGCTGGCAAGGAATCTCTCGTAGGAAGACCGCCTTAATATGCGGCCGGCGCATCCCGACGCCTTACGATCCGCGTTCACGCCAGCACGACGCCCGTCGGAGGCCCCTGCGCCAGGCCGCGGGCCGCCTCCAGGTACGCCTCGTAACTCGTCCGGAACTCCAGCAGCGTGTCCCCCGCGAACTTCTCGAGCGCCGCCCGCGCCACCTCGAACGCCACCACGCTCTCCATCACCACGCTCGCCGCGCTCACGGCGCAGATGTCGGAACGCTCGTACTCGCTTTTCTCCGCCTGCTTCGTGTTCAGGTTCACGCTGGGCAGGCCTCGGAGGAGCGTCGAGATCGGCTTCATCGTCCCGCGCACAACGATCGGCTGGCCATTGGTCATCCCGCCTTCGAGTCCCCCCGCGTTATTCGTGTCGCGCACGAAACCCAGCGTGGGCGTCCCCTCCTTCGTCGCATCAAACCGGATCGGGTCATGCACCTCCGACCCCCGCCGCGCGGCGCATGCCTTCCCCAGGCCGATCTCGACCGCCTTGAACGCCTGGATCCCCATCACCGCGTACGCCAGCCGCGCATCGAGCCGATCGCGCCAATCCGCGCACGTCCCAAGCCCCGGAGGACATCCGAACACGTGCGCCTCGACGAGTCCGCCCACCGTGTCCTTGTCCACCTTCGCCGCCCGGATCGCCTCGTGCATCTTCTCGCTCGCGGCGGGGTCGGGACAATACACGTCGCTCGCGTCCCGAACCGCGAGCATCGCGCGCCAGTTCGATTCGTTCACGTCGGCCTCCGTCGCCACCGTGTGGATCGAACGAACGAACCCGAACACCTCGACGCCGATCTCCCGCAGGAGCAGCCGCGCCAACGCCCCCGCCGCCACGCGCGACGCGGTCTCACGCGCGCTCGCACGCTCGAGCACGTCCCGACAGTCGGTCGTCAGCCACTTCAGGCTCCCCGCCAGGTCCGCGTGCCCCGGCCTCGGCCGATACACCGGCGGCGTACGCTCCGGGTCATCCAGCCTCGAGTCCCGGTTCACGATCTTCATCGCGATCGGCGATCCGATCGCCCGCCCTCGCCGCACCCCGGAGAGCACCTCCACCACGTCCGTCTCGATCTTCTGCCGCGCTCCGCGCCCGTACCCCCCCTGCCGCCTTGACAACTCGGAGTTGATGAACTCGACCTCCACCCGCAACCCCGCCGGCACCCCTTGCACAAGGATCACCAGCGCCGGCCCGTGCGATTCGCCCGCGGTGTGGTAGGTCAGGTTCGCCATGCCATGACGATAGCGAGCCGCCGCGGCTTTGTATCCCGCCTCGTCCCCTCACACAAACACGTACTGGTTCACCGCCAGCAGCCCCACCGCAAGCACCCATCCCGACTGCGCCAGCAGCATCGCCACCACCGGGTGCTGCCGCGACATGCTCTCGCGCATCTCGACAAAGAAGTACATCAGCAGCAACGCCCCCCCGAGCAGGATCAGCCGATTCGTCACCGTCCACATCCCCGGCCCGCCAAGGTATCGCGCGTTCACCCAGGCGCTCATCCCAACTCGTGCCAGGTCGAGCGTCAGCACACCCACCGCCGTGCATGGGCCGACCAGCCCGATCAGCCACAATCGCCCGCTGACCGCTTCGCGCGATGAACGCTTTGCCGTGAGGATCAGCCGCAGCATCGCGCCGCACTCGGGGCACGTCCCGGCACGGGCCGCGCTCAACTCGTACCCGCACGCGGGGCACACGCTCGGCCTCGACGCCAGGAACCCGCGCAACACGTCCGCTTCCGTCGGCGCCGGAAGTGGCGCGGCCGGCGCTTCGTTGTCCGCTTCCGTCGGCTTCAAGGCGAGCATCATCCCACTATTCGCAGGCCGAGGCCCCGCGGCCGCACCCGGTTCCGCCCCCTACCATCACCCATGCACCCCGATGATGAGGTCTGCCTCTGTTTCCACGTCTCCCTGCGGAAAATCCGGGGATACCTCGAGCGCGAGAAGCCGCCCGTCGCTTCGCTCATCAGCGAATGCCTCGGCGCCGGGACGGGATGCGGCTGGTGCGTCCCTTTCCTCTGCCACCTGCACGATCAGCACCAAAAAGGCGTCGAGCCCGACCTGCGCGTCTCACCCGAGCAATACGCCAGGAGCCGGATCACCTATCACAAAACGAACGTTCGAGAGATCACGCCGCCACCCACGCCACAAGGCCCACCTCCCGATGAATCGACGCAAACTCCTGCAAAATAAAGATTTACACTGCTCGTCGCCATCGTCATCGAAATCGACGGCGCGTGGAGAACTCGAATTTTCTATCGAGTCTTCGCGGGAATTTCCTGCCTGACAAAAGTTCGTGTGTTATTCTGAATCGGCACGGGAGGGAAGGCCCGTGCAACGCCGCGGAAAACTCCGCGCGGAGTCTTCAGCACAGATCAGAAGGAGATAGAGAGTATGAAGAAGTTCGTCACCGCCTCGTTGGCTGTCGCTGCGTTCGCGGGCATCGCCTCGGCACGCCCCATGTTCCACTACGAGTTCCCGCTCAGCGGCCTCGAAGAAGTCCCGGCGAACGCCTCCCCGGGCGTTGGCTTCGCAATCGTCGATCTCAATACCGACACCAACATGCTCTCGTGGACCATCACCTATTCGGGACTCGTCGCCCCGGTCACCGCTTCGCACTTCCACCAGGCCGCCCCGGGAGTCAACGGCCCGGTCGTTGTCAACGTCGGCGCCCTGCCCAGCCCCATCATCGGCTCGGCGGCGATCACTGACGCCTTTGAAACCGCGATCCTTGCGGGCAACGCCTACTACAACCTCCACACTTCCGCCTTCCCCGGCGGCGAAATCCGGGGACAGGTCGTCCCCACCCCCGGCGCGCTCGCGCTCGTCGGCCTGGGCGGCCTGGTCGCGGCCCGCCGCCGCCGCGACTGATCCGAATCTCCATTCCATCATTTCGCAGTCTCTGAACCCGGAAGCCAACGCTTCCGGGTTTTCTTTCACCCGTCGGCATCGGCCGGTGCCGATTCCCAACAACTTCACCGGCCCCGCTACTCTCGGCCATAGATGTTCGGCCTCCTCCGCCTCCTCCTCCTCGGCCTCCTCATCGCGATGACCCTCGCGGTCATCGCCATTGTCCGCCAACTACGGAACCCGCCGCGCCGAACCTACGCCTCCGCCCTCAGACGCAATCAGCCCGGCGATCCCTCCGAACTCCCCCCACCCCTCGGCCCGCGGGCCTTCCGCGCTTTCACGTTCGCCGCGCCTCGATCCACCCGCTCCGCCGGCACCATCCAACTCCCGGCGTGGGACATTGCCGCCGACGATCCACTCGGACCGGTCGTCCTCTGCACGCCGGGTTGGGGTGACTCGAAGCTCGGAGTCCTTGCACGACTGGCGCCCCTGCTGCCCCACGCCTCGCGCGTCATCGCGTGGGACCCCGCGGGCATGGGCGAATCGCCCGCCGACTCGCGCTGCAACCTCGGAACCGACGCGGACGTCCTCGCCCTCTGCGCCCTCGCACACGCCTGCGCTTCCCCGCACACCTCACCCCCCGCGCCGCTCCTCCTCCTCGGCTGGTCTCTCGGCGCCGGCGTCTCCATCGTCGCCGCCTCACGCCTTGCGCAAGAGGGAAACGCCCCCATCGCCGTCATCGCCGAGGCCCCCTACCGCCTCGGCCGTACACCCGTGATCAACTATCTCCGCGCCATCGGACTCCCCTACCGAATCGTCGAACCCATCGCCGCCGCCTGCCTCGGGCTTACGCTTCGGGGCACGCTCGACTGGTCCACCTTCGACCGCGCCAGGCACGCCGCCGGTCTCCCCTGCCCCCTCCTCGTCATCCACGGCACGCTCGATGCGATCTGCCCCCACGAAGACGGGCAGCGCATCGCCGCCGCCGCGCCGCGCAGTCTCTTCATCTCCATCGAAGGAGCCGGGCACAACGATCTCTGGTCCATCCGGAAGTTCACCGATCAGTGCGCCGCCGCCATCCAGGATTTCATCCGGGCCGTCCGGCCTTCCTCCACCACTCACGCGCGCAACCCCGCCTGATCCCGCGTGCACGAGCGCCGGGCACGCCGCGAACTCCCCTACACTTCACCCATGCTCTCCCCCTCCGTCGACAAAGTGATGATCGAGCAGCGAGCCGCTTCATTCACGAAGCGCTCCATCAAAACCGCCTCCAAGGTCGCCGGCCTCAGGCTCGCGCTCTCGATGCTCGACCTCACCACGCTCGAAGGCAAAGACTCGCCCGAAAAGGTCCGCTCGCTCTGTCAGAAAGCGATGCGCCCCGATCCCGCCGATCCGACACTGCCCCACGTCGGCGCGGTCTGTGTTTATCCCAACCTCGTCGCCGCCGCCGTGCGCGAACTCGCCGCCTTTAACGCCTCCTCACCCACCCGGGTCCACGTCGCCAGCGTCGCCACCGGCTTCCCCAGCGGCCAATACCCGCTTTCGGTCCGGCTCGACGACACACGCCGCGCCATCGACGACGGCGCCGACGAGATCGACATGGTCATCTCCCGTGGACTCTTCCTCGCGGGCGACCGCGCTGGGGTCTTCGACGAAATCGCCGCCGTGAAGGAAGTCTGCACCGGCCGCGCCGCACTCAAGGTCATCCTCGAAACCGGTGAACTCGAAACCTACGACAACGTCCGCGCCGCCTCCGACCTCGCCATCGCCGCGGGGCTGACCGAGGGAGATTTCATCAAGACCAGCACCGGCAAGGTCCAGCCGGCCGCCACCATGCCCGTCACGCTCGTCATGCTCGAATCCATCCGCGACCATTACCTCAAGACCGGCGTGCGCATCGGCATGAAACCCGCCGGCGGGATCCGCACCGCCAAGCAATCACTCCACTACCTCGTCATGCTCAAGGAAACGCTCGGCGACCAATGGCTCCACCCCGACCGCTTCCGATTCGGCGCCAGCACCCTCACCAACGACATCCTCATGCAACTCGCCAAACAGCGCACCGGCACGTACGCGGCCCCGTACGACTTCGCGGACGCCTGAATCCCGCGCCAGAGGCGAAAGAAGCTGAATTCTTCAGTATCGCGCATTTTTCGCGCAGATGACCCACCCGAGCCGCTTCGCAACATCGAACGTTTCACAAAAATTGCCGAATTTCAGCGGGAAGAAGCACCACACGTCGCACCGATGCTCCGTTCGATAACGGTTCGGTATGCGAGCAAACTTTCCCGAATCCATGGGTAACCCCTGTCCCGTCGCATACCGAGTCGATCATAAATTGCTACCCTTTAGACCGTTAGCGGCAGTCGTCGCTGGGGTGACCGCCGCGGGATCACGACCCCAAGCACATATTCGGAGCAGTCATGAAACTTTCGCGTCTCACATCTTCGCTGGCCTCGATGGCTCTGCTGGCAGCCACTGTCGTGCTCGCCGGCGGGTGCGCCGAGGGGAACGCTACCGCCGACCGCAGCACCTACAGCCGTCCGTGGTACGGCGGGTACTTCCCGCACAAGGCTGAACCGATGCCGGCCCCGGCCCCCGCCCCGGCCGCCGCACCCGCGCCGGCCCCCGTCGGCACCTGCGCCAACTATCGTCCCGCCATCACCGCGGACCACAGCCTCGCGGAACTCTCGTTCCCCACGGGCGACAAGCGCTCGAGCGCCCTCATGCTCCAGCAGGTCATGCCCAAGCAGGTCCGAGCCGGCGCCAACTATGAGATGGAGGTCCATGTCACCAACATCACCGCCGGCACCCTCCAGAACGTCGTCGTCACCGACGAGTCGATGGACAACATGACCATCGTCTCCTCTACCCCGCCCGCCGGTCGCGGCGCCTCGGGCAACGCCCAGTGGAGCATCGGCGACCTCGGCCCCTGCAAGACAACCATCATCAAGATCACCGCCAAGGCGGACAAGGTCGGCAACGCCACCAACTGCCTCAGCGTCTCCTACAACAACACCCTCTGCTCGGCCCTCCAGGTCGTCCAGCCGGCCCTCCAGCTCACCAAAACCATGACGAGCGAAGCCATGGTCTGCGACGCCATCACCGCCACCATCGAGGTCAAGAACACCGGCACCGGCGCCGCCGAGAACGTGGTCATCAAGGACAACCTCCCCGCGGGCCTCACCACCGCCGACGGAAAGCAGTCGGTCGAACTCGCGGTCGGCACCCTCGCCGGAGGCCAGAGCGCCACCCGCACCATGCAACTCAAGGCCACCAAGAAGGGCCGATTCGAGAACAACGCGACCGCCTCCGCCACCGGGGGCCTCTCCGCCAACTCGAACACCGTGGCCGTCGTCGTCAAACAGCCGGAACTCGCCATCAGCATCAAGTGCCCCGAGCGCGTCTTCCTCGGCCGCGATGCCAAGTATGACATCACCGTCGCCAACAAGGGTGATGCCGTCTGCAACAACACCACCCTCGTCGCCAACATCGCCGGCGGAACCTTCAAGTCCGCCTCGGACGGCGGGACCGCCAACGCGACCGGCGCCAACTGGAACCTCGGCTCCATCCCCGCCGGCGGAACCAAGACCGTCAGCGTGACCCTCGGCTCGGGCGCCATCGGCACCGCCAGCGTCAGCGCCACCGCCAACTGCGCGTGCGCTTCGCCGGTCACCGCCGATTGCAAGACCGACCTCCAGGGCATCCCGGCCATCCTCGTCGAGTGCGTCGATGACCCCGACCCGATCGAAGTCGGCGGCAACACCGTCTACACCATCACCGTCACCAACCAGGGCTCGGCCCCGGGCACCGGCATCAAGGTCCTCGCCGAGATGGCTCCGCAGCAGGACTTCGTCTCCGGCACCGGCACCACCGCCGTCACCGCCGCGGGCAAGACCATCACCATGGCCACTCTCCCGACCCTGGCCCCGAAGGCGACCGCCACCTGGCGCGTCACCGTCAAGGCGAACGCCGCCGCCGACGTCCGCTTCCGCATCAAGGTCACCTCTGACCAGTTCTCGAACCCGATCGAAGAGACCGAGTCGACGAACCTGTACCAGTAATGTCGCACCGATGACGGGGAGTGAATCCCCGGTCAGATCATGACTGAACGACGGGCGGGGTCCACGGACCCCGCCCGTTTTTTTTCGCCGTACCGCTCACCACGCCCCCCGCCTCGATCACCCTCGATATCCCTGCGCGATCGGCCAGCGGCGCCCCGGGCCAAACGTCAGCCCGGTCACTTTCAGCCCGGTCGCCATCTGTCGCCGCTTGTACTCGCTCGTGTCGATCAAGCGAACGATCCGCCGGACAATCGCGCTGTCAAAGCCCGTCTCCCGTTCGATCCGCGCGGCGCACTGCCGCCCCTCCACGTACCGTTCGATGATCTCATCCAGCATCTCATACGGCGGCAGCGAATCCTGGTCCGTCTGGTTGGGCCTCAGCTCCGCGCTCGGCGCTTTCGTGATCGACGCCTCGGGGATCGGCGGCGAAGCAAAACCGGCCCGCCGAGGCTCCGCGTTGATCCACCTCGACAGCCTGTACACCTGCTCCTTCGTCACGTCGGACAGCACCGCCAGCCCGCCGTTCATATCGCCGTAGAGCGTGCAATACCCGACCGCCAGTTCGGACTTGTTCCCCGTCGTCAGCAGGATCGCCCCCGTCTTGTTGCTCACCGCCATGAGTAGCAGCCCGCGCACCCGCGACTGCACGTTCTCCTCGGTCACGCCGCTCTCGGCGCTCGCGCCGATCGAACGCCACATCGCGCCGAGCGACGCCTCGACCGCGGCGTGCGGCCCGTCGATCGGCATCAACCGCCAGGACATCCCGAGATTCTCAGCCAGCGCCCGCGCATCCTCCACCGAACCCGCCGACGAATAGCGGCTCGGCAGACCGATCCCCAGCACACGATCCGCCCCCAGCGCCGCCGAAGCGATGCACGCCGTCAGCGCCGAATCGATCCCGCCGGAAAGCCCCAGGACGCACGAGCGAAACCCGGTCTTCCGGCAATAGTCACGCACCCCCAGCACCAGCGCCCGGAAAAGCAGCGACTCGTCCGACGCGCCGCGCAACGGATCATCCACCCCGGCGCGCGCGCTCCACCGACCATCACTCGGCACGTCAACCAGAACCACCGCCTCTTCAAACCCCGGCCCCGCCGCCACCAGCCGCGCGCCCGAATCGCCCGGCACAAACACCGCCGCGTGACCGTCAAAGATCAGGTCATCGTTTCCTCCAACCTGATTCACCGCCGCCACCGCCACGCCGTGCCGCTCCACGTGACGAGTCAGGATCGCGCGCTGACGCGCGCCCTTCCCGAGCACGAAGGGACTCGCCGACGGATTCACGATCAGGCTCGCCCCCGACGCGACCAGGTCGCCCACCGGATCGCCCCGCCCCCGGTACCGATGATCGCTCCCGACGTCCGCCCCCTTCCACAGGTCCTCGCACACGCTCACGCCGACACGCACCCCGCTCGCTTCGACCACCAGCGGCCGATCCCCCGCCTCGAAATACCGATCCTCATCGAACACGTCGTACGTCGGCAGCAGCCGCTTGTCGTACCGCGCGATGATCTCCCCATCTCGCATCACCAGGACGCTGTTGGTGGTTCCCGACTCCCGCCACGGACACCCCGCCATCACCGTCACGCCGCGCACGCCCGCCGCAAGCCCGACCGCCGCGTCCCGCGCCGCCTCCAGGAACCCTTCCTGATGCAGCAGGTCCCTCGGCGGATAGCCCGTCAACGCCAACTCCGGAAACACCACCAACTCCGCTCCGCCCGACTTCGCCCGCTCAACCCACTCCGCCACCCGTCGGGCGTTCCCCGAAACATCACCCACCACGGGGTTAAACTGGACAAGCGCGAGTTTCACCAGCCCATTCTAGATGCCGCCCGACGCCACGCACCCCCACCCACGCCGGTAGACTCCTTTTCAGCCACCTTTCGAAAATCATCCCATGGAGCCATCAATGCTTCGCAACCTGGTCCGTCCGTTCGTCGCCGTGCTTCTCGCCGCGTCCGTCTCCGCCGCCCAGTCCGAGGTCTCACTCAAGCCCGTCCTCCGCAAGGGTGACGAGTTCGCGTACAGCCTCGGCATGGCCGTCGATGTCTCGCAACAGATGGGTGAAGGCCAGCCCGAACAAGTCACGCCGCTCCGGGTCAGCGCGCGCCTCCGCATGAAGGTCCTCGAGGTCACCCCCGCCGGCGCCGCCAAGCTCGAAGGAACCTTCGAGGAGGCAATGGTCCAGGCCCCCATCGGCGATCAGCAGGTCGGATTCGAATGGCCCGCCGCCGCGCTCCCCGACAACGCCCCCGCCGTCGCACGCCTGGGAGAAACGCTCGAAAAGGCGATCCTTTCCATTGACGTGGACGACGCCGGCAGGGCGACCGTCACCTCCGGCCTCGAAAAGTTCGTCCAGGCCGCCTCCAAACTCGACTACCCCGACGATCGCTTCATGGGCTTCTTCACCAACGAGAAACTCTCGAACGCCATCACCCCGATCTTTGAACTCGACGGCGCATGGAAAGCCCCCCGTGTCGTCGGCCGGGGATGGCAGTCAACCGACCTCATCCCGATGCCCCCCGCCGGCGCCATCGAAATCACCACCGACTACGTGGTCAACGAGGCGGACTCCGACACCATCACGTGCTACGGCCAGTACTCCCTCACGCTCAAGCGGCCGGAAAACCCCGCGGACGACGTCGCCACCGTCAACCTGGGAAGCGAATCCGCCGGAGGATGCCGCATCGTCTACGACCGGCACCGCATGCTCCTGCAACTCCGGAAATCCAGCGTCACCATCAACACCGACTGGGTGCTCGGCAACGTGAACATCAAGCAGAAGCAGGTCTCAGTAATGAACATCCGCCTCATCGAGCAGTAAGCCCGCCGCGCCGCCATCACAACTCAAAAGGACCGCTCCCATGACACGCCGCCTTCTCCTCGCCGCCTCGATCCTTCTCGCCCCCGCTTCCGCCGTCGCGCTCGCGGGCGAACCCTCCAGCGCCGCCGCCTCCGAATCAACCCGACTCACCATCGGCGAGCCGGCCCCCGCCCTCACCATCGACAAGTGGGTCAGGGGCGAGTCGATCCCCTCCTTCGAGAAGGGCAAGGTCTACGTCATCGAGTTCTGGGCCACGTGGTGCGGCCCATGCGTCCGCGCCATGCCCCACCTCACCGAACTCTCCAAGCAGCACCGCGACGTCACCTTCGTCGCCGTCACCAAGCCCGACAAGCGCAACACCCTCGAAAAAGTCGAGGAGATGGTCAAGGCAAAGAACGCCGACGGCCTCATGCACTACACCGTCGCGTGGGACGAGTCCAAATCGACCACCAACGCCTACATGACCGCCGCCAATCAGCGCGGCATCCCCTGCGCCTTTGTTGTTGACAAGGAATCGCGCATCGCCTTCATCGGCCATCCCATGGAACTCGACGCCGCACTCGAAGGCGTCACCAAGGGAACATGGAATCTCGCCGACGCCAAGGCCGCCTACGAAGCCGAATACGAGAAAGAAGCCAAGCGCAACGCCTTCTTCGAAGCCATGGACAAGGACGACACCGCCGGCGCCTACTCCATCGCCGACTCGCTCATCTCCAACTATTTCAAGGACGATCCGGGCACGCTGAACGCCATCGCCTGGACCATCGTGGACCCGGACGGCGAAGTCACCGACAAGAACCTCGACATCGCCATGCGGGCCGCGAAGCGAGCCGTCGAACTCGATCCGAAGGACGCGGGAATCCTCGACACCCTCGCCCGGGTCCACTTCCTGAAGGGGGAGGTCGCCGTCGCCATCCGCACCCAGGAGGAAGCGATCTCCCACGCCAAGGACGCCGACATGAAGGCGGACCTCCAGGAAACGCTCGACGAGTACAAGGCCGCCGGGAAATAAGCGGAACGTGGCGCCACCGGCGAGGCCTCTTCACTCGCCCGCCGCCCGCGTCACGCCTTCATCCCCTCCCACACCCCCCGCATCGTCTTCGCCATCTCCTCCAGCGCGCTCGGGATCACGCGCACATTCGCGCACGCGCTCATGAAGTTCACATCCCCCGCCCAACGCGGCACTACGTGCGCATGCACGTGCTCCGGCACCCCCGCCCCCGCCGCGTTCCCTTGATTCACCCCGATGTTCACCCCCTGCGGGTTCAGCGCACGCTCCACCAGATCCACCGCCAGGTCCACCATCGACCAGAACTCCGCGCGCTGCGATTCTGAATACTCCAGCAGCCGACCGCGCGATTCCCCCAGGCACACCAGCAGGTGCCCATTCGCGTACGGGTACCGGTTCAGCATGATCAGCCCGCCCCGCCCCGTCGCTTCCGTCCCGGTCCGCACGATCACATGATTCGCCGCGTCGTCCTGCGGGTTCAGCCAGTAGTCGCGCAGAAAACATGACCCCTTCGCGCGCCCCGCCGGCGCTCGCGCCTCGCCCGCCGCGCTCAACATCTGCATGTACGACATCCGCCACGGAGCAAAGAGCGTCCGAGGCGCGGTTGACCCCGGGTTCGGTGAGGAGGCATCAGACATCCCGTCCACGATACCCGCGCGCGGCCTCCTATGAGCCTGCGCGCTCCCGAACGAATCCCACGGAAGCAGCCGCCGGTACACTGCTCCGCTCGGCCCGCACGCACGATCCATCAGGAGCCTCGTCGATGTTCGACTCGTTGAAGTTGTCCGCAACCACCCCGGCGAAAGCCGTCAACATCCTCGCCCACTTCAAGGGCCAGCCGCTCGACAAGGCCTCGGCCTCGCTCGACCGCACGGGCGCCGCCGCCGAAGCCCTCAAGCGCCCCGAAGCCACGGGCGATCTCGCTCGCGTCATCGAGGCCTTCGACTCCAAGGGCCATCGCACACTCATCGTCGGCCTGGGAGACAAGTCAAAGTTCAACCTCGGCCACCTCCGCGACGCCGCCGCCGCGATCGGACGAAAACTCGCCTCCATCAAGGCCACCGCCGCTTCCATCGACCTCGCCCCCGCGCTTCAATCCATCCGCGCCGACCTCACCGCCGCGGGGAGCGCCTTCGGCGAAGGCCTCGGCCTCGTCGCGTGGAACTGCGACGACTTCAAGGGTCCATCCAGGACAAACGACCGCCCGAAACTCACCGTCTCCACCCCGAACTCCACGTTCCGACAGGGAATCGAGCGAGGCCTCGCCCTCGCCGCCTCCGCCAACATCACCCGCACGCTCAGCCACACCCCGCCCAACATCTGCACGCCCGACTACATCGCGAGCAAGGCGCAGAAACTCGCGCGCGACACGGGACTCCGCTGCACCGTCTTCAAGGGCGCGCAACTCGAAAAGGAACGCTTCACCGGACTCATCAACGTCGGCAAGGCCAGCGAGAACAAGCCCTGCATGATCCGCCTCGAGTACCGCCCGCGCGGCGCCGCCAAAGCCGCCAAGCCCGCCGTCCTCATCGGCAAGACCATGACCTACGACTCCGGCGGCCTCTCCCTCAAGGTCAACAACGGCATGCGCGGCATGAAGCGCGACAAGGACGGCGGATGCGCCGTCTTCGGCGCCATGCACGCCATCGCCACCACCATCAAGCCCAGGCGACCCGTCGTTGCCTTCCTCGCCGTCGCCGAAAACTCCGTCAGCGACCAGGCCTACCGTCCTGATGACATCATCACCTACCGCAACGGCGTCACCGTCGAAGTCACCAACACCGACGCCGAGGGTCGCCTCGTCCTCGCCGATGCCCTCTGCTACGCCTGCGAAAAGGAAGACCCCGCCTTCATCGTCGACCTCGCCACACTCACCGGGGGCGTGGTCGTCGCCCTCGGCTCCACCTACGCCGGCATGTGGTGCGACGACGATGCCCTCCGAGCCAGAATCGAGGCCGCCAGCGCCGTCAGCGGCGAACGAGTCTGGCGACTCCCCCACCACGACGAATACCGCGAAATGATGAAGTCCGACATCGCCGACATCATCAACTCCAACCCCGAACGCAAGGCCCACCCCATCCAGGGCGCCGCCTTCCTCGCCTACTTCGTCGATCCGAAGATCCCGTGGTGCCACCTCGACATCGCGGGAGTCCACGCCACCGAAGGGGGCGACAAGGGGCCGTTCGTCAAGAACGCGAACACCGGCTGGGGCGTCCGCCTCCTGGCCGAACTGCTCGATTCAATGTGACCCCGCTTCGCTCATCCGCGATCACTTGCAGGGCACGCCGGAGAACGTCAGCACCGCCGTGATATCAGCGAAGTTGACCACACCATCGTGATTGGCGTCGCCCGCACCCGTTCCAGGCGCGTAATCAAACAGCCAGAACGTCAGGACGCTCGTGATGTCGGCGAAGTTGACGACGCCGTCGCCGTTCGCATCACCGGGGCACAGCGCCGGAGCCGCGGGAGGCGTCACCCGTGCCCGCACATACGCCTCGCTCTGATCCGTGAACTCCGCGCGGAACACCACCGATCCGTCATCCGCCAGCGTCACCCGCCGACCCTCGCTCGTCGAGGCCGTGTCGCCCGCAACAATGTCCACGCGCGCGATCGTGCGCACGTCCTCCGAAGCCAGTTCAATCGCGCTCCCCTTCCCCGCCACCAGGAACAGCCCTCGCTCCGGGTCCAGAAGATAGAGCGCATTTCGGACGACCGAACCGCCCCCCGCGCTGATCGCCGCGGGAATGAGCACCTGCCCCGCGTTGTTCAACACGATCGGCGCGAGCACCCCGATCAACTCCGCACAGGCGCCAAGCCCCGGCGCGATTCCCGCCCCGCGGAACACCGCCGACGCCGCAACGCCGTCATCCGAGAGAAAGACCGCGTGCGTGCCGTCAACCCCTGGCCCGATCAGACTGGCGTGGAACACCACGCGCCCGTGATCGTTGATGATCGGCGTGTCCACCGTGAACAACGTGACACCCTCCGGCTCGCCGGGAGCCTGCCGACCCGTCGTCGCTACGCCGCGCAATCCCGATTCCGTCTCAACAAATACGCCGGCCTCACCGTTCGTCAGCGGCGCGCGGAACGCAATTCGACCGGACGAGTTCATCGAAACACGCACGCTCAGCAGGTCGCCGAACCGCACCCCGGGAGCCTGATCCGGCGCCGGCTCACCTTCCAGCGCACGGATCTGGTTCGTCGTCTGCCCCACCGACCGGACCATGATGCATGTATCGGCTGACAACGGCACCTCTGCGTAACTGATCGCCTCCGTGAGCGCGACCTGATCCGAATCGTTGAACGCCTGGAGCGACGGGGTGGTGAAGACCACACCCTTCGGAAACTGTGCGGTCGTCGCCGCGCTGATGTTGTACGAGGCAACCACCCCGGGCGAACCCCGCACAAAACTGAAACCGCCGGAAAACTGCACGATGAACGCCGATCGCCCGTGGTTGTTGTGGAGCGCCTGTCCGAGCAACCCCGTCACGGTCTGCCCGCCGACAAGCCCTCCCACACGCACGATCTGCCCCAGATTCCCCGGCGTGCCACTCCAGAGGCCCAGCACCGCCGACCCCACCGGACCAATCCCTGCTGAAATCAGCGCCGATTCACCGGCCTTGACAATGAAATCCCCGAGCACATCAAACGTCCCGCCCCCGGGCGCCACGTCTCCCACACGCACGAACGCGGGAGGCAAACCGACGAACACGCTCGACACACCGGACGAAAGCGTCGGCCGCGACGCGACCACCCCGTCACTCGCAACATGCATCGGAGGGAACAGCGGCAGCGAAACGCACACCGGCTCGCCAGGCTCGGACGAAAGCAACTCGCCACGTGCGAACACCACCCCGTACTCGTCCGCCAGAGAAGCGCTCGGCGGCGCGCACACCGCGAAAAGCGGCGCCACAAAGCCCCGAACCTGACCGGTGGGAGTCACCCCTCGGCCGAGAACGTACTGACCATCCGCGGAAACAGCCTCGACACTCAGGACCTGCCAGTCGTCCAGGTCCTGCCCGGAACCACGCAGATGCGTCTCCAGATCGCGCATCCCCTCTGACGGGGTCCACAGGAAGCATCGCGTCCCGGAGAACGCCATCACCGTGCCCACGATCACCGATCCGTCCGCCGACATATCGACGGGAACCGTCGGCGCGCCGGCGAAACCGGGAATCGTGCCCAGGTCGACCATCGGTCCTTCACCCTCGATGCGCCATACGCGATCCGCCCCGGACTCGTCGGCCCGAGAGGCGCCGACAAGAACCGCCCCGTCGTCCGAGATGTGCAGCCCCGTGGAATACCCGTCGCCAGGCAAAAAACCCAGCCCTTGCCACCCGTCGGCAACGCTCCACCGCGCGGCCTCTCGAAACTCCTTGTTTCGCAGCAAGTATCCGCCCCCGGACTCAACACGCACCCCTTCGCCGATGATGACCGCCCCGGAAGCGTCGATCGCCCGAAGAACCCCGGAGTCATACCCGGAAGGAACGCCGAGATTCTCCGGCGGGTTCGCCCCGACCTGACGCTGGTTGGTCACGATCCGCACCGCCCCATCGGGCGTCACGTCAAGCGTCCTCCCATGAGGATCAATCACGAAAGGCCCGGGGCTGGTCCATCGCAACGCATTGAACGACGTCGCCCCATAGACCGTCTGTCCGTCACGCGAGAGATGATCCACGCTCGTGTCCTGGCCCATGAACGGCCCAAGATTCTGCACCACCGGGCCGGGATACACCCACCGCGCCGCACGCACGCCGCCGAACTGCTGGCTCAGATCACCCGCGATCACCGAGCCGTCGGCGGAAATGTACCGAGGCACGGCGAAGAAAAACCCGGCGTTGTCAAGCATCTCAAACCGCGCGGGCTGCCCATCCGCCGTCGCCACCGCGCCGGCGATCGAGGCGAGCACAGCCGTGCCGCGAGCCGCGGCGGCGAGTGAACTCTTCGTCATGCTGGTGATCTCCTCTCGCAAGAACCCGGGTGCCTCGGACGATCCCGAAGTGTGACGTCAGTTTTGTGCCGGGGCAACAAAACTTACGGATTATTCTCGCTCAAGGATCGAAAACACCGCCGAAATATCCACCTGGAGCCGGAACCGCCTGTCAAGCCCGCGCCGGACAAGCGCTCGCTCAACCGCCCGACGACTGTTCTCGATCTGCTCGATCCGCCTCGAAGACGAGATCGCGCCAGGATGCTGCCGGTAGCAATACAGCGGTCGAGGGAGATGCACAAACCGCGCCACTTCCGACGCGCGCAGACAGAAGTCATAGTCCGGCGCCGCCGTGAACGAATCATCAATCCCGCCGCAGGCGTCGAACACCTCGCGACGGAACAGCCTGAACTGAAACGAGACCAGTTCGGTCAGGAGCCGCTCCGGCGCAAAGGGCTTGACCGCCCTCGCCCTCTCGGGCAACACGCGGCCTCGCGCATCAATCAGCACATGATCCGTGAATACCAGGCCCGCGGTGGGGTCGCCCGCGAGCGCCGCGACCGTCTCTTCCAGCGCCGTGTTGACCAGCAGGTCATCGCTGTCAAGCCACCCGATGAGCGGGGCACGCGCATGCTCGTGCGCCCGCTTCAGCGCCCCCACGACCCCGCGCCGCTCCCCCGCCACCACCCGGACGCGCGCATCCTCCTTCGCCAGCCGCTGCGCCAGCGCGAGCGAACCGTCCGTCGATCCGTCGTCGTACAGAATGTGCTCAAAATCGGCAAACGTCTGCGTTCGCACGCTCCGCACCGCCGCCTCGAGAAAGGCCTCGCGATTAAAGATCGTCGTGATGAGAGAGACTCGGGGTGTCACCCCCGCAGTGTACGGATCGGAACAGCACGCTCCACCGAGACCCATCAGGAATCAGCGCTCGATGCCCACGCCCCCCGGACGGCTGCATCGCGCGCTCAAGTCCAAGCCGGGCACACGCCCGCACCCGACAACTTTCATGCCCCAGTGCCCGCGACACCGAAGCCCACCTCATCCGACCAATCCGCTCGTTTCCGCCGCACGCGCGACGTCCACACCCGCGAGACCGCCGAGGACGACGTCGAAGCGATCGCCGAACTGCTCGATGAGCCGTAGAGAGTCGAGCCTCGCCGAAAGCACACTCCGCCGCGGTCGATCGCGCGAACTCACTACTCTTCCTCGCATGGATCCCATCCGAACCTTCGACTACCTCATCCGCGCCCGGGCCAGGCTCCTCGAACCGCTCCGCACCCTCACCGAGGCGCAGTATCGCCAGGAGTTCCCCTTCGGCATGCGCCGCCTCAGCGCCACACTTCCGCACATGCTCAACGCCGAGTGGTCCTACGCGCACCGCATCGCCACCGGCCAACGACCCGACCGCTCACTCGCCCCGATCCCCTACGACACCGAGCCTCCCTTCGCCGACATTGACGCCGCCTGGCCCGCGCAGTCCGAGCGCACACGCGCCGCCATCAACGCCTCCATCGACACCAGGCAGTGGAACACCCTCCACGAGACGCGCACGCCCATCGACGGCCGAACCATGATCGTCCGCGCCCCCGCCTCCGAGATCTTCGTGCAGCTCCTCTGCCACGAAGTTCATCACCGCTCGCAGGCCATGTCCATGCTCCGCGCGCTCGGCCACCCCGTGCAGGACCTCGACTATTCCCTCTTCAACTACATCACCTGGGAAAAGTGACCCCCCAGCGCCGCGGCACGTCCCCCCGCCAAGGGACGCCCGATATCCCCCGCTCCCACGTCCAGCAATTCACGATCCCTCCGGCTGGCCGCGCCGTCATTTCGGGTGCACACTCCCCAGGTCGATGAATACACCGCCCCCGCGCGCAACAGGAGCATCCCCGAAATGAAGTCCCCCCTGCTCATCTCACTCGGCATCCTCATCGGACTCACCGCCGCCCAACTCCGCACCGCGGAACCCGCCGCCAGCGCACGCCCCGCCCCCCAACCCGCCGCCGCCCAGCTCCGTGCCGGATGCTGCCTCGGCGATGCCGACTGCAACGGCGTCGTCAACTTCGCGGATATCAGCGCCGTCCTCGCCAACTTCAACAACGTCTGCCTGATCGACGCCGACGGCGACGGCGTCCCGGACAACGCCGACAACTGCCCCACCTTCCCCAACCCCGATCAGACCGACACCGATGCCGACGGCGTGGGCGATCCCTGCGACAACTGCCCCTTCATCCCCAATCCGCAGCAGACCGACTCCAACAACAACGGGATCGGCGACGCCTGCGAAGCCGCCGACAACGACGGCGACGGCTGGAACTCAACGCAGGACTGCGACGACACCGACCCCACCGTCTTCCCCGGCGCCACCGAGATCTGCTTCGACGGAATCGACAACGACTGCGACGGCCTCGTCGATAACAGCGACAACGACTGCAACACCAGCAACGACAACGACGGCGACGGAGTCCCCAACGCGACCGACAACTGCCCCAACACCCCAAACTCCAACCAGGCCGACATCGACGCCGACGGCGTCGGCGATGTCTGCGACAACTGCCCCAACCAGACCGATCCCACCCAGGCCGACTTCGACCACGACGGCGTCGGTGACGCGTGCGACATCTGCCCCTACCACTACAACCCCGGCCAGGAAGACCTCAACATGAACTTCATCGGCGATGCCTGCGAATCAACACTCGACAACGACGGCGACGGCTGGGCCGACGGGTTGGAGTGCGACGACAACAACCCCACCGTCCATCCCGGCGCCCCCGAAATCTGCGGCGACAACATCGACAACGACTGCGACGGCCTCATCGACGAGGGCTGCCACTAGGTCCTGTTTGACGGATCGTCGCGTTCGGCGCTCGTTCGGTTGCGCTTTGTGTTCCGCTCGGTGAAGCTGTCGATCGGCAAGGAGGCCGACGATGGCGAAGAGAACCAGGACGGGACGTGGCGTGGATGGCCGACCG
>JAEUIV010000009.1 GCA_016795005.1 Phycisphaerae bacterium
GTGACCGCGCGACACCATCTCGACACTGGCACAACGGATCACGCCGTGTTTGTGCAGCAAGACAACTGGTACGCGTACTTCTCGATGCCCGACTGCACCACCTACACCTTCAGCGGCCCCTGCTATCCCTTGTGCATCGGGGCCAATGAAGATCTCTGAGGTTGCCCACTGGCGGTGGACGGGAGGGATCGATGGGATGACACCCGTTGATCGTTCCCGAAGGAGGTCCACCGGATGGTCAAGGGACAGAGCAAGCGGAATCGGCGGTTTTCATGGGTCGACAAGCCGGCCGTCGGCGATGTGTCGCTTTTCGGGGCTGGAGTTACATCCCCCCGTGTTTACCAGGGTCGCCGCCTTCCTTGAGTTGCGAAAGCGTGGCGTCTTCCATGAGGTAGAGGCCGAGGAGCCAGTTGCCCTTGATGTATGGATCGACCTTGAGCGTTCCCTCGACCGTGCCGAAGGCGGTGAAGCGGTCGCGTCCGGTGGCGGCTTCCTTGAGTTTGACTTCGAGGGCGTCGTAGGGAGTGGGGGGGACGCCGATGCAGCAGCCGTCCCACATGTTGCGCATCGAGAGCATCTCGTTCTGTGCCGCGGCCATGATCGGGAACGCGACGTAGCCGGTGACGCGGACGCGCTTGCCGTCGAGCATGGTGATCCGTTCGGGCAGGCGTTTCTTTCCCATTCGCGGCTGGAATGTTTCCGAGGCCGAGACGAGCAACTCCCACGTGACCTCCATCGGGTCTTCGGGGGTGCCCGCGCCCTTTACGGGAAATCGCTCGTCGTAGATGGTGACGCCGGCGTCTCCCGGCTTGGCCCGGGCGGGGACGATCTCGAACTGGTCCTTGAAGAGTGCTGGCAGCTGGTCTTCGGTGATGGAGGCCTGGTCGATGGGCGGGGCCTGCGGCGCGACCGAATCTGAAACGGCGGGCGCCGCTTCCTCTTGCTTTGGCTCGGCTTTCGTGATGGCTTCCGAGGGCGCCTTTTCGAATGAATCGGCGGCGGGTTCGGCGCTCGCGGTGGCGGGCGGTGGAGCCTCGCTCGCGCTCTCGGTGGCGGCCTCGGGAGGGGGCGCTTCGACGACCGGCGCGGGTTCCGCCGGAGCGGATCGGCGGACTGCTTGATCGACCGACATCGCGATGGGTTCGGTTGTGGCGATCGACTCGGGCGAAAGCGTCGGTGTGCGGTCCGTCCCCCGCCGCGCAAAGAGCGCGCCCGTTGCGATCACCAGCAGGGCGAGAATGATCCAGAACCATTTCATGCGGTATTTCTCTCGAGGGTCATCCGATCGGTCTGAGGCTGCGAGCGACGCTGGTACGGTAGGCCATGACGGCGGGGATGATCCCGGCCGCCGAGGCGAGGGCGACCGTGGCCAGCACCACCACCAGCGTGATTTCCAGCGGGAGCGACGGCTCGATGACCAGCCCGAGACGTTCCTTCAACACGGCGGCGACGATGAGTCCGCCGGCGTAGGCCGTCGCCACGCCCAGGGCGGCGCCCAGGACGCCCAGGATCGCGGATTCGGTCACCACCAGCCCGAAGACCCGCGGCCGGCTGCATCCGAGCACGCGGAGCACGGCGATCTGTCTGCGTCGCTGCTCCATGCTGTTGTAGAGCGCGAGCATGATCGCGATGCCGCTGCTGACCATCACGACGGCCGCCATCGCGACGAAGATCTGGTCGATGTTCGAGACGATGGCGAAGAGGCGGCGGATCTGATCGGTCGGGGCGGCGGCGGTGATGCTGGGGTCGGCGCGGAGCATGCTGAAGACCTGCGGGAGCGCGGCGGATGCGTCCTGCCCCTCCCGCGTGATGACGCGCACGTAGATGCCCGTGATGAGTCGGTCCGGCTCTTCAATGTCCGCGACGGTGAGCGGAGCGAGCGAGTCCGGGCCGCGATTCTCGGCGATGCGGCGGTCGTGTGCGTGCAGGATCCATGTTGAGTTGAGGTCGATGAAGAGGGCGCGGTCGTGGCTGCTTCCCGTCGGCTTGAGCACGCCGACAACGGTGAAGGCGTACTCCTTGTGGACGTGGGCGGCGGCCGCGCCGGCGCTTCCGACCCCGTGGGTGACGTAGAGGATGTCGCCGACTCGGAGTCCGGTCGATCGTGCGGCGGTGGCGCCGACGACCACTTCGAGTTCCTTCTCGAAGATGCGTCCCTCGGCGAGCGACCATCCTTCGACGGGGTCGGGCCTGAACTTCGTGAAGAACTCCGTGGTGGTGGCGAGGACGGGCATGCCCCGGTAGGAATCGCCCAGTTGCACGGGGACGGCGAACTCGAGCGGGAGCGAAGCGGTCAGGCGTTCGTACTCGTCCCAGCGGATCGGGCGCGCGGGGGCGTTGGCGTAGAAGACGCCGTTCAGGACGCTGACCATCGGGCTGCTGTCGCGCGAGATGAGGAGGTGCATATTCCCGCTGCCGCGCTCGAAGGCGCGTTCCCCGGCGTCGCGCATCGAGAGCAGGACCAGCATGAGCGCGACGGCGACGGCGACGGTGATGACCGTTGTCACGGTCGAGAAGAGCCTCGCGGTCATGCTTCGGCGGATGATGGTGAAATCGGTCAGTGCCATCGGTGTGCTTTCGTCGTGCGCCTAGGTCCGGTCCCTCAGATCATCGAGCGAGGCCCTGCGGCTGAATCTCGAAGCCATGGTCGGATCGTGTGAAACGCAGAGCAGCGCCGCGTTCTTCTCGCGGCAGATCGACTGGATCAGGTCCATCGCGGCGGCGGCGTTCTCCGGGTCGAGGCTCGCGGTCGGCTCGTCGGCGAGAACCAGCACGGGGTCGCACGCGACGGCGCGCGCCACGGCGATGCGTTGCTGCTGTCCGACGCTCATGCGCTCCGGCTCGGCGTCGAAGCGTTCGATTCCCAGGTGGCGGAGGAGCGACTCGGCCTTGACGCGGTGCTCGCGCGGCGGGAGCTCAGTGAACATCAACGCCGCCATGACGTTTTCGGCCGCCGAGAAGCCTTGGAGGAGGTTGAAGGTCTGGAAGATCATGCCGATATGCCGACCTCGGAAGAGGTCGCGTGCCGCGCCGTGGAGCGCGCCGACCGAGGCGCCGGCGACGCGCACCTCTCCCTCGGCCGGTTCCATCAGCCCGGCGGTGAGATAGAGGAGCGTGCTCTTGCCGCGGCCCGACCCGCCGGTCAGGAGCATCTGCTCGCCGGGCTTGAGCGCGAGCGACGCGACATCGACCACCCATCCCGGCTTCGCGGATCGCGTGTCGGCGGCGGGGTATCGGTACTTCAGACCGAGGATGTTGAGCGCGTCGGATTCGCCGGGCATGCGGGGGATGGTACCGGCTTGTCCGCGCGAAGCGGCGGGGTCGGCCCACGATCCGAGACGGGGCGATCACTCATCATCGTTGCGCAGGCGGGCGACGACGCTGAAGTCTTCGAGCGTGGTGGTGTCCTGCGTGATTTTCTCGACGCCGTTGGCCACGTCTCGGAGGAGGCGGCGCATGATCTTGCCGCTGCGGGTCTTGGGGAGCGCCTCGGCAAAGCGAATGTGTTCGGGGCGGGCGAGCGCCCCGACCTCCTTGGCGACGTGCTCCTTGAGTTCCTGTCGGAGGGAATCGTCCGGGTTGCGGGAGTGGGCCTTCAGCCAGTGCGTCTTCAGGGAGACGAAGGCGCAGATGGCGAATCCTTTCACGTCGTGCGGCACACCGACGACGGCGGCCTCCGCGACGCCGGGGTGGCTGACCAGCGCGCTCTCGACTTCCATGGTTCCCAGGAGGTGGCCGCTGACCTTGATGACATCGTCCACGCGGCCCATGATCCAGAAGTACCCGTCCTCGTCGCGGCGGGCGCCGTCGGCGGAGAAGTAGTACGGCTCCTTGGTCTTCGGGTCCTTGATCCGTCCCCAGTAGTTGGAGATGAAGCGTTCGCGGTTGCCGTAGATTCCCCGGAGCATCCCCGGCCACGGCTTTCGGATGACAAAGAGTCCGCCCGAGTTGGCCGGGATGACCTCGCCCTGCTCGTTGACGACGGCGGCATCGACTCCCAGCATGGGGAGGGTGCATGAGCCGGGCTTGGTCGGAATGGCTCCGGGCAACGGGGTGGCGATGTGCCCGCCGGTTTCGGTCTGCCAATACGTATCGACGATCGGGCATCGACCCTTGCCGATGTGCTGCTGGTACCAGATCCAGGCCTCGGGATTGATCGGTTCGCCCACGGTGCCGAGGAGTTTGAGGGAACTCATGTCGTGCTTCGCGGGCAGATCGTCCCCCCACTTCATAAAGGTGCGGATGGCGGTGGGCGCGGTGTAGAACTGCGTCACGCGGTGGCGTTCGATGATGTCCCAGAAGCGGTCGTTCTGCGGGAAGTTCGGCGCGCCCTCGTACATGAGGGTCGGGACGCGGTTCATGAGGATGCCGTAGAGGACGTAGGAGTGGCCGGTGACCCAGCCGATATCGGCGGAGCACCAGAAGAGCTGGCCCGCGTCGGGCATGAGGTTGAAGGCAAGTCGGGCGGTCATCTGCACGAAGGCGAGGTAGCCTCCCGTGGTGTGGAGGATCCCCTTCGGCTTTCCGGTCGATCCCGAGGTGTACAGGAGGAACAACATGTCCTCCGAGTCCATTTCGACGCAGGGGCAGGCATCGGAGGCTTGCGCGACCGCGTCGTGCCACCAGTGCATGACGGTCGAGCCTCGGGTGTCGCCCGTGCTGAATCGTTTCGACGGCGGTTCGTGCCCCGTGCGCTGCAGCACGAGCACGTGGTTGATGATGTGCCCGTGGTTCGTGAGCAGGGCGAGCGCGTCCTCGACATTCTTCTGGAGCGGGACAATGTCGCCCCGGCGGTATCCGCCGTCGGCGGTGATGATGATGCGTGATTCGGCGTCGATGGCCCGCTCGCTGATGGCGGTGGGGGCGAACCCTCCGAAGATGACGGAGTGTGCCGCGCCGATGCGTGCGCATGCGAGGATGGCGATCGCGAGTTCGGGGACCATCGGCATGTAGATGGTGACCACATCACCCTTCTTCACGCCGAGGGACTTGAGGGCGCTTGCGAGGCGCGAGGTCTGTGTCTGGAGGTCGCGGTAGGTGAGGCGGCGAATTTCCGGCTCGCTCGCGTACTTTGATCCGGCGACGGCGTGGCTTGTGCGCGGGGCGACCGGCTCGCCCTCCCAGACGATTGCGGTCTGTTCGCCGTGGCCCGCCTGAACGTGCCGATCGACGCAGTTGTAGCAGGCGTTGAGTTTTCCGCCGACGAACCATCTCGCATCCGGGGCGGTCCATTCGAGGACGGTGTCCCACTTGCGGAACCAGGAAAGCCTGGCGGCCTCGGCACCCCAGAAGCCGGCCGGGTCGTTGATCGAGAAGGCGTGGAGCGCCTTGTACTCCTCCAGGGAGTCGATGTGCCATCGGTTGAAGCCCAGCGCGGTCGCGGGGACGGGCTTGAAGACACGGTTTTCATTCAGGACGCTGTCGAAGTTCTGGCTCACGGGATAGGCTCCTGAGAACGGGAGCATAGAGTAGCGGCGATCGGTCGTCGTCCCCGCGTCAGAGGCGCTTGATCGCGACGGCGGTCATGTCGTCGGCCTGCGGCGATCCCTCTGAAAACTCGATGACGGCGCGGTCGATCGACTCGATGATCGATCGAGCGTTTCCCCCCGCGGACCGGCGGAGCGCATCTTTCATCCGATCGAGGCCGAACTGTTTGTTGTCCGAGGTTCTGGCCCACTCGATGAAGCCGTCGGTCTGAAGGACGAGCACATCGCCTGGGGCAAGCGTGAACGTGCGCTGTTCGGCGTAGCGCTCATCGGGCATGACTCCCAGCGGCAGGCCGTCGCCGCCGAACCATTCGACCTCGCCGGTTTTCGCGGTGTACAGGAGTGTCGGGCCGTGCCCGGCGGAGGCGAGTTGTACCGATCCGTCGGGCGCGACCAGCGCCAGCACCATGGTGATGAAGCGCGCTCCCTGGAGATCGTCGTGGATCAGGCTGTTCAGGCGCTCCAGCAGCGCCCCGGGCGTCGGCGCTGCCGGGGCGGCGGCGCGGGAATAGGCGCGGCAGACGGCCATCACGAGCGCCGGCCCGATGCCGTGTCCCGTGACGTCCGCGAGGACCACGGCGAGGCGTCCGTCGGGGAGCGGTTGCCAGTCGTAATAATCGCCGCCGGTCTGGTCGGCGGGTCGGTTCATCCCCGCGATGTCGAAGCCATCGAGCGGCGCGGCGGTCGAGGGAAGCAGGCCGCGCTGGATATCGCGTGCGACGGCGAGGTCGCGCTCGACATTCGCGAGGGACTGGCGGGCGCGTTCGGCGGCGGCGGCCTCGTCGAGCGTCTCGATGACGTATCGCTTGACATGTTTCGCGACCATCGCGCCGGCGACCCCGATCATCAGGAGTCCGACGCCGTAGGTGTAGAGCAACGGGTACTGGTTCGGGTCGATCTCGTGTCGAAGCACCGAGTCCGTGACGAGGGCCCAGTGGCCGGCGGCGGCGGCGGCGCCAGTCCAGAATGAGAACCAGGGCTTGAGACGCAGCACCGAGAGCAGGATCACGAGCGGAACGATGAGAATCGCCGGGGCGGAGAGCGCCGCGATCGCCCCGTGCGGTGCGTTGAGGTGCAGGATCAGGAGCGCGGCGATCGGGACCGCCAGGTCGACCGCGGCGCCGGCCCACCAGCGCCATGCGGCGCGGATCTTCCCCTCCGCGATGCAACGCCGAGTCTCGCGGAAGGCGTACACCTGATACGCAAGCCCGAGGCTCAGGACGATCGCGGTCGGATAGAAAACGGAGTTCTCCGCCATGACCGCGCCTTGAAGCACTCGGCGGACGAGCACGATGAGCAGCATCGCGGCGAACATGCCGGCGATGAGCGCCAGCCGTGTCAACTCGCTCCGCTGGACTCGGAGCAGGAATGAGTCCCGCGAGGTGTAGGACGGCTGTGCCATGGGGCCTGAGTCTACGGGAGAGCATCCATCGCGCGGATCGCGATGCCGGCCGACTCCAGGCGTGCGCGCACGCTCGAGGCAATCCGGAGCGACCCCGGGGTGTCGGAATGAATGCACATTGAATCCGCGGCCAGGCGAACGTGTGTTCCGTCGCGCGACAAGGCCGCGCCGTCGCGCACGATCATGAGCGCCTGCGCCGCCGCTTCATCCGGGTCGGTGATGAGCGCGTCCGGTTGCGTCCTGGCGCGGAGCGAACCGTCCGCTTCGTACCGTCGATCAGCGAAGGCCTCGGCCGCGACGGGGCATTTCATCGAGCGCCAGACCTCCAGGGCCGGAGCGCCCGCGAGACCGATCAGGATGAGTGATGGATCAACGTCCGCCGCGACTTCGGCGAGAGCGCGGGCGATGTCGCGATCGGTCATGGCGGCGTGATAGAGCGCGCCGTGCGGCTTGACGTGCGCGATGACCGCGCCTTCCTCCCGCGCGATGCCGACCAGGCGTGCGATCTGCGCGGCGAGTTCCGATTTCAGGCGCGCCATGGGAAGTCGGAGTTCGACTCGTCCGAAGTTTGCCCGATCGGGGTAGCCCGGGTGCGCGCCGATCCTGACGCCGAGCGCGTGCGCTTCGCGGACGATCTCGCGCATGGTGGGTTCGTCGCCCGCGTGCCCGCCGCTGGCGATGTTCGCGGAGGTGACGAGGCGCAGGAGGGCGAAATCGCTACCATCCGCGATGCGGGCCGGGTGTTCTCCGAGGTCGCAGTTGAGGTCGATGCGGCGCGTCATGGAAGGGCAATCATTGGAGGGATGGATCGGTCCAGCGCGGCTTCCTGGTCGCGTGCGGCGCGACGGGCCGCGTCGATCGTGATTTCCTCGAACGAGACGTTCTCACCGGGGCGCACCTGGGCGGCGGCCGGGATGTCCGCTTCGATTACGCACGCGACGATCGGATACCCGCCGGTGGTCGGTCGATCCTGGAGCAGGATGATCGGCTCGCCGCTCTCGGGCAGTTGGATCGCGCCGAGCGGAACGCCCTCCGAGATCATCCGGCCGGATTGTTTCGCTTCGATCGGAGCGCCGGCGAGGCGCAGTCCGCCGCGGTCCGAGTGGGGCGAGGCGCGAAACGTGGTGATCTTCATTTTGTCGAATGCCGCACGGAGGGATTCGGTTCGGGCCGTGCGGATGACGCGGAGGGGCCTTTTCTGGAAGCGTTCATTCTGCCACGCCTTTGCGCGGTCGGTCGTGGTCAGATGCAGCGGGCCGGGTGCCCGGTTCCCGATCGTCAGCAGGTCACCAGCGCGGAGCGGTCGCCCTTCGTGCCCGCCAAAGCCGCCGGGGAGGCACGTCGAGCGGCTGCCCATGACGATCGGGACATCGAGGCCGCCCCGCACGCAGAGGTAGGCTCGGCAGCCGGCGGTCGCCGGAGCGAAGCGGATCGACTCACCCGCGTGAACCTTGGTGTGGGTGGCGAGTTCCACGGCGCGCGATTGGCCGCGTGCGGTGATGACCTGCGCGGGCATCGACGCGCCGGCGAGCGCGATGTCGGCGTCTCCGTCGAACTCGTAGACCCCGCCCGTCAGCGTCAACTCGATCGCGGCGTCCGAGTCGGCGTTGCCGAGGATTCGGTTGCCGGCGCGGAGCGAAAGCGAATCCGCGGCCCCTGAATCCGGCACGCCGAGGGAGTAATAGCCGAATCGGCCCGCGTCCTGCACGGTATCCATCAGGCCCGGCCGGATGACGCGGATTCCCGTCATTTCAGGCGTGCTCCGACGAGAGGTCGGCGAACTCGGCGCGAGTGATCGGCTGAAATCGCACGCAATCACCCAGTGCGAGCGTGCTCGCCTCCGCGCGCGCCGCATCGAACATGCGCAGCGGCGTCCTCCCGATGATCCTCCAGCCGCCCGGCGTCGATCGCGGATATACACCCGTCTGCATCCCCGCGAGTCCGATACTGCCGGCGGGCACCCGCGTGCGCGGGCGCTCGAGCCTGGGCGTTTCCAATCGTCTTGGGAGTCCGGCGAGGTACGCGAACCCCGGAGAGAATCCGATGAACTGCACGGTGTAGACGGCGCTCGAGTGCAACCGAACGACCTCGCTCGCCTCCACCCGATGCATCGCCGCGACCTCCATGAGATCGGGGGCGCAGTCCGCCTCGTAGCACACGGGGATCACGATCCGCCGCGCCGGGGCGGGTAGCGCATGCGACGTTCGTTCCAGCGCGGCTTG
>JAEUIV010000076.1 GCA_016795005.1 Phycisphaerae bacterium
GCGCGTGACGCGCCTTGCTCCCTCGCCGACCGGCGCGCTCCATCTCGGGAACGCGCGCACGTTTCTCGTCAACTGGGCGCTTGCGCGCGGGCGGAACTGGCGGATCGTTCTGCGCATCGAAGACCTCGACACGCCTCGGAACAAGCCGGGGGCGACCGAGCAGGCGCTCCGCGACCTCGAATGGCTCGGGATCGACTGGGATGAAGGCCCGTTCATCCAGTCGGGCGACCTCGCCCACCATCGCGCGGCCATGGTTTCGCTGGCGGGGCGCGGGCTTGCGTATCCCTGCGAACTCACGCGCGCGCAGATCGAGGCCGCGGCCTCCGCGCCGCAGGACGATCCGGCGGGCGGGGGGCACGAACTCCGGTTCCCGCCGGAACTCCGCCCCCCCATCGCCCCGCGCCCCTTTGATCAGCCGAGCACGGGCTGGCGATTCGTCACACCCGATCGCGCGGTGGAGTTTGATGATGACTTCGCCGGAGCGCAGCGCTACCGCCCGATGGACACCATCGGCGATTTCATTGTCTGGACCGTGCGCGGCCAGCCGGCGTACCAGCTCGCCGTCGTCGTCGACGACGCGCGCCAGGGTGTCACCGATATCGTCCGGGGCGACGACCTGCTCGAATCCGCCGCCCGTCAGCTCCTGCTGTATGAGGCGCTTTCGCTCGGCCCCCTCCCCCGCTATTGCCACCTGCCGCTGGTCCGGGGCGCGGACGGCCGCCGACTCGCCAAGCGCCATGGCGACACACGGCTCTCGCGCTACCGCGAACTCGGCGTCGCACCCGAGCGGATGATCGGGCTGATGGCGTGCTGGTGCGGGATACTCGGCGACCGAGCGCCGCTCTCGTCGGAGGAGTTCCGCGGCCGCCTTGATCTCGCTACGATGCCGCGCTCACCGATCACGTTCGCGCCGGAGGACGACGCATGGCTCCTGAATCAATCCTGATTGTTCCGACCGCTCTGGGCCGAATCTTGGCGGCCCTGGCGTTGTTCTTCGCGTGCGCCACGCTCGCCGCGTGCGCCGAACCGGCACGCCCCGGCCTCGAGCGCGTGGTCATCAAGGGCACGACGTTCTGGGTCGAGGGCGTCTTCGAGGACGCGACGCGGATCAAGGGCCTCGGCGGGCGCGAATCCATCCCCGAGGACGGGGGCATGCTCTTTGTCTTCCCGTACACCAACTTGCTCGAGTTCGTGATGCGTGACTGCAAGTTCGATATCGACATCGCCTTCCTCGACGATTCCGGGCGCGTCGTCGCGTGGCACACCATGAAGAACGAGCCGCGGAATCCGGGCGAGTCCGATAGCGATTACGAGAACCGCCTGAAGCGCTACCCCAGCACCTTCGCGGCACGATTCGCCGTGGAGCTCCGGGCCGGCACCCTCGCCCGACTCGGCGTCAAACCGGGCGACCTCGTTGAACTCGACACCGAATCACTCAAGCGGCGCGCCAAGTAACCCGATCCCATCCGGTGTCGGGACGCATTCCGCGGACCCGCCGACGCATGGAGGACCGGCGTGTCGCGCGGCTCATCAGGCTCGTCGCTCAACGTCACGCTGATCGCTCCCGGCCCCGCCGAGGAGGCGCAATCAACCTGGTGGAGGCCGCTCTCCTGGAAGTGGCCGGCGTTCTCGAAGCCGCCTGGGCTGCAGGTCATCGAGTGGGAGCGCGCCCTTGACCCGGAGGAGTCGATCACGGGCGACGCCGTGCTCATCATCACCCCGGACCTCAGCGATGCACGGCTGTTCGCGCTCCTCGACCGCCTCGACCAGGATGCGCTGCCCGCGCTCGTCCTGCATCCCGCCGTCCCGGGCGACCTCGATCCGATCGAAGGCGTCATCACGATGCCGCAGGACGCCGACCCGCTGATGATCACCAGCGCGCTCGCGGCGCTCGCGCAGCGCCAGGGAGTCATCGACTCGCTCCGCGCGGACGTCGCGATTTCACGCCGGTTCCACGGCGGTATCCGCGGAGAAATCGAGAAGATCCACGACGAACTCCAGTTGGCCGCGACCGTGCAGCGCGAGTTCCTCCCGCAGGAACTCCCCGCGTCGTCGGGGTTGGACGTTCGGGTGCTCTTCCGGCCGTGCGGGTATGTCAGCGGCGACATCTACGACGTGCAGCAACTCGACCGGGATCACGTGGCGTTCTTCGTCGCCGACGCCGTGGGCCACGGCGTGCCCGCCGCGCTGATGACGATGGTCCTGTGCCGGTGTCTCGTGACCACCGAACGGGACGGCGATCGAACACGCATCATCCCGCCGGCGCGCGCCCTCCGCCGACTGAACATGGACCTCATCCGCCGGCACGGCGAAGGCTCACGCTTCGCCACCGCCATCTATGGCGTGATCGACACGCGCACCCGTCACGTCACCCTCGCGGGAGCGGGACACCCCTACCCGCTCCGCATCCGGGGCGACCGAGTGGAGCGCGCCGAGACCGAGGGCGGTCTGCTGGGACTCGACGCGAACGACGAGTTCAGCGAAACATCGTTCCGGCTCGAAGCGGATGAGCTCCTCGTTGTTTACACTGACGGATTCGAGACCGCGTTCCCGGCGCCGAACGTCGATGAGTACGGGCGGCGCATCCCGAACCGGAACTACGTCGATCGGTTCATCGACCTGACGCGCGAATGGCGTCGGCGGGGCATGTCCAGCGCGGTCGAAGCACTCCTGGGGCAGATCGACCTTCAAGCCGGGTCGCTTCACCAGGCCGACGACCTGACCGCACTGATCCTGGCTCCAGCGTCAGAAGACCCGCTCGAAGCGTTGATGCAGGGACGAGAGTCGGCCGATGCTCCGCACGAGCCGGAACACTCGATCGAAGCGGGATCTCACGAGGATCGCGGTCACCCCGGCTTCTGATTCACCCGCTTTCACCGCGGCTATAATCACGCTTTGCGGGCGTTGTGCCCCCGATCGGTATTCGTTCGAAAGCGCCTGTCGCGCCCGGAACGGGCCGACCGATGCCTCGGCCTGGAGCGACCACTCCTTGAACGCTCGAACCGCCCCCATCGACCCAACCGCGACGGTGCATCCGACCGCGCAGATCGACCCCAGCGCGCGGATCCATGCCGACGCGGTCATCGAGGCGGACGCCTTCGTCGGGCCGAACTGCACGGTCGGCCGGGGCACCCGGCTCCGGGCCCGCGCGATGCTGATCGAGCACGTCACGCTCGGGGAACGGAACGATGTCCACCCTTACGCCGTGCTGGGGGGCGACCCGCAGGACAAGTCGTTCGACGAGACGAAGCGCGGCGAGGTCATCATCGGCGACCGCAACATCATCCGCGAACACGTCACCATCAACCGCTCGAACTGGAACGGCGGCCCCACGCGCGTGGGTTCGGGCTGCTACCTGATGTGCTCGACGCACCTCGCGCACAACGCTCAGATCGGCGACAACGTGATCATGGCCAACGGCGCCTGCCTCGCCGGGCACGCCCGCGTGGGCCACGGCGTCGTCATGTCCGCCTTCACCATGGTTCACCAGTTCGTCATCGTGGGCGACGGCGTGATGTTCCGGGGCGGGTCGGGGGTCGGGATGCACGTCCCGCCGTTTGTCGTCGTCGCGGGCGAGAACTTCATTGCCGGGCTGAACAAGGTCGGGCTGGCGCGAAACCCCGCCATCAACCGGCAGGACCGTGACGAGGTCAAGCGCGTCTACCGCGCCCTGTTCCGCGAGCGAGAGGCCACCCCGATCCAGGACGTCATCGCTCAACTCCGCGATGAAACGTGGGGAGCGGCGGCGACGAAGTTCATCGACTTCTGCGCCGACGCCATCGCCAAGGAGCCGCCACACCGACGGGGGCTGGTCGGCGGCCGGCGGATGCGCGTCCGCACCCAATCGGCGCTCATGCCCGCGCTCGCCGACACCGCGACCGGCTGACGCGGTCAGCGCACGAAGTGCCGCAGGTAGTTCACCACGGTTTTTGCAACCACATCGGTCTCGATGTTCACGCCGTCGCCGGCGCGGAGCGTGGCGAGCGTCGTCTTTTCCAGTGTCGTCGGGATGAGGGCCACGCCGAATGACTTGTCCGCAACCGATGCGATGGTCAGAGACACTCCCTCCACACACACCGATCCCTTCGGCACGATGAAGGGCATCAGCCCGGCGTCCAACTCGATCTCCATCCGCCAGTCGCCGGCGTCTCCGCGCACCTCCGCGACGCGACCCACCCCGTCGACGTGCCCCTGGACAATGTGCCCCCCCAGCAGCGAGTCCGCCCGGCAGGCGTGTTCAAGGTTTACCTCGGCCCCTTCGCGCAACCGGCCGAGCGTGGTCTTGGACAGCGTCTCGCTCACGACGTCGAACCGCATCGTGCCGTCCGACCCGACGTCCTCGGCCACCGTCAGGCACACGCCGTTGACCGCGATCGACTCGCCGAGCGAGGGTCGATGCCCCCACGCCGCGGCCCCCACGCGCAGGGACACCCCTGCCGGGCTGGCGACCAGCCGCTCGACCCGACCCCTGGCCTGCACGAGTCCGGTGAACATCGTCTCAGCATAGAAACCCCGCACCCGGCGGCCCCGTACAGTCGCCGCCTTGACCCGCCGGCACGCCCCGGCGGATACTCCGCCCCCACACACTCGATCACCCCAACCGGGAGTCCCCCCGAGATGCTCTCCATGAACCATCGCCACCCCGCCAGCCGCGCCGTCATGATCGTCATCGGCGCGTGCCTCGCGCTCACCCCGGCCGCGTGCAAAAAGGGGCGTGCAAGCGCCGAGGCAACGACCAAGCCCGTGAGCCGGCCCGCCGCGACGTCCGAATCTGACGGCCTGCCCGTCGCCAAGTCCCTGAAAGCCTTCGACGCTTTTTCAGCCTTGGGCTATCGACCGGAATGGGTCGGGTACCCCGTTCTGCCGAGAGGCCGGAAGATCAACTTCTTCCTGGCGTCGGATGACCTCCTTGTCGTCCAGGAAACGGGCAACATCCTCACCGTCATGGACGCCGCCACCGGATCAAACCGATGGTCGCTTAATCCATCCACCCCGCTCACGAAGTTCGTCGGCTCCATCCGCAGGCCCGACGGCGACATCCTCTGCTCGTCCGAGAGCGAGGTCTTCATCCTCGACCCGGTCACGGGCGTCATGAAGAACCGTCAACGCCTCGCCAAGATTGTCAACACCCCGCCGGCGCTCGTCGGAGATATCCTCGTCTACGGCTGCCCGACGGGAGAGGTGCTCGCCCATTCGCTCACCAGCGGCTACAAGCGCTGGGCCTATGCGCTTGACGGCGCCATCACCGCGCCCCCCGTCCGCGTGGGCGAAGGCATCGCGGTCGTCAGCCAGAACGGCGAGATGGTTGTTCTCGAAGCACGTCAGGGCGCCGCCACCGGAAGAGGCCAGCTCTTCGGTGGTCTCGCCAACAGCCCGGTCGCGGAAGGAAGCCGCGTCTTCTTCGCCGGCCTCGATCAATCCGTGTGGGCCTACGACGAGTACGGATACCAGCCTGCGTGGCGCGTCCGACTGGATCAGCCGCTCCGCGATCAGCCCACCGTCATGAACGATCGACTGTATGTCTCGATCCCGGGCGAAGGGCTTGCCTGCATGGACGCCACGAACGGCAAGCGACTCTGGACCACGAAGGGACTCCAGGGCAGCGTCGTCGCGAAGAGGGGAGATCGGCTGATCTTCTGGTCCGGGACCGAGGCCATGGCCATCGACCCCCGGCTCGGAGATGTCACCGAGCGGATCACCCTTCGCGGCATCGACCGCCTCGTCGCGGACAAGCCGATCGACGGGAACCTCTACGCCTACTCCCTGACGGGCGAGGTCCACAAGTACTCGCCCAAAAAGTGAGATCCTCCGGCCGTTCCGCGTTTTTTCGCCCCGTGGTACAAGACGGCGATGCCCGATCAGGTGACCGTCCGGCGCGCGCTCCTCTCCGTCTCCAACAAGACCGGACTGGCCGATTTCGCCCGTGCGCTCGCTGAACTCGGGGTTGAACTCGTCTCGACCGGCGGCACCGCCGGGGCGCTCCGCGCCGCCGGACTGGCCGTCCGCACCGTCGAATCGCTCACCGGCTTCCCCGAGATGATGGACGGGCGGCTGAAGACTCTCCACCCGAACGTCCACGGGGGCATCCTCGCCCTGCGCGACAATCCCGCGCACCTCACCTCGATGCGCGAGCACGGCATCGAGCCGATCGACCTCGTCTGCGTCAACCTCTACCCCTTCGCGGAAACCATCGCCCGGCCCGGCGTTTCCCGCGAGGAAGCCGTCGAGAACATTGATATCGGCGGCCCGACCATGATCCGAGCCGCCGCGAAGAACCACGCCTTTGTCGCGGTCGTCACCTCGCCCGATCAATACGCGCGGGTCGTCGCCGAACTCAGGCAGCATCGCGGC
>JAEUIV010000111.1 GCA_016795005.1 Phycisphaerae bacterium
GGCGCGTCGCCTCCCTCGCGGCGGAAGACGGCGACGATGTCTTCGACGGGAACAACAAAGAGTCGGTTGTCCCCCTCGAAGTCGACCGGGACGGCCTGCTTCGGGTGGAAGAGGACGCGGTCGTACTGCCTGATGGGGTAGTTCTTGTCTTCGGCGACCTGTGCGGAAATCGAGACGATGCGTCCAGTGATCGTGGGGATCTCGATCTTGTCGGGGAGGTGGAGTCCGGCCTTGGTCTGCTTCTTGTCCTCGTCCTTGCGGATGAGGACGCGGAGGCCGATGGGCTCGACGACTTCGATGGTGCGTGTGGTTCGGCTGCTGGGCATGCGATCAGTGTAGACGGCGTGGGCGCGCGGATGCCAGCGCGGGGGCGGCTACTTCAGCCGTTCGAGGAGCGCCTCGCGTACGGCCTTGGCGTCGGCGTTCCCGCCTGAGAGTTTCATCACTTCGCCGACGAGGCGGCCGACGGCCTGCATTTTTCCGGCGCGGACGTCGGAAGCGGCGGCGGGGTTCGAGGCGATCGCCTGGTCGCACCACGCGGCGAGCGCGGCGTCGTCGCGCACCTGGAGCAGGCGGAGTCGCTCGGCGGCGGCGCGAGGCTCTTCGTCGCTGGCGCAGAGGGCTTCAAAGAGCGCGTCGGCGGCGTTGGAGTTGATGAGATTTCCCTCGCGGAGGAGCGCGATGCCGGCGACCTGGGCCGGGGAGATGCCGAGTTGATGGACGAGGACGTTGCGTTCGTTGGCGCGCTTGAATCCGGACTGGAGGATGAAGTTTGCGACGAGCCGGCCGGCACGCTGGGCGGGGATCGTCGCTTCGATGGCGGCGGCGATGGCGGACTCGTAGAAGTGATTGACCTCCGGCTCGTCGGTGAGGGCGTCGGCCTCCTTCCTGGCCAGGTTGAAGTCGCGCTGGTAGCGGGCGGCGCGGAGGTGGGGCAGTTCGGGGAGGCGGGCGCGGACGGCGTCGCGCCACTCATCGCCCACGACCAGCGGGAGAAGATCGGGGTCGGGGAAGTAGCGATAGTCGTGGGCGTCCTCTTTTTCGCGCTGGACGAAGGTGATTTCCTTCACGTCGTCCCAGCCGCGGGTGGTCTTGGAGTTTGGCCCCATCTTGCGCTGGTCTTCGAGGAAGCGTGCGGGTTGTTCGCGCGATTCGAAGTCGATGGCGCCGCGGAGGCTGCGGAAGGAGTTGAGGTTTTTGACCTCGACGATGGGGGTGGCGACGTGTCGTCCGTCCGAGAGGGTGAGGTGGCAGTTGATGTTCGGCTCGAAGCGGATGTGACCCTTCTGCATCACGCCGCGGGTGACGCCGAGATGCCGGCAGAGCGTGCGGAGCGCCTGTGCGAAGGCGACGACCTCGTCGGCGGAGTCGAAGTCCGGAGCGGTGACGATTTCCAGGAGCGGGGTGCCGGCACGGTTGAAATCGACGATGGAGTGGTCGATGGCGGCGCCCCCCGGCGCTTCGTGGAGGAGTTTGCCCGCGTCCTCTTCGAGGTGGGCGCGGATGATGCCGATGCGCCTGGTGCGCGCGGCGCCCGAGTCGTCGGCCAGGTGGAGTTCGAACGAGCCGTCGGCGCAGAGCGGTCGGTCGTACTGGCTGATCTGATAGTTCTTGGGCATGTCCGCGTAGAAGTAGTTCTTGCGGTCCCACCTGGTGACGGGGGCGATGGTGCATCCGAGCGCGAGGCCGACGAGCATGGACATCTCGACGGCTTCGCGGTTGATGACCGGGAGGCTGCCCGGGAGGGCGAGGACGACGGGGTCGATGAGGGTGTTCGGCGGGGCGTCGTCGTAGGCCGCGTGAGCGGGGTTTCCGACGCGCGTGAACATCTTGGTCCGCGTGGCGAGTTCGACGTGGACCTCAAGGCCGATCTTGAGTCGGGATTGAACGACGGTGGGCACGCGCCGATCGTAACGCCTCGCCGGGGGGTTCCCAACGCGCCGTCAGAAGTAGAGCACGCAGACGCCGTCCCCCGGTGGAACGGTCTGATAGATCATCCACGGCACCCAATCACCGCTCGCGGGCAGTCGGATCCAGCGCATGGAGAGGTTGATCTTCGACCCGTCGTAGGTTTCGATGGGCACGATGAGTTGGATCACCGGGGCGCCCCGGCGGGCGACCTGATCTTGCCCGTCGCCGAAGCGGAAGAGGGTGTAATGGATGTTCCCCATGCCCCCGCCATCGTTGATGGGCCACGGGGTCGCGGTCATCCCGTCCGGTCCGAGCGCGGCGATGATGTCCGCGCTCAGCATCGTGGCGTCGATGCTCCGGATCGAGCACTGACTTCCGATCGGGTTCCAGTCGCGCTCACGCATCTCGCGGAATGCCTCGTTCTCCTCGTCCAGTCGGATGACGCCTCCCCACGACTTCATGAGAGATTCGTATTCTTCCACCTTGGTGCGATTCCAGACGGAAAAGAACGCGATGACTCGCCCAGAGAAACGCGATCGCTCATCCTCGTCGAGGACGCTGAGCGCGGGCGACCCGCGAAGGGCGCCCGAGAGTGTTTCGAGGTCTCGCGTGTACTCCGATTGATCGGCGCCCGGTCCCGCTTGCGTGGGGTGCGGATTGAGCGCGATGCATAACGCAGCAGCGAGCACTGCGACGATGACAGAATCATTCATTGGCGTGACTCCTGTATCCCAGGTTGGGGGCCTTGTGACGACACTCTTGCCTACTCGGCGGGTGGGAAGGGGCCACCGCACCAATGGATGCACCCAGACGAACTCTATGGGTGGGTGGGGGGGCTTTGT
>JAEUIV010000152.1 GCA_016795005.1 Phycisphaerae bacterium
TCCTCGATCGGCTCACCGAGCGGCAGCCGCTGAAACTCGACATCGGCCTCGACCGCCACCCTTGGCAGGTCTCGATCCGCGCTCATCGATGCCTTGAAGTCTCCCTCACCGAGCGCGCCGGTCAGGTTGATCGCGTGCGCATCGTGGTCGGTGACGAAGAGGTCGCCCGCGAGGCCCTCAAGATGAAGACAGTCCGCCCCGCCGATCGTGGAGGACATCCCCGCGAGCGACGCGTACACCTCGTATCCCGTGGACCCGTCCGGCTTGGAGTAGATTCGAGTGGTGCCGTCGGCCAGCCCGGAAAGTCCGAGCGAACGGACGAACGCCTGCGCCGATTGCCCCTCGGCGGCGGGCCGACCGGGCAGCGCGTGCATGAGCGCTTCGTCACAGGGCAGATTCGCCGCGGAAACGCGGACATCGTACTGGTCGGGCTGATCCGGGGGCGCGAGCGTCACGTCGGCTTCAAGAGACAAGCGCGACCCTCCCCGTCCGAGCAGGCGGGGCACGCGCAGGCGGATGTCATCGTCCGTGATGCGGAGCCGCATGTCCTCGCCCGTCACCGGGTACGGGAACGCCTCGGACAGAAGCCCGGCGCGGCGCATCGAAACATCAATCGTCGTCAGGTAGTCGGTGTCCATCCCGAACGCCCGGCGGACACCCACACGGATCTCGCACACGCCGCCGAGGTGGAAGTCGTCGCCGGGCGCCAGCCCTTCGCCCTCGAGCGCGGCGAGCGATTCCTCGCTGAAGAGATAGTCCAGAAGCGCCTTTCGATGCTCGGGCACCGCGTCGCGCAGCACGTGATCCACCGCGGCATCCACCACCGTGATGTCCACCTGCACCATCCCCTCGTCGTTCGGGGGAGAGACGCGGCCGTGCGCGAGAAGTTTAGCGCCCGTGGCTCCGACGCCGGTGATGCCCAGGATCCGCACCTCCTCTTCGTTGAAGACGATGGTGCCCTTCATCTCGCGGAACGGGTAGGGGAACTTTTCGAACGCGGCCTCGCCCTTCTCGAAGTCGAGCCGCCCGAGGACACGCAGCGGGGAGGGCGAATCACCGACCGGCGCGGCGCGGCGGAGGGTCACTTCGCCCGTGATGATCCCGTTCGGACCCGAGAACCGCTTGAAGTTGCGCTTGACGTAGTAGGGCGCAAAGGGCAGAAGTTTCGGGCGCTGTTCCAGCGTGAATCGGTCGGCGGAAATGTGGCAGGTCAGCGCGGCGAGCGTCGGATCGTACCCCTCGGTCTCGAGCTTCACCGTGCAGGGAAGGTCCTCGATCAATCCCTTCAACTGCGCGCGGAGGCCGCGACGCTCGAACTGAAGATCGCCCCCGACGTGCTTCATGGCAAGGAGCGCATTGCCGGGCGCCGGCTGGCCGATCTCGGCCGAACGCTCGCGTTCCTCGTCGCTCGGCGCGGGCACGGGGACATTGAGGTTCACGTCGCGCAATGAGAACGAAACGACCGGGCCGTCCTTGGGCGTGTAGGAAAGGGCCGTGCCCTGCACCTCGCCGGTCATGGACAACCGGCTCCAGACCTCGCGGACACGCTCGGGCACCGCGGCCCGCTGCCAACGCGACAGGTCAATGTGATCGACCGTGAGATAGCCCGTTCGCAGCGAAAGGTCGAACTCCCCCTTGACGCTCAGCGCCCCGGAAGTCGCGGACGAGTTGGCCGGGACCGATTCGGCCAGGTTGAACTCGTATCGAGGCGATCCAGGCCCCATCCGCGCGAGCCGGCCCCCGACGCGGAGCGTCACGAGCGGCGTGTACCAGCCCGGGCCGTGCTCGCCGAAGTCGAGCACCGCGTCGATCAGCTCGACCGCGGGCACAAAGTCGGGCACCTGCCCGCCGCTGCTTCCACCCAGCGCCGCAACGTTGAGGTTGAACCGATTGTCCTGGCTCAGGCGGATGATCGGCCGGAGCGCGTGGATATGTTCGACCGGGATGGTGCCCGAGAGCAGCCCGGACCAGCGGGGGACGACCTCGAGCCTCGGAACTTCAAGAAACGTGCTCGCGGTGCTGTCGATCCCCGGGATGCTGAGCCGGAGGTGGCTGATGAGGATCAGCCCGCTCGGCGTGATCGAAACCCGTCCGGCGTCGGCCGTACACCCGAGCGCCGATTCGATCCGCGGGAGGATGAGCCACGCCAGCACGCCGCTCTGGGTCACCACCGCGAGAAGAACCGCGACCGCCACCGTGACCCGGAGAACCCACGTCAACACCCGATGCGACCATGCCGGCCGGGGTTTCCGGTCTGACTCTGCGGGATTGGAGGCGGGTGATGGAGGCATGCCGCGTGAAGTACGACGCTGACCGGCGGGCAACAGCGTCATATCTTCGCGTTCAACGCCTCGGGCCGCAACGAAGCCGCCAGGCTATTGCGGGAGCGTCGGCGTGCCGGTCTGCGGAGGCGCCGCGCTCGTCGGGAGCACCGGCTTCGAGATGACCTCGCCGCGCGAAGGGCGGAGTTTCGAGAACGAGGACGCATCAACGACGTAATACCAGTTGGCAAACCGGCTCGCCAACTGGGCCGCACGCTTCTTCCCCGCTTCAACCTTCTTCGATCGCTCCGCGAGTTCGTTCTGATACGAGACCTGCGCCGGATCCGCCGACGGCGCGGAAGCGGGGGAGTGCTCGGCGGGTTCCGAGTCCTGCTCCGCGCCACCCGGCGCGGGGAGCGGATCGGGCGAGGTGTCCGCGGCGGGCGGCGTGGCGCTCGGCGTTTCCGGTGCCGCAGGGGCGACGGGCATCGGGATGAGCGACTCATCGAACCGAGCGTTGACGAACGCGTAACGTGATTCCTGTCCCTTCTGATCGGGCTGAGGCCCGGTTTCTCCTCCGCTCGACGCGATCACGTCCTTGCCGGCCGAGAGCGCATCGCCCTCGCCGAACAGCACCTCGCCGAAGTAAAGGGAGTAGACGACCCCATCGGCGCACGCGACGGACATCTCGCCCTGGTTGCCCACGAACTGGCCTTGCTGAGTGGTGAAAAAGCCCTTGGATTGCAGGTCAAGCACGTCCATCTGCGTGACCTTGTCGGTCTTCCCCGCGAACCAGTCGGCCAGCCGCTGGGGCTTGGGCCGCACCCCCGCGATCTTCAGCGATCGCAGCGCTCCCACCATCTCTTCGATGCGTGTCGCGTTCACGGTCTCGCCCCCGATGGGCGGGCCGCCGGGCTTTGAATCGACCATCCATCCCCCCGCGGCAGCGGTCGGGTTCATCGGATCGGTCGGCGCCGTCGCGGCACGGGTGATCGTCAGTTTCTCCGTCGAGTTCTTGATCCCCTGCGCCTCATCGACCTCGTACTTGTCAACCACGATCGTGTTGATCGGCTCGGAGCCGAGTTTCAGGAGGTCGGTCTCGACCCAGTCCACGAACGCCGTCGAGAAGGTCTTCGAGAAGTTGATCGCATACACGCGGCTCTTGTCCGGGAGGCGGACATAACGCCGATTCGTGACCGCCGCGCCCGGATCCGCCGTCGTGGTCTTCACTTCCTTCCCAACGATCAGGTCCGCGAGCACGGCGCCGCCCTGGCCCGTGAGAGTGATCCGGGTGCCCCGCCCCTTCAGCGGGGCGGCGGCATCGTCCGGCGCCAGCACCCCGTACGCCTGGTGCTCCGACGCAAGATCGGTGACGAACTGCTCCTTTTCCAGCCCGATGAACACGGCGGCGGCTTCGGCCATGTTCTTCTGCGCGTCGGCGGGGTACCCGTGGTGCGACGGGATGATCCACCGCGTGCCGTCGAACTCGACTTTGAAGGGCTTGATCGCGGCCGACGCCTCGTCATACGCGAGCACCTGGAGCCCCTTCGCCGCCGTGGGGTCCGTGAAGTCGGGGAAGAGCAACTGCCCCTGATCCGAGAAGCGCGCGTCGGCAACCGGCGCCGGACGGGTGAGGTACACCGCGCCGGAGAGTCCCGCCGCAACGAGGATCGCGATGATGGTCTTGGTGAGGTCGTTCATGGGAGGTCCTGAGGGTCAAACTCTTGTGGCCGTATGTGTCCGGAGCCGTTCACGCGCGACGCCTTCACGCTCCCGGCCGCGTCGGCGGACGAACACGATCGTGCCGAGCGCCAGCGCGGGGATGGGCGGGAGCGCCACCGCGGCGACGCGGATCTGCGTCTGAATTGCCTCGATCTGCTCCTTGGAGCGCGTCCGTGCCGCGGTGATCGCCTCGTCCTTGCGGTCATTGATCCCGGCGGTCTGCACCTCCACCCTCCGCTGCTCGGCGGTGCGCACGCTCTCGATCATGATCTGCCGAGTCGTATCGTCCAGGTCCTTGCGTTCCTCGATCTCGGCGATCTTCCGCCGCAACACCTCGTTCGCCGCCGCGATCTCGGAGTTGGCCTCGTTGACCGCCTTGTCCACCGCGGAGTCCTTGTCCATCTCGAGCGTGCGGCGCGCCGCGTCGAGCCGTTCGAGCGTGCGGTACGCGGGGCGACGCTTGCGCAACTCGACCAGCGACTCGTCGCCCGCCATCGTGTCCACCACGTTGAGGATGAACGTCACGTTGTCAAAGTTGAACTGCTCCATCCCCGTCTCGCGCAGACGGAAAAACTCGGGAGAGATCAGGTCAAGGTCCGGCAGCAGCACGACGTTGATCGACGATGCCGGCTTCGGCGCCTCGCCGCCTTCCCCGGCGGCGGGGGGCGGGAGCGTGCCCCGGATCCACGCGCCGATCGTGTGCCCGCCGGCGCTCGGAACCTGCTTGCGGTTGCGGTTGAACCCCTCGATCCCGAAGAAGCCGCGACGGAGCATCTCCTGGTACACCACGAACCCGCTCACGGGGCTGGTGTGCATCAGCGGCGTCACCGTCAGCCCCTTCGCGGAGGCGTCGGGGCGGGTCACCACCTCTCCAGACATCAACACCACAAGTTCCTGAAGACCGCTGGTCATCGCCAGGGAAGGATTGAACGCCTGGGGCGAGCCGCTGTTCCGCGCCACGAAGATGATCTCTCGCTCAAAGCCCATCCCCGGCCTCGGGTTGTACCCGTCCCACAGCACCTTCGTCGGGGGGACCTCCGCGGAAAGCAGGTCCCACAAGGGCGCGAGATTCGCCTTCGGGTCCTGCTGCGGCATGCGCTGCCTCTGGAAAGGGTTCTGCCCCGCTCCGCGCGGCTCACTGGTCGCGATCCCGGGGTTCACCAGAGGGAGCGGGTCCTCGAACACGATCGTCGGCTTGCCCTTCTTGATGTACTCGAGGATCGGCGCCAGGTCGGCGTCGGTCATCGTGCTGGGCTGGGCGAGGAACAGCACGTCCAGGTCGTCCGGCGGCGCCGTTCCCTTCCCGACCTGGACGACCTCGTATTGCTTGCGGAGTTCGCCGACGATCGGCCAATCGGGCTTGCTGGTGAACGAGTTGAAATCGAACGAGCCGAACACCCCGGCCTCCGTCTCGACGATGCCGATCTTCTTCCGCCCGGAGAGCGAAACCGTGCGGATGGAACGCGCAAGTTCGTATTCGACCGGAAGCCCGCGCGACAGGAAAGGCAGGACGAACTGCTCCCCGCCGCTGGTGAACGCCAGCCCCATGAAAATCTCGGCGGGCGCGCCCTGGTCATCCTCCGGTCCGGTCCCGACGGCCCGCGGCTCGATGTTGAAGTTCCGCTTGGCTTCGCGGGCCGCGTCGGTGTACGGCTCGGTGTCCACCAGTTTCACGATGATGCGCGAGCCGCCCTGCGCCTGGTCGAGTTCGCGCAGCAGCCCCAGCAGCGTCTCGCGCGTCTGGATATACGCCGCGGGAACCCGGGGGGAGACGTACGCGGTGATGAGCACCGGCCGGTCTTCCGGGATGTCACGGATCAGCTTGGCGGTCTCGTCCGAAAGGCTCCAGAGTCGCTCGGCGGTCGCGTCCGCGCGGGCCGTGGTGCGGGAGAACAGCGTCACGACCGCCGCGCACGACACGACGATCGCGGCGCCGCGGACACACGCCAGCGCCGTCCGCGTCGCGGCGTCGCGGGAACCGCTCCAGTGGTGGCGTGAGACGAGCAGCGTGTTCGCCCACAACCCAAGAAGCGCGAGCATCACGAAATACGCGATGTTCTCGAGGGCGATCACCCCGCGCCCGAAGTCGGCGAACCGCTGGGGCAGCGACAACTCGGAGGCGGAGCGTCCCACCAGGCTCCCGGGAAAGATCACCGCCAGCGCGCCGACGCTGACGATCGAGCCGCACAGCACCGCCGCCGTGATGAACGCGACCGTGAGGTTGGTCGTGAGCGCGCTCGCGACCAGCCCGACCGCGATCAGCGACGCCCCCGCCAGCCAATACCCGAGGTACGTCGAGAACATCAGCCCGAGGTCGGGCTTCCCGAGATAGGCGAGCACGAGCACGTGGCTCACCGAAAAAAGCAGCGCGGCGGTGTAGATCAGCACGCACGCCAGGTACTTGCCCAGCACCAGCTCCCAGTCGCGTGCCGGGAGCGTCAGCAGCAGTTCCTCGGTTCCCTGCTTCCGCTCCTCCGCCCACGCGCCCATCGTGATCGCGGGCACCAGGAGCAGCAGCAGCGCCGGGAACCACATGTTCAACTGGTCGAGGCTCGCGATGTTCCGATTGAAGAAATCGGGCAGCCAGAACGCGGCGAACGCCGACAGGAAAATGAAGATCGTGATGAACACGTAGCCGGTCGGACTGGAAAAGTACGACGCGAGCTCGCGCCGGACGATCGCTGAGAGGATGCGTGGTTTCATGGGAGTGTCGCTGGATCGAATGTTTCGGTGACCATGATGTGCCCGTCAAAGTGCGGAGAGACCTCACACACACGTCAGCGCGTGGAACCGGTCTTCCATCGCCTGTTCGGTTTCACCGAGCGATGAAACGGGGCCGTCGTGGACCAAGCGCCCCTGCGCCACGACGATGACGCGCTCCGCGACCGCTTTCACCTCGCGCAGGATGTGGGTGGAAAGCAGGATCGTCTTGGTCTTCGCCAGCGTGCGGAGCAGCGCACGCACGTGCTCGACCTGGTTCGGATCAAGCCCCGCGGTTGGCTCGTCCATGATCATCACCTCCGGGTCGTGCAGCAGCGCCTGCGCCATGCCCACGCGTTGCCGATACCCCTTCGAGAGCTTGCCCACCGGCTTGCCGATCACCTCGCCGAGATTGCACTCGCGCACCACGAAGTCGAGGCGGTCGCTCAGCATCCGCCCTGTCATCCCCCGCGCCCGACCGAAGAACTCCAGCAGACCGCGAGGCGTCATGTCGGCGTACAGCGGACCGTTCTCGGGAAGGTACCCCAGCTTCGTCACCGCGTGCAGCCGGTCTCGTTGAACATCGACCCCCGCGATCGTCGCCCGTCCGCTGGTCGGCGCGAGCACCCCCGTGAGCATCTTCATCGTGGTCGACTTGCCGGCGCCGTTCGGACCGAGGAACGCCACGATCTGACCCCGGGGGATCGAGAACGACACGTCACGCACCGCGTAGAAATCGCCGTATGTCCGGGTCAGCGATTCCGCTTCGATCGCCGCTTTTCCCGCCGCGGGGCGGGGGGGTTCCGCGACCGCCGCGGCACCGGGTTGACGCTTGCCATCGCTCATAGGTTCGTCCTTGGTCCGGGGGGCTTCGGGCCTCTTGCCGGATCGGTGCAAGAGGGTACCCCCACCCGCATGGACCTACAAGCACCCGCGGGCAGGGTTGCGGTTAGTCGATTTCCCGATCGCGGTAGCCTTTCTCCGTGACCACCCCCCTGAACATACTTGTCGTCGGTCCCCACCCGGACGATCAGGAGATCGGAATGGGGGGAACCATCGCCAAACTCGCCCGAGCCGGCCACAACGTGCTCCTGCTGGATATGACCAACGGAGAGCCGACGCCGTTCGGCGATCCCGAGACGCGTGCCAGGGAAGCCGCCGCCGCCGCGACGATCCTCGGCGTCAACCGCCGTCAACTCGGCCTCCCCAACCGCACCGTTGAGCACACCATCGCCGCGCGCCACGCGGTGGCGGGAGTCATCCGCGAGCACCAGGCCTCAATCCTCTTCTGCCCGCACCCCGACGATGCGCACCCGGATCATCGCGCCGTCACCCGCATCGTGGAAGACGCCCGCTTCGATGCGAAACTCACCCGGATGCAACTGCCCGGCGAGCCGATCTATCCCAAGTGGCTCTTCCACTACTACTGCTCGCACCTGCGCGCCGCGCCTTCTCCGAGTTTCCTCATCGACGTCACGGGTTTCGAGGAAACCAAGCGCCGCGCCATCCTCGCCTACGAGAGCCAGTTCGTCCGCAATCCTCGAAACACCGGCGTCGTGAAATGGCTCGACGCCGCCCTCACCTACTTCGGCTCGCGCATCGGCACCGCCGCCGCGGAGCCGTTCCATGCGCCCGAACCGCTGGGGCTTGGCGGCGTGGACGGGTTGGTGATGTGACGGGCTACTCCACCCGCGGCCGATCGACTTCATCCATCTCCGAGGGCGGCGGCGGTGGCGGTGGGGGGCGGTCTTCCGGCCGGTGATCCCGCGGCGGCGCACCGGCTCGTTCACGGCGCTCGCGCAGCATCAACCGGACCTCCTCGCGCTGCTCAGGCGACATCTCACGCAGCCGTGCGCGCCGCTCCTCGCGTGACAGCCCCGCCAGGTCGCGCATCATCGGGTCAACCTCAGCCAGGCGCTTCCGCACCCCCTCGCGCACGATCGGCTCCTCGCGCTGCATCATCCTCTCCCGCTGCGCCGCTTCGATCCTCTCGCGCAGGAAGGCCTGCTGATCCGCGTCCAGCACCTCCCAGACCCGCGCGTAGCAGCCGTCCGGATTCGGGCCGCGTCCCTCCTGCGGTCCGCGACGTTCGTCTCCGGGTCGCGGCGGCGGTGGAGGACCATCCGCGCGCGGCTCGCCCGAGCCGTGCGGCGGACGCGGGCCGCGTTCAACCCCCGGCGGCGGCGGACCTTCGCGATCCGCCCGTGCTCGTCGGAACGCTCGCACTTCGCCCATGAAGTCCTGAACAATCTCACGAAGTTCTTCGCGCTGCTCCCGCGTCGGACGCAGATCGGGCGGCGTGCCCTCGTCATCGAGCGAACGCAACGACTCGAAGAACACGCGCGGAGCAACCCGACGATTCGCCTTCGGCTTCTCGCCCGGCATCGGTTCGCCGAAGGTATTGCCGGCCCCGGGCGCGTTGCGATCGCGCACCGGAGGACCGCCAAGAGGCGGGGGCGGTTCGCCCCGCTGCGCCGACGCTTCGCCGCACAGCGCGGCCAGTGAAAGAAGGAACGCCACTCCGAGATTGGTCCGACAACGCATCACGCGGTCTCCTGGTCCTCGTCCTCGGGCCGAACGAACGAGCCGCCGACCTATTGCGTGCCCATGGTTCCCGCCCGGCCGGTTATGAGCCGCCCCGGACCGGACAACCGGATACCCTGATCCGTCACATGGCATCCATGACCAAAGAACAGGTGATCGAAGCGCTCAGCGGCCTCGCCGGGGGCACCCTCCGCACCGCCTCGGCGTGCGACGGGTTCGTCTCGGCAACACTCGTCTGCGCGCCCGACGACGCGACGCGCCAGCGCGTTCGAGCCGAGGCCGACGCCGCGATCCGCAAGCGCGCGCACGAACTGGGCGCGGACCTGCGACAGGTGTCGATCGAGACCACTTCCGAGACGCCGTCACGCCCCCACGCCGCCGCGCAATCGCCGGCGGGCAACCCCGCGCCCCGAGCCGGACTCCCGGGCGTCCGCCACGTCATCGCCGTGGGCGCCGGCAAGGGCGGAGTCGGCAAGAGCACCGTCTCGGTCAATCTCGCCGTGGGCCTCGCTCGCGGAGGGCATTCCGTCGGACTCCTCGACGGCGACATCTACGGCCCGAGCGTCCCGACACTCATGGGTCTCGATGCGCTCGAAGTCCTCATGCACCGCAACATGCTCCAGCCCTTCTACGTCCACGGCGTCAAGACGATGACCATCGGCAAACTCGTGGACTCGGAAAAGCCCCTCATCTGGCGCGGCCCGATGGCCCACGGCGCTTTCAAGCAACTCGCCGACCAGACCGAGTGGGGCGAACTCGATTACCTCATCATCGACCTGCCCCCGGGGACCGGCGATGTCCCGCTCACCATGGCCCAACTCTTCTCGCTCACCGGCGCCGTCGTCGTCTGCACCCCTCAGAAAGTCGCCCAGGACGACGCCGTCCGGGCCGCCCGCATGTTCCAGACCCTCAACATCCCGGTGCTCGGCGTCGTCGAGAACATGTCCTACTTTATCGGAGACGACGGAAAGGAATATGACCTCTTCGGCAAGGGGGGCGCGGAAAAAATGGCCGCAAGAATGGGGCTTCCTTTCCTCGGCGCCATCCCGATCCAGACCGAACTCCGCGTCAACAGCGACGCCGGAACCCCCACGAAGAACTTTGAAGGAAGCAGCGCGCTCTCCAGCGCGCTCACGAAGTTCACCCAGCGCGTCGAGCAGGAAGCCGCCATCGCCGCGATGCGGAATCGCCAGGGACCGACCCTCAGCATCAGTTAGCACGCGGGCCGCACGCTCGGGGAGGTCAGCGCGACCCGACCGCGCGGTTCCAATAGAAGAGCGCCGTCGCATCGTCGCGGCGAATGAGCGCCTCCAGTTCCGCGATCGACCCGTTGATCTCTTCCTGCGTCGCAAGCCCGTGCTTGACCAGCGCCGCCTCGCCGCTCCGAACGTTGCCGATGAGATTCCGCACCCACGGCTCGAACGCGGGCTGTCCGCTGTGGTGCACCTCGGGCTGGATCGACAGGCGAGTGTGCGAGAAGCCCGCCCCGGTAAGCAGCCGGTAGAGCCTCTTGCCCACCAGCGCATCACCGCCGAGCCGGGATTGCAACGCCGCGAACGCACGCCACACCCGCGCGAACGCGGGACAATCCGGGTCAAAGTCGTTGATCAGGATGTTGTTCTCCTGCACGAACGCGCGCCCGCCGGGGACGAGCACGCGATGCATCTCACGCAGCACGCGCCCCGGATCGGTCACGTGCTCGAGCACGAAGCGACAGTACACGACATCAAAAGCGCCGTCCGCGAACGGGAGCGCGTGCGCATCCCCTTGTTGAAACGAGAGATTGCCCGGCGCTCCGTCGCCTCGCGGGACCCGCGCCAGCTGCTCGGCCGAATACTCCAACCCCACGACGCGCGCGCTCGGCGCCGACCGCGCCACCTCCGCGGCCAGGACCCCGAGTCCGCTCCCGACTTCGAGGATCGCCGAAGCGCCGCGCACGTCGAGGAACTCCAGGAAGTGCGGGTTGTTGGCCCGGTTCAGCGCCGCCAGCCGCTCCTGCTCCGAGGGTGAGGTGCCGTGGATGTACGTGGAGTGGGGCATGGGGCTTTCAGGCAATACCGCCTTCCCGCGAGCGGTTTCGGACGGTCTGCTAAATCTATCCGCCCCCGCGCGGGGAGCGCGGCAAGGAGGAGATCGAGCCATGGCGAAGAAGAACAAGCACGACGACCCGGCCGCGGACCCCAAGAAGGACAAGGCGGCGAAGAAGGCCGAGAAAGCCGCGCGCAAGGCGGAAAAGAAACAGAAAAAGGTCAAGAAGGTCAAGGCCAAGGAGGTCAAGACCGGCAAGGGTCACTCACCCTTCGAGGTCGGCAAGACCCTCGTCGAGATGTTCAACAAGGGGCAGTTCACCGAGATCGAAGAAATGTTCTGGTCGCCCAAGGTCTGCTCGACCGAAGGCTACGGCGTGAGCATGACCTGGAAGGGCCGCAAGGCGGTCGAGGCCAAGAACGCCGAGTGGATGGGCACGCACAAGATCCACGCCGCTTCCGCCGAAGGCCCCTACGTCGGCGCCACCGGCTTCGCCGTCAAGTTCAAGATGGATGTCGAGGAGACGCCCAGCGGCAAGCGCCAATCAATGGAAGAAGTCGGCGTCTATCGAATCAAGAACGGCAAGATCATTGAGGAAGAGTTCATGTACCGCGTCTGAGCGGGCGGTTCACACGGATCATTCAACGTGATCCTCGCCTCCTTCCGCGTTCCCGCGGCGAACGTGAATCAGTCGTTCGGCTCGCCCGGAGCGGGGAGCGATTTGAACGCGCGCACCGCGACGTCGATGGCCGCCGGCTCCGGCATCGCCTTCCCTGACCGCGCTCCAGCCTCCTCAAACCGGCGGAGCGTGGGCATCAGCCGCGAATCGACCGACGCGACCGCCTCGTTGTACGCCCCGGAGGCATCTTCAAGCTTCTTGCCGACGCGCACGAAGTCATCGAGCACCTTCGCCATCCGACCATGCAGATCCTTGCCGAGATCAAAGAGTTCATGCGCCCGGTCGGATAGCCCCTTCTCCCTCCACCCCACGAAGATCGCCCTCAGCAGGCCGATCAGCGTGGAAGGACTCGCCAGGATGACCCGGTTTTCCGCGGCAAGTTCGAGCAGGTCGGGGCGGCGCTGGAGCGCCGCGTCGATGAACTGATCGCCGGGGACGAACATGACCACCAGGTCCGCCGCTCCGTCGAACTGCGACCAGTATTCCTTTTTCGAGAGCGCCACCGCCTGGTCCGCCACGTGCCGCGCGAACCGCTCCAACTGGCGTTCGCGCACCGCTTCGTCCGGGGCTTCGATCGCGTCGATGTACGCCTCGATATTGGTCTTCGCGTCCACGACAACGCACCGGCCATTCGGCAGCCTCACCACCATGTCGGGCCTCTTCAGCGCCCCCTCATCGTCACGCGACGATCCCTGCTCGGTGAAATCGCAGTAGTCCCGCATCCCCGCCAGCTCCGCGACGCGCCGCAGCTGCACCTCGCCGTACCGACCGCGCACCTGGGGCCGCCGCAGCGACGCAACAAGATTCCCCGTCTCGGCCCGCAGCTGTTCGCTCGTCCGCGCCATGCCCGCCAACTGCTCGACCAGTGACGAATAAGCGCTCAGCCGATCCTTCTCGATCTCGCCCAGTTTCGCCTCGGTCTTCTTCAGCGTCTCCGCGATGGGCTGCACCCGCGCATCGAGCGCGGACCGCGCCTCCAACTGCTGCTTCGCGAACGATTCCACCGCCAGGCTCAGGAGCTGCCTCGACGATTCATTCATCGCCTTGCCCGCGCTCGCCTCGATCGCCTGCCGGAAGGCGTCCTGCTGCTTCTGAAGCCAGGCGTTCAGTTGCGCGCGGAACTCGTCTCCCTCTCGTTTCGCCGCCTCAAGCTCGACACGGTGCTTCGATTCGAGCGCCTCGACGCGCTCGCGTGCCGCTTCTTCCGAGGCGACCAGGCGCGCCCTCAGCGTCGCACGCTCCGCCCACAGCCACGCGCCCGCAATGAAAAGCGCGAGCGTGCAGAACCCCAGGATCACCAGGACGATGGTCACGCCGCGAGTCTATCACCAGCGCTCAGGGCGACCTTGATTCGGCCGGGCTTGCCACGATGCGCAACCGAGCGTTCCCGCCGCATGTCATCGGATCGTGCCGGCCCACCGCGTCGCGCACCGACTCCTTCGTCTGCGCGATCAGCTCGCTCCGCTCATCGACCAACGCGACGAGGCTCCGCCCCGTGGCGCGCGACTGCGACAGCGCACGCGCCCACCACGCCGAATCATTCCGCCGGCGGTCGAACTCCTCCACCGCGTTCGCCCGCGCCTTGGTGAGTTCCGAATCGGTCGGCCCATCCGCCGCAAGCGCCGAGAACATGCCATCGATCCGTTCCGTGAGCGAGGTCGTCAGGTTCGGGCTGGTCGTTCCCATCACGATCAGCAGCGGCGCGCCGCCGATCAGGCTCGACGGCACGTGCTTCACGATGATCGGCTTCGTCGAAGGTGGTTCAACGCCCGACCGGGGGTTCAGCCGCGCCGCCAGGACCTGGGCCGCGAGTTCAAGCGCCGCCGCGTCGCTCGAACCCTCGTCCGCGCCGTGAATCGCCACGAGCACCGCCGCCTCATGCCCCCCGCCGCGCGTCTCGACCCGCTTCTCCGCCAGCACGAGCGGAACGACATCCGAATCAGACTTGGCTTCTCGTGCCGGCAGCGACGCCAGGTACGTCAGCGCCAGCCCCAGCGCCTCGTCACGTGAGAGATCACCGATCATCGCCGCGTCAATCGGTCCGCGCGTCACGGTGAGATCCACCCAGCCCTGGAGCGACTCGAGCGTGATCGATGCCAGCACATCCTCGGTCGGATTCCACGCCGACGGAAGCCCCGCCGCCCCGAACATCGCCGACATCGCGTCAAACGCCGCCGTCATGGGATCGGACTCCCCCGCCCGCGCACGCTGGGCCATGGTCCACTTCCAGCGATCGAACGCCGACGCCTCAACCCGAGGCTCGGAAAGAAGCAAGTGGACCATCCGCATCGCGTCCCGGGCCGAGGCCGCCGGGCACGTGACTTCAAGCCGCGCCATGCTCGGCCCGGCGTAGAACCTGAACTCGATCCGCCCCGCCGTCATCGCCCCGCGCATTGCTTCCGAACCCATGGACCGCGCCGCCGGTGCGGACCAGAGCGCCGAGGTCGCCTCGATCGGAGGGGAAACGTCCCCGGAAGCCGACACGGGTGGACGCAGCGTCACCGCGATCGCGACCCGAGGCTCCGCGCCGATCATCCGCCGATGGAAGAACGGAATGCCGTTGCCCAGCACCGCTTCCGTCACACCGAGCGACGGCTCGAGGCGGATCGACTCGATCCGTCCAGGCTCCGGCCCCGCCGCCTCGCCGGCGTCCGCCTCACGCTTCCGCGCGCCGGCCGCCGCCACGCCTTGCACGGGCAAGATCGCAGGCAGCGCCGCCGCAAGAATGTCCACCGGCGGCGGCGTCCCCGCACGGTCCGGCATGAAAAGAATGAACGCCGCATCACGAAGCAGAAACCGACCCGCAAGCGCCGCTTGCACATCCGCCCCATCAATCCCCGGCAGCACACGCGACGCACGCTCAACCTCATCCGCCCGCGACAACAGCACGTCGCCATTGACCACCGCGCGCGACGCGGCCTCCACCAGTCCCGCCGGGTCGTCGCTTCCCTCCGCCGCCGCCGCATCCGCAAGCCCGCGCAGGACCGCCTGCCGCGCCGCGTCCACCTCGGACCGCGGCGCCGACTCGGTGCATGATCGGGAGACCCCCAACGCGACCTCGGACACCAGCCGACGCCAGTCCGCCGGATCGCCCATCACGCTCGCCACCGCGACCACCGACCCGCCGGGAGCCGGGCCGATCCGCACCCCGCCGCCGCGCACCGGCGAGCCGGCCCGGTCCATCGACGCCAGCAGCCGACGCTGCAGCACGACCGAGGCCACCCGATCGACCATCGTCGCTCGCCACGCCGCGCCGCTCCGAATCGGCAGCGACTCGCCGTGAACCACCACGATCTCCGCGATCGCCTGCTGCTGCTCCGGGTCCGCCGCGACCGCCGCCCTCAGTTCGGGCACGCGCGCCGACTCCGGGGGCAACTCTTCCTCGTGCGCGTCGCCCGCGCGAGCCGCCAGCGAGCCGAACTCTTGACGGATGCACGCGATGAGCGTCTCCGTCGGCGCATCACCCGCCGCGATCAGCGTCAGGCGCCCCGGCGCGAACCGCCGCGCATGAAACGCGCGGAGAGTATCGTTCTCCAGCGCGCACAGCGCCGCGTCGCTCGGCACCGCGAGATGCGAAGACGCCTTGGACCCCGGCGCGATCTGCGGCATGACCGCCGCCAGCAGCCGATCCTTCCGGGTGATCAGCGCCGAACGCTGCGAACGCGCCATCGGCCGATGCTTCATGATGGAATCGTCATCCAGCCCGGCCCCCGCCGCGATGCCCCGCAGGTGCCGCAGCCCGAGCGTCAACGCCTTCTCGCTCGCAAGGGGCAGCGTCACGGTGAATCGCGCCGCGTCCTGGCTCGCGTCCGCCACCGTCGCCCGGACACCCGCCGGAAGGTCCTCCCCCAGCGAGAGCACCGCCTTCCCAACCGGGGAATCAACCGCCGCCGCGTGGAGCAGCATCGTCACGAGAAACGAGGAGCCAAGTTCGTCCGTGCGCTCGCGCAGCGAGCCGGCATCCACCATCAGGCGAAGCACCACCCGTCCGTCGACCGCATCGTGCGTCCGAACCATGTAACGCACGCCGTTGCCGAGCGTGCCCTGCACCCAACGGGCATCCGCCGCCAGCGGTGCGTCATCGATGACCACCCCCGCCGCGCCTCCCTCGACCGCCTGGCCCATCGCCGGCGCGCACCACCACAGGCACCACAGGGCCAACGCCCCGAAGAGGCCCGCGCGGAGATGGACGCAACGATCAATCATGCCTTTCGAACGATACCGACCCCGCCCCGTCGCGTTGCTCTCCAAAGACGACCCGTCCGCTCGCGTATGGTGTGCCCGATGCTCCCGCTCTCCGATTCATCGGCGCCCGCACCGATCAGGATGAGTCCCTACGCGCTCTGGGGAAGCCTTCTCAGCGTCGGAAGCCTCGCGGCGTGCCTGGTCGCCGCGATCCTGGCCATGCTCGCCACACCCAAGGCCGCCGTCGTCGTGCTCGTTCTCCCGCTCATCAGCGGCGCGGGCGCGGCGCTCAGCGCCCTGGCCTTGCGAGAAATCAACCGCGCCGGCGGGACGATCGTCGGAAAGCCCATCGCAATCGTCGGACTCTTCGTCGGGCTGACCGCCGCGATCATCCAGGGCGCCGCCGTCCTCAGCGCGCTCGGCAGCGCCTGGGCCGTCAAGGCCAACCTCGTCCCCGTCGTCGAAGCCTTCATGCTCGCGCACGCGCGCAACGACCGCGCCGCGATGCGAGCCGCGCTGGGCGACACCGTCTCGCGCCACCTCGACGACGCACGCATCGACTGGTTCTTCACCCAACTGGACGCGCGCCTCGGCGAAGTCCAGGGCGCGCGCTTTGACCTCGGAGTCATGATGCGCGCCACCACCCGGCTCCAGCAGGCCGCCGCCGGAGCCACCCCCGGAAAAACCATCATCGAGAACCCAAAGCCGGTGGAACTGGTCTTCACCCGTGGCGCCGTGCTCGCGTTCGTCATCCCCGATGACGAGGCGATGCGCGTCCAGCAGCGCATCGCCGTGTCGGACATCCTTGTCATGATCCCCGGACCCGCCGTCCTCACGCTCCGGCGCGACGGACCGGCCACGGCGCTCTCCAACCGATTCGGCTGGACCATCATCGAACCCGCATCAAGCCCCTAGGTTTCCACACCCGTCGAGAGCGCGATCGCCACCGACAACAGCACCACGCAGGGCAGGAACGCACCGAACCACACGGGCAGACCGGGGATCGACGCGCTCGAAGCCACCGCCGCCGCCGCGAACCCGCCGAGCGCCACCGGCGCGGCCTTCAGCGCCGGCTTCAGCATCGGCTTCGGCGCACGCACCAGGAACACCGACACCGCCCCCCACAACGCGAGGAACGAGCCGAGCAGCGACGCCACCCGGCTCCACCGTGTCCGATCAAGTTGCTCCAGCGTCTGCGGGTCCGCCCCCGTTTTCAACAACGCCGTGATCTGGCCCCACGAAAGCGTCCCCGTGAACCCCTGCAGCGAACGGACCTTGATGCGGTCGGGGTCGAGCGTGCTCTCGATCCGCCCGATCGGCTCGGGCTTCTGCTGCACGGCCGCCCCATCGACCGACCGCGTCGCCAACCCCCCTCGCAGGTTCCAGCCCGTGCCGTCCCACGACGCCCGCTCCGCCACGATCGTTCGCGTCAGGTTCCCTTCCGAATCGTGCTCCCACACCGCGAGGTCCACCAGCGCCCGCTCATCGTCATCGAACGACCGCGCATACCACAGCCGACCCTCCCGATCCGGCGTCAGATGAAGAGGGAAAGCGTCCAGCCGCCGCTTCCCCGCATCACCCGCGTCGCGCGAAAGCAGGTGCGCCACACGAGGCAGCGCCACCTCCTGCACCACCGCCTGCACGCAGAGCATCATCGCCCCCACCACCAGGAACGGCCGCGCCGCACGGTGCAGGCTGATCCCGCCCGCCAGCATCGCGACAAACTCGCGGTGACGCACCAGGTGCGAACACGTGAAGCCCATCGCCGCGATCAGAACCACGCCGTTCAGGTACGTGAACAGTTGAAGCAGCCTCGGCCCCCACAGGTCGGCGATCAGCAGCCCCGTCAACAGCGTGCGGTGCAGCGCTCCCCGCGACCCGCCCTCACCCGACTGAGCCAGCTGCTCCGCCCGTCCCGTGAACCGATCCAGGTTGATGACCACGTCCACCGCGACGATCAGCGACGCGACAATGAGCAGCAACGTGAGGATGTTCACCACGTACTGCCGCGCGATGTACCGGTCGAGCAGGCTCACGCCGAGCCTCCGCCGGATCGGACCCCCATGATCCGCCCGAGAAGCCACGCGGTGACGAAGCCGAACGCCGCCGCCGCGAACACATCGCTCGCCCAGTGCGCCCGGTCCGCGACCCGCGTGAACCCGCATCCAAGCGCCAGGAGCACCCAGACCAGGCCCGCACGCGGCGCCACCATGCACAACGCCGTCGCCCCCGCGAACGCAACCATCGCATGGCTGCTCGGCAGCCCCAGCCCCGACGTGCTGAACGTCTCCGTGTCCCAGGATCGGAACACGTACCGCAGGTTCGAAGCATCCGGCCGCTCACGCCGAAACACCAACTTCAAAGGCTCGGCAACCAGCCCGGCGATCAACGGCGCCAGCGCGACGAACATCCCGAGCGCCGCCGGCGAAGACCGCCGATGAAACCCGTCACGGTTCCTCGTGAGCAGCCCCACCGCCAGCCCCGCAACGATCCACAGCGGCACGAACCCCATCACACGCAGCATCCGATGCCAGTCCTCACGCTCCGCCCAAGGCCAGTCGAGCGCCCGAAACACGGGACGATCGACGAGGCACATGATCCCAAACCCCGCGGCCATCACCACCGCCGTGATCACCACACGTGCCATCCCGATCGGTCTGTGTCGGTTCATCATCATGGTGAAGTCGGTCCGCCAAAGCCCCGGCCAAGGTACACCGCCGCTCGCTTCGCCTCCGGCGGGAGCCGGGGTTCGATCGAATCAAACCGGAACGCCGCGGACCATCTCTCGGGCGTCGCGCCGATCAGCACCGCGTCCAGGCCGATCAGGCCCGGATCGCGCAACGACGTGTCCGCGAAGTAGTCGTACGACGAACGCCGTCCACCCAGAAACGACGTGGCGCTCCGCACCACCGGCCGTCCCGGAAGGTAATACGCCAGCAGCGACGCCCGCGTGTACTGGTCCGCGACCACGAACGAGCCTTCATTCCCCAGCGCCGCGGCGATCCGATCCGCGTACGCCCGGTGCCCGCTGATCCGGTGATACGGGATCGCCTCCGTCAGGTAGGGCACGCGGTCCAGCCACCGAAGCATGAAGAGCGCGACAAACGCCACCGCGCCATACCCCACCGACCAGTGCCACGCCGCGCGGAACGCTCCGCGACGGGCCTCCGCCCCCCGCGACACCGCGAGC
>JAEUIV010000171.1 GCA_016795005.1 Phycisphaerae bacterium
TGATGAGTCCCTTGGGGAACTTCCACTTTTCGGCGAGTGCTTTTCCGAAGTCCTGGTGCGTGGCGCCGAAGACTTCTCGTTCGGCGGCGAGCATGTCGTTCCGCGGGAGTCCGGCGGGTGCGACGGCGAGCCGGTTGACGACGTCGATGAGTTTCGATCGGTCGTGCTGCATCTCGACCATGACGCCCATGTCGTGGATGAGTCCGGCGAGGAAGGCCTCGTCCGGGAGTCCGAGCCTGGCGGTGTCGGCGATGACCTTGCTGGCGGTGGCGGTGGCTACCGAGTGCTTCCAGAGGTCCTTGGCGGAGAAGGCGGGGCAGAGTTGCCCGCCCTTGAAGAGTTTGGCGAGGCTGGCGGAGATGGCGATGTTCTTGACGGCGTTGAGGCCGAGGAGGACGATGGCGCGGTTGATGGAGCCGATCTGTCCGGGCATGCCGTAGAAGGACGAGTTGACCACCTTGAGGATTCGGCTGCAGAGGGCCGGGTCGTTCGAGATGACCTTGTGAAGGTCCTGCGCGGTGGAGGCGGGGTTCTCAACGAGTTCGACGATCTTGAGGGTGATCTCCGGGAGCGTGGCGATCTGGCTGACATCGTTGATGGCGGCGGAGACCACCTGGGAGTGATCGGCTGTTTTCACGGACATTTCGTTGCTCCCGTCGTCCGGGGCTGAGCGCCTCGGCCTGTGAATCTTCGGGTTGATTCCGGGGCAACTTCGGAGGAGTGTGCCGAATGGGGGCGGGTGAGTTGATCTGGCACGGATGCCGGGCGTGCGGGGAGGAATCGGCCTGATTGTTCCGGTTGGGCTGGGCTTTGCAGCGCTGGAGCGCTGGCCCGCGAGCCGGCTTCAGAATCGGCCCTAATACGCGCAGCGTTTGCGGAGCAGGGCCGGCGCCAGAGGATCGGTGGAGGCGAGGTGGTGTGCGGCGTGTCGGCCGCTGCGTCCATCGCCGTAGGGGTGGGTCAAGGTGGAACGATTGATCCGGCGTGCCGCGCGGATGGCGTCGGGGATGGCGTCGCCTGTTTCGGCGTCGATGACGTTATCTGGACGTTCCCGTCCGTCCTGGCGCGGGCCGACGTTCACGGCGGGGAGTCGAAGGGCGGCGGCTTCGATGAGGCCGGCGGAGGAGTTTCCGAGGATCAGGCCCTCGCGCGCGGCGAGGCGCTTGAGGAGCGCGATGAAGCGCCGCCGCGGAAGGTGCTCGACGATCGGCCAGTTGAAACGGCGCGCGGCGGTGGCGAGTTCATCGAGGAGCGCGGCGCGGCCGGGATCGTGATTGGGGGCCATGCAGAGGATCGAGCGGGCGGGAAAGGCGGATGAAGCGGCGTTCATCGTGGCGCGGAGCAGGGCGCGCTCGTCGGTTTCCGGGAGGCCGGCGGGATGCATCAGGATGAGGGCGGCGGGGTTGTTCCATTCGCTCGCGTCGGCGTCGGTCATCTGTTCGATGGAGTCGAGCGCGTCGATCGCGGGGGAGCCGATGACGTGAACGTGTTCGGGGCGCTCGCCCATGCGGAGGAGTCGCTGCGCGGAGCGTTCGGTGGCGGGGAAGTGGAGGTGTGCGAGCTTGGTGATGGCGTGGCGCATGGCCTCGTCGGCGATTCCTTCGGCGCGGTCCCCGCCGTGGAGGTGTGCGACGGCGATGCCCGCGATGCTGGCGGCGGCGGCGGCGGCGAAGGCCTCGATGCGGTCGCCCAGGACGACGGTCCAGTGCGGCGTGATCGCGGTGAAGGCGCGTGCGAACGATTCGATGCCGCGGCCGGTGGCGATGGCGTCGGCGGCGCGGCCCGACTGACCCGCCTGCTGCATGGGGATGGTTTCGTCCACGGTGAACCCCGCGGCGGTGATGTCGCGGAGTGTTTCGGCGGGGGGCAGGAGATGCGATCCGGCGGCGACGACGCGGAGGGTGAGTTCGGGATGGTCACGTACGGCGCGCATGACGGGTTCGAGGAGGCCGAAGTCGGCGCGGGATCCGGTGATGACGGCGACGGATCGCGGCGCGGTCACAGCAGGTCTTCCTTTCGGATCGGCATGTCCGCCTCGATGTCGCGTGCGGCGACGCGGCCGGCGATTTCATTGAGCATGTAGGGGGGGAGGCCTGTTCCGGGGCGCTTGGCGGTGAGGTCGGAGGGGTCGATCATCCGTCCTCGCGGGATGTTCCGGGCGGCGACGATGGACTGCCGAGAGGCTTCGCGGACATCGTGCTCGGGGTCGAGGATGCGTTTGCGTCCGTCTCCGACGAGGCGGTGGGCGAGTTGTGCGAGGCGGACGTACTCGGCGAAGCCCGCCGGTTCGAGCGACGCGGCGTGGTCGGGTCCGGGGGAGAGTCGGCTGAGGGTGAGGTGCTTTTCGAGGATGCTCGCGCCCGCGCCGACGGCGACGGCGGCGGTCTCGACGCGGGTGGTGTGGTCGCTGTATCCGACGACGCGCTTGATGGCTTTGGCCAGATCGGCGATGGCTCCGACGGCGGCGTGATCCTCCGGCGTGGGGTACGAACTGACGCACTGGAGGAAGGCGACTTCCTGTTTCCTGAGCCACCCGGAGGCGCGGGCGACCTCTTCAAGCGATGAGGCGCCGGTGCTGATGATGAGGGGCTTTCCCCTGGCGGCGAGGGCGTCGAGGAGCGGCTTGTGAACGATGTCGGGCGAAGCGGTCTTGAAGGCGTCCCAGTTCATGGCGCCCGCCTCGGGGACGAGGTCGAGGCTGAAGACGCTGACGATGGCGTGGACGCCCTTCTGGTGGGCGCGGAAGACGAGGTGGGTGAGTTGCTCGGCGGTGAGTTCGAGTCGCTTGAGCATCGCGAAGGGATCGCTCTCTCCCGCGTGACGCTGGTAGCGTGCGAGGCGGGAGGCCTTGCTCATGAGCAGTTCGGCGCGGAAGAACTGGAGTTTCACGGCGTCGGCGCCGGCGTGTGCGGCGGCGTCGATCAACTCGAGGCCGCGCTCGACGGAGCCGTCGTGGTTCACGCCGATCTCGGCGATGACGTAGGGGACGTGCCCCGGTCCGATGTCACGCGCGCCGATCTTCATTGTTGCTCCAGGACGGCTTCGGCGACCCGCCGGTCGATGTCTGAATCGATATCGATCACGGCGCCTTCGGGGTTGATGATTCCCCTTCGTTCCCTTCCGAAAAAGGCGTGTGGTCCGGGGGGGACGCCCGGGATTTCGAGGAAGAGGGCGCGGCGTGTGACGGCGAGGACTCCGCCGTCGGGCACGTGGGCGGGGGGCAGGTCCTGGCGGCGGAAGACGCCGTGGTTCAAGAGGTCGCCCTGCCAGGGGCGGACTTCGCCTTGTTCGTTCACGACGGCGGTCCACCACGGATGATGCTTGCCCACCGGCGTGTACGACTGGACGGAATCCGCGCCGGATTCTCGGAGCATCGTGACGGCGCGTTCGATGAGCATGGGCGGTCGCACGGGGACGTTGGCGTAGAGGATGACGATCTCCCGGATGGATTCGTCGGCCAGCGCGCGCACGGCGTGCCGGGCGGCGTCGTCAACGGTTGCGGTGTCGCTCGCGAGTTGATCGGGTCGTCGGACGACATCAATCCCGGCTTCGATCGCGATGCGGAGCAGTTCGTCCCCGTCGCTGGAGAGGGCGATGCGGTCGATCGAGCCGTGGTCCCTGGCGCGGCGTGCGGCGTCGAGGGTCCAGAGGATGCACGGTCTGCCGGCGACGGGTCTCCAGTTCTTGCCTGGAAGTCCCTTGCTGCCGGCGCGGGCGAGGATGAGTGCGAGGGCGCTCATGGTTCAGTGCAGGGTGCGGAGGTCGGGGTGCGCGTGGCCGTGATCGCGGAGCGCGTCGCGGCGGCGTTCCATCAATCGCTTCCAGACGGGGATGACTCCCTCGACCAGCGCGTTGCCGATGGGCTGGTGGTGTCGTGCGTGCGGGTCGGATTCGTCGGCGATGACGAGGCCGTCGCATCGGATGAACATTCGTGCGCCGGCTTCGCGTTCGACGGCGCCGCGCGGCGGCGGGAGCGGCGCGATGCGCTGGCCGTCGATGGCTCGCGGGAGCGGGTCGATCACTCCCGCGTGCGCGAAATAGAGGGCGCGGTCGTAGAAGCCCTCGATCTCGTCGTAGACGGCGTCGCGTCGCGTGATGCGTGGGACGATCCACGGGTGCGGGAGTCCCCGGAGCATGCGCCGGCCGTCGAGGAGTCGCTGGGTGTTGTGGAGCGTCCGGGGGAAGTGGGCGGTGCCGGTGAGGGCGGCGTGCGTGGATTCGGCGAGCGCGTAGAGGTCGATGCTGATGACATCCGGCCTTGCGGCGAGGAGGGCGTCGATCTCGGATTCCTCGGCGAAGGCGTCGGTGCGGACATGGACGCCGGCGATCCCGGCTGCGCGCGCGGCGCGGATGATCGCCGGGAGTTCGTCGTGGAAGAGCGGGTCGCCCCGGCCGAAGAGCGTGAGCGCCACAATCTGTCGGTCCGCGCACGCCTGGGTCAGGATCTCGGCTGCGTGATCGAGCGAGAGGCGGGGCGAGCGGTCGCGCCGGCCGCGATCGGTGTTGAGTTCGAGGATGAGGTGCGTCGGGCCGGGCCTTGCGAGGGGCGGCGCTTCGGCGGCGTCGGATTCGGCGTGATCGGCGATGAATCTTCGGTGTGTGGAGCGAAGGTTCGCGGGGATCTGGATGCAGCAGGCCTCGGCGATCGGGTCGCGGCGCGGTCGGAGCGGATTGAATCCGAGGAGGGCGCCGATGGAGGCTCCGGGGTCTCCGGCTTCGCGTCCCTCGGCGAGTTTTCGCGCGAGTTCCAGGGCGATGACGCAGCCGGCGCGTCCGGGCGGCGCCTGGGTGAACGTGAGCGGGAGCGTGGAGGGGCTTTGGGCGTGGCGGGCGATCACCTCGCCGCAGAGTTCGGGATCGATGTCGCACCAGTCCGGCCCGATGAGGAGCGCGGCGTGGTAGTTGAAGCGGTTCATCGCCTCGACGGCGAGGGACGGATCGAAGACCTCGTCGTAGCAGGTCATCCCGCCGATTCCGCCGCGCCAGCACGTGGGCGCCCAGAGGCGCGAGGCGGCGATCGACTCCGCTGACGCGCGGAGCGTCTCGATCGGCACGTGCATCACGTCGATGGTGAGCGGCGTGGGCAGATCGGCGATCATCGCCTTGATGCGTTCCGGGTCCGCGGTGATCAGCACCACGCCTTGCAACCCCGGCACGCGGGCCAGGCGGGTGAGCGTTCGCTGAAAGATCGGCTGCCCTTCGATCGCTTTCTCAAGGTCGCGCGGCGTGCCGAGGGGAGATCGCTCGAAGTCAACGGGGATGACGGCGGCGACGCGCGTCGGCCCTTCGGTCGCGCGGACGGCCTCCGGTTCCTGTTCCGCGTCCGCGACGGGGTCGCTCGTCAGTTTCGGGGCGCCGTCGAGCGAATCGAGGGTCGCGCCGAGCAGGCGGTCGAGGGCGTCCGCGGCGTCGGCGAACCAGGAGACGTTCATGGTGTCGCGTTCGATCTGCCGGGCCTGGACCTGGGTGGGCGTGAGGTCTTCATCGAGTCCGAGGGCACGGTCGGCGCGGAGGCGCTTGTAGGTGCCCGCCTGGTTGAGCCGGTGGACGAGGTTGTACGCCTCGCGGCGCTTTTCGACCTGGTCACGGAGTTCGTGGACGCGGTCGATGAGCGGGTTGAGCCGCGTTTCGCACTCTCGCACGTCGGACATTTTCTTCAGGAGATCGACGGTCTGGCGCGAGAGGTAGGCGACGGCGCGGGTGTCTTCGCGGATGCGTTCAAGACGCTCCCGGAAGCGTCGGCGCAGCGCGCGTTCGTCGTTGGGGTGATGGGCGCGCGTGTCCAGGCTGAAGTCCGGCACGCGCGCGTCGTGGCGGGTGAACTCCGCGAGCGCGTCCTTCAGCGTCGTCGGGCGTGTGTGGGCCTTGCGCGCGCCCCCTTCGGTGGCGTCGATGGTGGTGAGGCCTCGCTCCTTGTCGGCGAGGAAATCCCGCTCGAACTGAGCGAGGTAGGTGCTCATCTGATCGTCGGTGTAGACGGTTCTTCCCAGGTGATCCTCGACCTTGTGCAGGTGGCCTCGCCAGCGGACGATGCGCTGCCACTCCATTGTTTCCAGGGTGTTGAAGGGATTGAGTTCGGTGGCCCAGACGTCGTGGATCGCGGCGCCGGCGGAGTAGTACTGTCCGTCGGTGAAGGCGAGGTCCTGTCCGACGAGCATGACCGGGTCGCAGCCCAGGTGGCGCGCGAGGTAGTAGGCGAGGTGGGCGACGGTGGCGCCGGGCGGGATGAGGCCGTGGCGTCCGGCGAGTTCGGGGCCGAGAAGGATGTCGAGGGTTTCCGCGCCGACGAGGCGGATCGCTCCGGGGAAGGCTTCGAGGATCGCGGCGTTGGCCTTGGTTTCCGCGACGAGGGTGATGCCGCGTACATCTTCGGGGGTGAGTCCTTCGTAGAAGCGTCGGCTGATCTCGTGGAAGTCGAGCGCGGTGACGAAGTGAGGCCTGATCCCGCGCGCGAGCATGGTCTTGAGCACGGTCTGGACGGCGATGATGACGCAGCGGTCGCGCAGTCCGGGGTCGGCGAGCGCGTCGAGGTTTCGCGCGAGGCTCGGTCCGGCGGAGACGACGACGGCGGGGAGTCCCGCGGCGATACCTTTGAGATCGGCGACGCCGCCGCAGCGGTGCATGCCCGCGTAGCGGTCGGCGTTCATGAGGAAGTTCCGGAAGGTGACTTCCATCTGGGTCATGGTGGTGACGACCTGCGTTCGACAGGCGGCGACGACTCGGGTCAGGGTTTCGGCGAAGATTTTTCCGGTGCCGTTGAGGCGTGGTCGGCTGGGTGCGTGCTCGACGATGGTGACTCCCAGCCCGATGAGCGCTTCGAGGCCGCTGAGCGAAGCGGTGATGGCGCCGCCGTCCTGCGGATCGGTGAAGAGCAGGACGCGCCCCTCGCGGAGCCAGTCGGCGATCTCGGCGTGTTCGAGCACGGAGCGGAGCAGGGGCACGTCCGGCTCGTAGACGAGCACGACGCTGTGCCCGCCGGCGCGTCGCGTGAGCGCGGCGACGTGATACCCCAGGCCGAAGCCGAGGACGACGGCGGCGCCGACTTTCTTGAAATCGACCGAGGCGGCGAGCGTCTCGGCTTCCTGGTCGGGGCGGCGCTTGCTGGCGAGCGCGCGGCCTTCGAGTTCGGCGCTCCAGGCGCCCGGGTGATCCGTCGTGGTCCAGCGAAGCCCCTCGCGTGGCGCGGCCCGGCGCACCGCCTCGGCGACGCGGGGTGAGCGGCGGGCGAGCGCCGCGAGATTCGCTTCGAGGATGCTGGTCCTCGGCTCGACGGGGGCGGCGGGTTGTGACGCGAGGATCGTCATGGCGGATGGGTCACGGCGCGGATGCCGGCACCCGAACTCAGCGCGAACCGATCGCGCCGCCCGGCAGCGCGGGGCCTGCGCCTCTATCGGACGTGGAGGGGGGGTGCGTCCAAGAATGGTTGAGATTGGACACGGACGATCCGAGAGCGGAGAGTGGGCGGCGCGTGCCGTGTGCCTCGGCGAAACCGGTGAGGTGACTCCCCCGATGCTTGCGCTTTCCGAACTACCGCCCTCGCCCCCCTTTGATCGATGGGTGCTCGAGCAGCCGTTGCCGTTGTCGGCGGCGTGTGTGGTCGCGGGGATCGCGGTGATGGTGGCGCTGCACCGCCGGGGTGAGATGAAGCGCGGGGCGCTGGTCGGCTCGGTGTTGATGCTGGTCGGGGTGGGCGTGTTGGCGCTTGGGATGTTGATCGAGACGCCGCGCGAGCGGCTCCGGGCGCTGACGTCCGAGTTTGTCCGCCGCGTGTTCTTGGCGGATGGAGACTGGGCGGCGGCGCATCTTTCGGATTCGCTGGTGGTCGCGTCGGCCGGGGAGGCGTATCGCCGGCTCGGGAAGGCGGAACTGGTGGCGTCGATCCGCAACTTCGCGATGTTCCGGGCGAAGGAGTGGTCGGAGCGATCGCGCGGGAGCGTTCTCGACGGAGACGGGATCGGCCGGACGCAATCGACGGTGCGAGTGACGGCGGGATATATCGGGAACCAGATGATCCCGAGCACGTGGGAGTTCACGTGGCGTCGCGGGGCGGGTGATCAATGGCAGATCACGCGGCTGGAGTGCCTCACGATGTGGGGGCAGCCGCCGCGGATGGACTGGGAGAGCGCGGCGATCAACATCGCCAGGCTCGATTCCGGTTCGGGAGGGCTGCGACCCGATGCGTTTTGAATCGCCGACGACGGATGAGTGGTGGCGTGCGTACCTCGATTGCCGGTATCGGAACCTGTACGAGCCGTTCGGCCTGCCGCGGTCGGTGAACACGAGCGCACTGGATGAACCCCGGGACCGGGGCGAGGTGATGCACGGGATGATCGTGGAGGGCGATGTGGTGGCGGCGTGCGGGAGGCTTGATTTTCAGCCGGATCATCCGGCGGGGCCTTCGTCGCAACTTCGGTACTGCGCGGTGGACGGGCCGTTCCGTGGGAAGGGGGCGGGCCAGATGCTTTTGGCACGGTTCGAGGCGGAATCGCGTGCGCGCGGGCTGACGCGGCTGTGGATGGAGGCGCGCGTGGCGGCGGTGAACTTCTACGCGCG
>JAEUIV010000198.1 GCA_016795005.1 Phycisphaerae bacterium
AACATCGACCTGCTGCTCCGCCGTCGAGGTCAGGGGCGCCAGCACCCGCGCAAGGTCCGAAGGGCTGACGACGACCGCCTTGACCGGCCTTGATCCGAGCTTCAGCCGAACCTCGTCCAGCAGGAAAACATCATCCGGCCGCGCCGTCCCGAGAACAATGCGCCCGGATTCCATCGACAACGGCAGCACCTGGTTCTGCGTGCAGAACTCGGGCGTCAGGCGCTGCGTGAGCGTGTCATCAAACTGCGGCTCCGCCCCGGACTCGGCCAGCCGACGAAACTCCATTCCGAGCGAACGCGCCATCGCCTCGAACAGCTTGCACTCGTCGGCCCCCTGCTCCAGCAGCACGTCCAGCAGACGAGTACCGGGCGACTGCCGCACGATCGTCTCCGCCGCCGTGAACTGCTTCGCGTTCACCAGCCCCGACTCGAGCGCAAGAGTCTTGAAGTCCCTCGGCTGCTCCGGCGCCTCCTCCGGTTCAGATATCGGCGCCGCCGCAGCGCCCGGGTCGCGGGTCGGGACGACATCGTTCTCGCGCGCCGGCGTCTCGAGCGAGCCATCCATCGCCCGCGACTCATCCCGCGGCTCCGCGGAGTCAACGTCGATCGAGATCAACCCGCGTGACGGAGGAGTCGCACTCGGCGAAGGCGGCGTCTCGCCGGGAGACGGGGTGCGCTTGCCCCCCTTGCCCAGGCCGAGGTCACTCAAAAGGCCGTCAAGGTGCAGTTTGCCCATGGTGAGAATCCGGGAACCAAAGCCATCAGCGCCGCGGCCGACCGCCGCCCTTTCGCCCGGGCGACCCCTCTTCGGGTTCGCCCATCGTCAGCGAGAACACCTCGCCCTCGCACTCCAACTCCACCACGCGCCCGGAGATCGAACGGACCGTAAAGAACTCGCCCACTCGATCGCCGACGCGCACCAACTGCCCGTCGATCCGCGCCATCGGCACCTGCCCGCCAAGCAGGCTGTTCACCACGAGCGTGCCCGCCGCGCCGCGGATCTTCTGCTTCCGCTCCTCCTCCTGACGACGAGTCAACTCCTCGGCGTTCTGCTCCTTCGCCGCGGGCGTCTCCTTCTGGATCAGCGAACGCCACGCGAAGGGATTGGTCTGCACCATCTCCAGCGGGATCCGGTGCACGTTCCCGTTCGACTGAAGGTCCGAAAGGATCCGCTCATGATCGCCCGAGGCGGTCAGCGGGTCGCTGTCCAGCGGGTAATCAATCTTGATCTCCGCCAGCGAGAGCTTCGGCCCCATCCCCAACCGGCGCATCCCGAACAGCACGCCGCCCGCCGTCACCGCAACGAGCAACAGCACAACCGCTCCGCCGAATCGGTTGGGCTTGCTCTCCAGTTCCTCAGGCGCAAGGAAGCCGCCCGGCCCCGAGGCAAAGGGGTTCAACATCGAAACGTCGACGGCCGACTTCCCATCGTCCGACGGCATCGAGTTCGGATCTGGAATCCGCAGGCTCATCGTTCACCCCCCGTCCCGGCGTTGGCAGTCGCCGCGGCCGCAGGCTCGAAGTAGATGCTCAGTGTGAACGTCGCCTCAATCGCGCCGTCCACGTCGTTAATCTTCTTGATCTTCATGTCGGGAACGCGCGTGATGCGATCCAGTTCCTCGACTTTCGTCAGGAATCGGTAGAAATCGTCGAAGTCGCCCGTCACCAGCATCTCCAGGGGCTGCTCCATGTACTTCGCCGAGGGGACCGGATTTGCGCTGCGAACCTTCGGCAGCGCCAGCCGGCTCGACCGCGCCACCGTGGACACCTGCCCGAGAATCACATCGACCTCCTTGTTGTCGGGGAGCCGCGACTCGACCGTGGAGATCCCCGCCGCGATCTCCTCGTTGATCTTCTTCAGGTCGTCGTTCCGCGCGGTCGCCTTCGCCAGCTTCTCGAGCATCTGCTCCTTGTGCTCGATCTCCTTCCGCGCCGCCTCGATGTCCGTGTTCTGAGGCCGGAACACGAACCAGTACGACGAGACGGGCATCGCGATCAGCACGATCAGGAACAGCAGCTCGCGGAATCCGATGCTCATGGCTCGCTCCCTTCCGCGCCGACCGGCGCCGACACCGTCGGATCAGGCGTCGTGGACTTCGACTTCATGTTGAACGCATCTCCCTGGTTCCGAGGCATCGCCAGGGGCTGCATCCGCCGCGTGTCGGCCTCGGGCTTCAACTCCGCCTCGATGCGGAAGCGGTTCATCTCCTGCTCCTCGATCACCGCCTTCTCGCTGAACTTCAACTCCACCGAAGTGATGAGCGCACACGCCTGAAGCGCCGTCACATACTCCGCGACGCTGTTGTGGCTCCCGGTCACCCCCGTGATCGCGAGCTTCGAGATGAACCGCGGAGGCGTCACCACCGCCTTGACTTCCTGATCGTCGCCCTTGGCCGTCCGCGCCGCCTTCCCCGGCGTCGGCTTCTTCCCCTTCACCTCTTTCTTCACCTCGACCTTCGGCGCGTCCTTGATCCGTGTGCTCTTCAACTCAAGTTCGAGCAGCGTCACGTCCGTGGGCATCCGGTTCGTCAACTCGGCAAGCAGCACCGTCTTGGGCACTCGCTCGATCAGCGCCGTCGTCAACTCGGCCTTCTGCAGCAGCGCGCGCTTCTGCTCCTCCAGCACCTTCAACTGCTCGATGTCCTTCGCCGCCTGCGCGTACCGGACATTGATCGCTTCCTGGTAGCGCTTCACGTCGTGCCACTGCCGGTTCGTTACCAGGAACGCGCCCACGACCATCACCGTCACCACGCTGAACAGCGACAGCGCCACCACGTTCGTCCGACGCTCCGCGCGCCGCCGCAGGTAGTCTTCAGGCAGGAACGATCGTCCGCCGCCGGACGAGCTCTGTTGCGACAAAAAGTTCGGCAGTTGCATCGGTTCAAGCCTCCGTTGGGAGCATGCACAACCCGAGGGCCACCGCCCACTCCGGGGTCGAATCCTCCAGCGCCACGCCGTCCAGTTTCATGCCCGGACCACTGGGCACCGTGACAAGCACGTCCGCCACCTGCGCCGGCACGCCCAGCCCGCGCGCCAGCCGCTTGCACAACTCGGGACGCGACGATTCGCCCCCGGCAAAGATCACACGCTCGATCTTCCGATCCGGCGCCAGCGCGTGGTAGTAGCGCATGCACTGCTGCACTTCCTCCGCGAGGCTGTCCGCGGCAACCGTGTCCAGCGTCGCAACCGCCGGCTTCTCGAGCACCGCCACACCGGACCCGTCGTCACTCTCCAACGCCTCCAGTTGCGCCCGGAGCGCCAGCTTCGAGTTCGCGGGCGCCGCCGCTTTCGCCTCGGATCGGAAGAGATCCCGACCACCGATCGAAAGAACCTTCGCGAGGCGCAGCGCCCCCTTGGATGACACCGCGACCTTCGTCACGCCGCCTCCCACATCAATCAGCATCTGCGCGGCTTCGGCACCCTCGCCCGCGCCCGACAGCCTCGCCAGGCTCTTCACCAGTGCCGTGTGCTCGGCGTGAATCCCCACCGCCTCCAGCCGGGCATGCCGCAACGCCTTCATGTGCGCCATCACCACGTCCCGGGGCATCGCCAGGCAGATCACCTCGGTGCGCTTGACACCCCCCCGGTTCACCTCGCACACCTCCGTGTGCCGCAGGATGAACTGCGACGCGTCACGCCCGGTGATCTTCCCCAACTCATCGTGAACCTGGGCGTCGATCGGCTTTCCGTCCGTCTTCGTGACCTGCAGGTGCTGCACCACTGTGTGCGCCGCCGAGACCGAGCACACCGCACGCTTCCCCTTGAACGCGCCGGACTTCACCAACTCGCCCAGCGCCGCCGCCTGGAACTCAAGCCGCGCGCCGGGCTGACTCATCAGCTCCGGCGGAGTCGCCCGCATCGCCGCCCCCAACAGTTGGGGCCCGCCCCCGTCCGGACCATGCGACAACTGCAGAACCTTCAGCCGCGAAACGCCGAAGTCCACCGCGATCGGCGGCAACGGCTGCTTGAGCGAGGAGAAGAACATGCGCGCGAATCCTCCATGGAACCGCCGACTGAGCGCGCGGCCCGACACACTCCGCATCGGACGTCCCCGCCCACACGTTCATGCACCCACCAAGGAACCGCATCATCCGGGACAAATCTTGACGCTCAGCGGGACACCGCCGGTTTACGGACTCAGCCGTCGCCATCGGCTCGCCCCACCCCGCTCCCGATAACTCCGGCTAGGACAGCCGCGACGCCACCAGCGCCAGCCGATCCAGCGCGAGCGCCAAGTCCCACGTCTGCTCCAGCCGATCGCCGGTCGTGTTGCTGATCGCCCGCACCGCGCAAAACGCCACCCCCGGTGCCACGCGCGCCGCCGTGAACCCGACCGCCGCGCTCTCCATGTCCTCCGCCAGCGCGCCCGTGCGGCGCTCCACTTCGTGCGCCAGCGCATCGTTGCCGGAGCACGTCGAGACCGTCGCCAGCCCCCCGCGCCTCACCCGCAACGGGCGAAGTCCGGTGCGCTCGCTCCAGGGAACCGCCGAGGCAACCAGCGACATCCCGTCCATTCCGTTCCCCCCGCCGCACAAGTCCGAGAGCGGCCCGAACCCCATCTCCGCGATCGTCAGGAACCCGCCCGGATTCGCCGAACCCTCGTCGCCGTACATGCAACGATCCGCTTCAACCACGTCGCCGACCGCCAGGCCGCTCCCCGGCAGCGCGCCCGACACCCCGATGCTGACCACGCCCACATGGCGCGACGTGTCCAGCGCGAGCGCGGTCCCCGCCGCCGCGTTCGCCTTTCCAACCCCGGTCACCACCAGATCCAGTCTCGCGCCGATCGACCGCCCACGCCAGTCAATCGAAGTCGGGACATCCACCGCCCCAACTCCGCGCAGGATCGCCGCCGCTTCCTTCGGCGCCGCAACCACCAGGAGCAAGCGTCCGGCTCGCGTCACCCTTCACCCCATCACTTCAACTTCTCGGGCAGCGAGGCATGCAACGACTTGATCTCCTCCGACTGGCTCGCGGGCATGACCAGCGTCGCATCCTCCGTGTGAACCACGATCAGGCCATCGCACCCGAGCACCGCCACGTGATGACGATCGTCCGAGTTGACCACCAGCGTGTCCTTGCACTTCATCACCCGGCCGTTCCCCGACACCGCGTTGCCGTCCCCATCGGGAGTCAGCGTCTGCCCGAAACTCGGCCAACTCCCCACGTCGAGCCACGTCAGGTCCATCAGCACCGTGCACACCTTCACCCCGTCCGACGCGCGCGCCTGCTCGCGCGACGCCGGCTCCATGATCGCGTAGTCCACGCTGATCTTCGGCAGCGTCGGGTACACCTCGTCCAGCACCCGCTTCTGCTCGGGAGTCCCCCACGCCGACTGGATCTTCATCAGCCCCTGGTACGACTCGGGCTTGTACCGCCGCAGGCAATCCAGGATCGTCCCCGCCTTCCAAACAAACATGCCGCTGTTCCACCCGAACGACCCGGATTCCAGGTACGCCTGCGCCTTCTCGAGCGATGGCTTCTCGACAAACCTTTCCACCTTGAATCCCAGTCCGCGAGCGTTCGGCAGCGTCGCTCCGCGCTCCACATACCCGAACCCCGTCGCCGGGTACGTCGGCTGGATCGAAAACGTCACCAGCCGAGAAGCGTCCTGCTCCACCAACTCAAAGCCCATCTCCATCCGATCACGGAACAGGTCCGCCGGCTCGATCAGGTGATCCGCCGTCAGCACCGCGAACACCGCGTCGGGGTCGCGCTTGTGAATGACCGCCGCCGCGAATCCCACCGCGTTCACCGTGTCGCGCCCCACCGGCTCACCGAGGATCAGGTCATCCGTAAACCGTGGCAACACCGAACGGATCATCGGGCGGTACGACTCGTTCGTGCAGATGTACCGATGCCTCGCGTCAACCAGCCCTTCAAGCCGCTCCGCCGCGATCTCGAGCAGCGACATCGAGCGGCCGTTCCGCCGGACCAGCGGCACGAGCTGCTTCGGCCGATCCGATCGGCTCACAGGCCACAGCCGTGTCCCCGCACCGCCCGCCATGATCACCGCGTAACGCATAGGAAACGCACTCTACACGATCACCCGAACCATCCATCCCGCCATGAACATGCGGCCAAAAGGCACGATTCTCGGACCCCGGAACTCCCTCTGAAGCCAACCAGAGCATCCATCCGAAGGACTCTCCATGCCCTTCGTCGGCAACATCATCCCCCCCGCGCTCACCGGCGCCGAAACGCCCGCGAAGCAGGCCGACCGCGCGCGCGAAAGGCGACGCGCCGCCCAACCGCCATCCGCCGCGCGCCAGGACGACGAGGCCGAGATCACCTCCGCTTCCGCCGTCGATCAGGCCCTCCCCATCCGCTCCGTCAAGGGCAACGCCGACGAGGAATCCCACGACGACCGCTCCTCGCAGGGCTACTACACCAAGGGCGGCCGCTCGAACCCCGCCCCGGCCAACCGCCACCGTCTCGATATCTCCGGCTGATTCATGCTCATGGACACGAAAGGTTGAACGACGTCAGCACCTGCGTGATGTCCGCGAAGTTCACCTGCCCATCCTGGTTCGCATCGCCCGCGCACGGCGCCCCGACGACCGCCAACGCCGCGGCCGCCGTCGTGACCGAAACACACCGATCCGTCACCACGCACTCGTAACTCCCCGCGTCCGCGTCGCCCGCCGCGCTCAACCGAAGGCACGAGGTCGAACTTCCGCTGATCATCCCGCCCCCCGGCGCAATCCCATCCGCGACCATCATCCCGCCACGACGCCAAAGGTAGGTCGCCGTCCCCGCCGCCGATGCACGAACCACAAAATGCGCCGGCTGACCACGCATCACCGTCTGGCCCAGCGGAACTTCATCCACCACCACCCCCGGCTCGTCGAACACATACGCCGAACCCGCGTTCCCACCCGCATCATCATCGCCGGGCGCGCCGAGCACCACGACCCCGCCGCCCAACCCGACCGATGTTCCGAGTCCGTCCTCCGCCGCGCCGTCCGACGCCATCAGCCCCGTACGCTCGACCCAGGACCCCATCTCCAGCCGGAAGACCGCCGCCGACCCGGCGTTTGAACCCCCCGCCCCGTCGTCGTTCCGCGCCCCGCACACCGCGACCCCGCCGCTCACCGCCACCGACGCGCCGAGCCGATCGTCCGCCGCGCCGGCCGCCGATGTCAGTTTCACTGTCTGCGACCACGATCCCGAATAATCGAAAACATACGCCGCCCCCGCGTCGCTTCCCCGGTCATCATCCTCGGGCGCGCCGATGAGCACCCGGTTGGCTCCCAGCGAGACCGCCGCGCCGAAGTGATCGCCCGCGCCACCATCCGACGCGAACAGCTTGCTTGTCTGCCCCCAGACCGCGCCGCTCACCTCGTACACATACGCCGCGCCGGTCGCCACGCCGCCCACCCGCGCGTTGACCGACCCGACCACCGCCCGGCCACCGAGCACCGACACCGACGTGCCGAACTGATGACCCAGCGCCCCGTCGCTCGCCGAGATCTTCCCCTCCGAAACCCACGACGCGCCGTTCCATCGGTACAGGTACGCCGCCCCGATGAATCCGCCCTTGATCGGCGCGCCGACGATGACAACGTTCCCATCAATCGACACCGACGACCCGAAGAAATCCTGCGCCGCGGCGTCGCTCGCCGTCAGTTTCGCCTGCTGAGACCACTTCACCCCGTCAAAGGCGAATACAAACGCCGCCCCCGATTGCGTCCCCGCATGATTGTCCTCGGGCGCGCCGACCACCACGCGCGAACCACTGATCCCCACCGATCGGCCGAAAAACTTCGCCGCCGCGGCTTCCTGCGGGAACAACTTCGCCTCCAGGCACCACACACCCCCCAATCGACGAAACACGTGCGCCGTCCCTCGGCCCACGAGATTCTCAAAATCATCCGGCGCGCCGATCACGAACCGATCGGACCCGACCGCCACGGATGAACCGAAGCGGTCGCTCGATGACCCATCGAACGCACCAACCCGCGTCACCTCGGAAAACACGCATTGACCCGACGCGAACCCCGCCCACACCGAAAGCGCCGCCGCTCCCGCCGCCGCGAACGACATCCCACGAACCGCTTTCATCGGCCGATCTCCTTCCACCACCGAACAGTCAAAACTACACCACGATGAGCACGCCGGCCCGCGCCCGGCCGAAAAAAAGAGCGATTCTTTCGCCTCCCTCCCCTCCAGGCTCCGACACCCCGCGTCGAGGAACCGGGGATCACGCCGCCGCGCCGTCCCGCTTCATCCCCCCGAACAGAAAATATTCCATCAACGACTCCCCAGGCTCAACGTGCAGCCCCGCCGCCTCCGCGTGCGCCTCGGTCATCCCCGCTCGCCCCATCGCCTTCACACCCGTCCCCGCGATGACAAACGGCGGCGGCGTCGCGTCATGCTTCATCGTCTCGCACAACGTGTAATGATCCGGCGCAACCAGCATCCGCCAGCCAGGCCCCGGCACGCCGTACCGGCCCTGCAACTCCGCCAGCATCGGACCGATCACGTGCGCATCGATCGACTCGATCGCCGCGATCTTGCCCTCAAAATCGCCCTGGTGCGACGCTTCATCGGGCGATTTCACGTGCACCACCACCAGGTCGTACCGCTCCAGACCGGCGATCGAGTACCGGCCCTGCGCCGCGTAATCGTTGTCGTCATAACTCGTCAGCCCCGGCGCGGCGATCCGGTCCAATCCCGCGTACGCCACGATCCCCGCCATCAGGTCAACCGCCGTTGTGACGCACCCGCGAACCCCGAACCGCTCCGCAAACATCGGCAGCGCCGGCCTCGTCCCCTGGCCCCAGACCCACGCCATGCTCGCCACCCTCAGACCCGCTTCGCGCCGAGCCGCGTTCACCTCATGCCGCGAAAAGCACTCCCGGCTCCGCTCCATCAATCGCTTCAGCACGTCCGAATGTTCGCCGCGGGGAAGAAACTTCCTCCACGCCTTCCTCGGGATCTCGTGGGGCGGATACGTCGTCAGACGATCCTTCCCGCCGATGGAACCCCGGTAGTCGCGCTGGCTCTTGTCGATCAGGATGTTCCGATACGAGACCCCCGCGTGCAGCGAGAACTGCTGCGCAAGGTCCGGCTCCGTCCGGCCCCAATACTCGACGAGCGAAGCGATCAGCGCCCGGGCCTCTCCATCGGTGATCTGCCCCGCCGAATGATCAAGCATCATCCCGTCATCCTGCCCGGGACCGGAGTCCTCCGTCGTCGTCACGAGATTCACGCGGAAGACCCAGTCTTGCAAGCCGGGCGCGATCCCCAGCGCCGCCGCCTCGAGCGGCGCGCGACCGGTGTGGTACTTCGCCGGGTCGTACCCCAGCAGCGACAGGCAGCACACATCGGTCCCCGCCGTGAACCCCGGCGGCGTGGTCCGCACCGTCCCTTGCTGTCCCATCGCCGCTAATCTCGAAAGGTTCGGCGCTCGCGCCGCTTCCAGCGGCGTCAGCCCGTTCAGGTGGCTGATCGGCCGATCCGCGGCCCCATCCGGGATGACGATGACATACTTCACGACAAACGCCAGTATCGCAGGGATTGCTCCATCCCACGATCGGCCATACGCCGGTCCGCCGGGTGGGTTCCGCGAACTCCAGGCCTCCGTCACCGACGCGCCGCCCGGCCGCACGATCGCTGTGGACAATCCCTGAAAAACGTGGCGCTCCTCCCGCCTGACTACCCTCTTCACGCATGACCACCGCCCCCCAAGGCGCCTTCGATTTCTCGCGCTACGCGGGCCAGACCCCCGGCGGACAGGCCCCGCCACGGTCCCAGCGACCCTCCGCCGCCGCCGCCACAAGAGGCCTCCAGAAACTCTTCGACCGCCTCCCGCCGCACTCCCTCGAAGCCGAGATGTCACTCCTCGGCTCGATGATCCTCGACCACAAGGTCGTGGGAGAGGTCATCGGCATCGTCCCCAGCGGCGACTACCTCTTCTCCGCCTCTCACGCCGCGATCTTTGACTGCCTCGTCAAAAACTACGACGTCCACCGCTCCGGCGACCTCGTCCAACTCATGGAAGCCCTCCGCGACAGGCAGGTCCTCGACGAAGTCGGCGGCCAGGATTACCTCCTGCAACTCGCCGAGAGCGTCCCCTCCGCCGTCAACGCGCCGCACTACGCCCGAATCGTCCGCGACAAGGCCCAACTCCGCCGGCTCATCGACGCCGCGGGGCAGATGCTCTACGACGCCTACCACTCCGCCGACGCAACCGAAGGCGGCGCCCGCGAGATCCTCGACAAGGCCGAGCAGTTGATCTTCCAGATCGCCGAGCAGTCCATCGGCATCGACTCCGAAAAACTCGAAGAGCTCCTCGAGCAGGCCCTCGACATGCTCGACGCGCTGCATCGCTCGGGCCAGACCATCACCGGACTCGCCACGGGCTTCTACGACCTCGACGAGATGACCAGCGGCCTCCAGAAGGGCGAGATGATCATCGTCGCCGCACGCCCGTCGATGGGAAAAACCGCCTTCGCGCTCAACCTCGCCGAGCAGATCGCCTTCGGCGGATCGCCGCACAACGAGAAAGGCCCCGCCACCCCCATCGGCTTCTTCTCCATGGAAATGAGCAAGCAGGCCATCGTCCAACGACTCCTCAGCGCCCACTCGGGCGTCGATTCGCACAAGATGCGCCGCAACATCCTGAGCCAGGACGACTTCAGGCAACTCGCCCATTCCTGCGGCAAACTCTCCGAGGCGCCGATCTTCATCGACGACACGCCGGGCCTCACCGTCATGATGACCCGCGCCAAGGCCCGCCGAATGGTCGCCCAGCACCAGGTCCGCTGCATCATCGTCGACTACCTCCAGTTGATGAGCGCCCCCAACGCCGCGAAGGAATCACGCCAGGCGGAGGTCAGCACGATCTCACGGGGCATGAAGGCCCTCGCACGAGAACTGAACATCCCCATCATCTGTCTCGCCCAGCTGAACCGCCAGGCCGAGCAGCGCGAAGGCAACCGTCCCCGCATGGCCGATCTCCGCGAGTCCGGCTCGCTTGAGCAAGACGCCGACGTCATCATGCTCCTCCACCGCGAGGAGTACTACCACCTGCAAAGCCCCACCTGGGCCGAGGAAAACCCGGACAAGGTGGGCATCGCCGAGGTCATCATCGCGAAGCAGCGCAACGGCCCCACCGGCACCGTCGAACTCCGCTGGAACGCCAGCACCACGCGCTTCCAGAACCTCGCACGCCACTACCACCCCCCGCAAGTCACCACGCGACCCGCCGAACCAACCCAGCGATCCACCACCGAACGGGCGGCGCCGATCCCCTTCGCCCCGGGCGCCAAGTCCGGCCCCATCGCCGATCACCGCGACGGCGGCGGGCCGGAACGGGACGACACCGAAACCCCACCCTGGGCCGACGAAAACATCGACGACATCCCGATTTAGAGCGCGAGGCGACCGCCGCCGGCCAGAACAGAGTCTCCACCCGGAATAGCCGATAATGAAGCCGGCGGTCACTGCGCGCCACGCGCTCCACCGTCCGCCCTTCCGCCGAGCCTCCCATGACCCAACCCCACGAACCCGACCCCTGCGTCCTTGTCATCTTCGGCGCCTCGGGCGATCTCACCCAGCGCAAACTCATCCCCGCGCTGATGGAACTCGATCACCAGGACCGCCTCCCCAGGGGACTCTGCGTCTTGGGCGTCTCGCGCACCCCCATGACCGATGACGAGTGGCGCGCCAGGCTCAAGCCGCACGTGCAAAAGCACGTCGCCAACTTCAACGACACCCACTGGCACCACTTCGCCCAGCGACTCCACTACCAGCCCGGCAGCGCCACCGAACCAACCATGTACCCCGCCATGACGCAGCGAATCAACGACATCGCCAGGCGCCACGGCACCATCAAGCCCACCGCCGACCAGCCCAACATCCTCTTCTACCTCTCCGTCGCGCCGCAACTCTACTCCGGCATCATCGAACAGATCGGCGCCAGCGGACTGGTGATGGAAGGCAAACGCTGGTGCGCCATCGACCCCGCCGCCATGCCGTGGCAGCGAATCGTCATCGAGAAACCGTTCGGTGTCGATGTCGCCTCCGCCGAAGCGCTCAACCGCAGCCTCGGCCGAGTCTTCGAGGAAGAGGCCATCTACCGCATCGACCACTACCTCGGCAAGGAACTCGTCCAGAACATCCTCGTCATGCGATTCGCCAACACGCTCTTCGAACCGGTCTGGAACAACCAGTACGTGGACCACGTCCAGCTCACCGCCGCCGAGAGCGTCGGCGTCGGACGACGCGCCGGAACCTTTTACGACGATGCCGGCGCCATGCGCGACATGATCCAGAGCCACCTCCTCCAGGTCCTCGCGCTCGTCGCGATGGAAGTCCCCAGCGCCTACAACCAGCACGCCATACGACGCGAAAAAATCAAGATCATCTCCGCCGCCCGGCCCATCACCGTCGAGGAAGCACACCTCAACGGCGTCTTCGGACGCTACGGCGCCAGCGGCAACCGCGACGACGAGGACGCGGGCAAGGCCTACGAGGAACTCGAAGGAGTCAACGCCGACAAACGCACCGAGACCTACGCCGCGCTCCGCGTCCATTTCGACAACTGGCGGTGGGCGGGCGTCCCCTTCTACATCCGCAGCGGGAAAAAAATGGCCCGCAAGCTCACCGAGATCCTCATCCAGTTCAGGCAGCCGCCCGTCAACCTCTTCCGATTCATGCCCGAACTCGCCGAGTCCGCCGCGGGAAGACCCGCCAACCGCATCATCATCAACGTCTCGCCGGAAGACGGCGTCTCGCTCCGCTTCGAAGCAAAGGTGCCGGGACCGATCTTCAAGATCGAGTCCGTCAAGATGGACATGGACTACGCCAAGGCCTTCAACGCCGAACCCATCGAAGCCTACGGCCCGCTCATGCTTGACGCCATGCGAGGCGACCAGACTCTCTACAAGCACCGCGATGAGGTCGAGACCGGGTGGCGCATCGTCCAGCCCGTACTCGACTCGCGCAAGGCACGCGAAACCATCCAGACCTACCGCGCCGGATCATGGGGACCCGACGCCGCCGATGAACTCCTCGCCCGCGACGGTCGCCGATGGCACAACCCGCCGAAGGGCGAAACCAGATGAGGACGGCGCGGCCGCCCACCTATCATCAACTCGGTTGAGTTCATGAGAAGGGACCCGCCGATTTACCCACCTTGTCATGCCGCCAATGCGACACGGGTTTTCGGAACCCATCGCGCTCATCCCCCTGTTTTTGCTGGCCAGTACCCGATTCCGGGGCTACACTGAACGACCCGTCGCCCGCCCAGACGCGGAGCCGATCCGGAGCATCTGTTCGTCGTCCTCGGCTACGTCATCGGAAGGGAGAGAATCCATGCAGCGTTCGTTTGTTCTGGCCTGCGCGATCGGCGCGACCACCCTCGCCGCGTTCAACAACACCGCCGACGCGGGCGCCGCGGTCTGCGACACCAACTTCAACTACTCGCCCGACTTCGGCGGCGTCGAACCGCCCGGACTCACATTCAACGGCAACGCCTCCTTCACCGGCGGAAACATCATCCTCACTCCCTTCGCCCCGGGCCAGGCAGGCTCCGTCTGGCACACCGCTTCGCGCACCTCGCTCGCCGACGGCTTCGACACAACGTTCAACTTCTACATGGACGGAAACGCCGACGGAATCGCCTTCGTCATCCAGGATGAAGGTCCAAACGCCCTCGGCGACGGCGGCAGCGGGTTGGGCTACGCCTCCAACGGCCCCAACGGCGGAATCACCCGTTCACTCGCCGTCGAGATCGACACCTTCTGCTTCGGCGAAGAGTTCAACTGCGACCACCTCAGCATCCAGACCAACGGCACCGCCCAGAACCAGTTCGGCGACGCCTATTCCCTCGGACACGTCACGCTCCCGATCGACGTGAACGACGGGTCCGTCCACACCCTCCGCATCGTCTATGTCCCGGGCACCCTCGCCGTCTTCTTCGAAGGAGACTCCACCCCCATCCTCACCGTGGGCGTCGACCTCACCGATATCAACGGCGAATCCATCGCCGACCCCGACGGCTGCATGCTCGTCGGCTTCACCGGCGGCACCGGCGGCGCCGTCGCCACACAGGCCATCACCGCCTGGACCTTCACCGACACCGCCGAAGCACCCCCCACAGGCTGCAACGCGGACTTCGTCTACCAGCAGTTCAACAACCCGCGCGATTTCAACCTCAAGGGCAGCGCCTATCTGGATTCAGGATCCATCATCCTTACCGACAACACGGAGGGACAGTCCGGCGCCGCCTGGTACCGCCTCGCACGCGCACACGCCTTCAACGCCTTCACCACCGAGTTCGGCTTCACTCTCCAGGGTCAGGCCGACGGCATCGCCTTCGTCTTGCAGAGCGAATCGCTCGACGCGCTGGGCGACGGCGGCAGCGGCATCGGATACCAGGGCATCACCTCCTCGCTCGCCATCGAGATCGACACCTTCTGCTTCGAAGACGAGTTCGCCTGCGATCACATCAGCATCCAGACCGACGGCCCGAACCCCAATCAATCCAGCGACACCTACTCCATCAGCCACCTCGTCCTCCCCAATGATCTGAACGACGGCAACATGCACGTCATGCGAATCGAATACACCGTCGGGTCGCTCACCATCTACCTCGACGGCAAGGGGCTTGGCACGGGCTTCGACATCAACAACCTCAACATCCTCGACCCCGACGGCTGCCTCTACATCGGCTTCACGGGCGCCACCGGCGCCGCCACCGCCACTCAGTCGATCAACTACTGGGCGTTCAATCCCGCCATGGAGGAGTGCGTCCCCGTTGACCTCGACTCGGCCGACTTCGGCCCCGGCAACGTCACCACCGGCTCGCCCATCGTCATGAGCGTCGTCGCCTCGGGCACCCCGCCCTTCACCTACCAGTGGTACCGCGACAGCCAGCCGCTCACCGACGGCGGAAATATCACCGGCTCAAACACCGATACGCTCACCATCGACCCCGTCACCACGGGCGACTCGGGCCAGTACGACATCTCCGTCAACAACAAATGCGGCGGCGTCGGCACCGGCATCTTCAAGAGCATCGCCCCGGCCTGCCCGGGCGACGCCGACAGCGACGGCGACGTCGATTTCGCCGACATCACCGCCGTCCTCACCGCCTTCAACTTCGACTACCTCCCAGGCACCGGCCCGGGTGACGCCGATGTCAACGGCATCGTCAACTTCGCCGATATCACCGCCGTCCTCACGAACTTCGGCTCACACTGCGACTGACCCCGGCCAGCACTCGTTGTCGATCAGCCTCACCCCGCCGACACGCGCCGCCACCAGCGCACGCGCCGCCGCGCCCGCGCGAACATCACCAAGAGTCGCCGCATCCCGCACGACGAAATACTCGGGCACGATCCGGTTCGCCAGCAGCACCCGCCGCCCGGCCGCCTCCGCCTCGTTCGCATCGGAATGTTCCGCTGCCTCCGTCAGCGCCCGGTGCAGCGCCGCCGCCCGCCGACGATGGTTCGGCGCAAGCAGCGCGTTCCGCGAACTCATCGCCAAACCATCCGCTTCCCGCACCGTCGGATGACCGACGATCTCCAGCGCCAGCCCCAGCGACGCCACCATCGCGCGCACCACCGCCAGCTGCTGCCAGTCCTTCTCGCCGAACACCGCCCGCGACGGACGGACCAGCTCAAACAGCCGCCGGCACACCTGGCACACCCCCGCAAAGTGTCCCGGCCGGTGCGCATCCTCCAGCCCCGGCTGTGTCGCAACCGCCGGCAGCGCGGGCGAATCCACCTTCACTCCCGCCGGATACATCACCTCAACCGAAGGCGCGAACACCACGTCCGCCCCCGCGCGCTCGCACGCCGCCACATCCGATTCGAGCGACCTCGGGTATCGCTCGAAGTCCGAACGCTCGTTGAACTGCGTCGGATTGACAAACACGCTCACCACCACCGCCCGTCCGCCCGCCAGCCCGCGCGCTCGCTCGATGAGCGCCGCATGCCCGGCGTGCAGCGCCCCCATCGTGGGCACGAACACGCCGCCCCACGTCGATTCAAGACCGCCCGCGTCCTCGACAACTCTCATCGCACGAGTGTAAGCCGCCATCCGATCACACCCGGGGCAGGTCCTGCTCGCCCAGCAGGCGGAAGTCCTTCTTCCTGAGGATCTGCCCCGCGAGAGTCAGGTCATCCACCGCCAGCGCGATCGTCGGATGGCCCCCAGGCCCGAAGATCAACGGGTACGCAAAGTGAATGCTGATCTCCGCCCCCAGCAGGAACAGGCACAGCCGCGTGATCGTGTGCTCGTCCGGCACCTCCACCACAAGCAACTGCCGCTCCGAGTGCGGATGCCGCTGGCTCTTCAGCAAGTCCTTCGCCGCCGAAGCGTTGTTCGTCAGGATCCGGATGACCGCGTAATCACTCGCCTCCTGCACCGTGAACGCGCACACCTGGCAACCCGATGCATCATCGAACAACTTCAGGAGCTCCAGCAGCTTCCCGACCTTGTTGTCCAGAAAAACGCTGAACTGGGTCACGCTCGGCGGGGAATACCCCTGGGAAGTCGGGGTCGGTGTCGATGCCTGGCTCATGCGGAGTCCTTCCAGCCGTGGGGCGCCTCCATGCGCCGCGGTCATCCCGTCTCATCCCCCCGGCCCACGAGGGAAGGATGAGACGATCGGCCGATCCATCGTCCGCACACGAAGAATACGGGAACAAACGCCCATTTCAACACCTTTCTCAACGGAATTCGCCCCTGCGCCGCCCCGCCCGGCTCTTCCGCACGCATTGGGTCGCGTCGCGCCCCGTCACAACAGGTCCACCGCGCCAGGATCGGGGCACAGACCCGCCTCGAACC
>JAEUIV010000224.1 GCA_016795005.1 Phycisphaerae bacterium
ACAGGACATAGGTGCTCCGCTCGGCGGCAACGGGGACAAAGCTCGTCCACCACCTCTTGAACCACGGACGCGCCATCACGCTGTGCTGCACCGCAAAGAGCAGGAGGAGCGCGGCATCAATCGTGATCGCGGCCAGGAGGCCGCCCGCCCGCGGCGAGTCGAGCGAAGTTGGGGTCAGGAAGCCGCCCACGAACCCGGCCGCGTAGAGAAACGTGATGAAGAAGACGGCGTAGCACACCACGCCGTAGAGAAGCCAGCCGACGCGCGACGCGACGGACGCTTCAATCGGCGCGCCGGGCGCGGCGTCGATCCACATGTTGCGGAGAAGGAAAGCAGAGTCACGTTCAAGCGGCATGGCTTCGGTCGCGGCGCACATTCGACGCCGGCGGTGGGTGAGATCGGTTGGCAGTGTGGTCATCGTAAGGCTCCTTGGATCCGGCAACGCTTGCCGGATGATTTCTCAGTTGGTGACATCCGCGGAAAGCGCCAGGGCGTGATGGATCGAGAGGCGGTCATCAAGCCCCAACGCCGCGGCCTGTGCCCGCGCCAGGTCCACCGTCTCCCAGTCAGACAGCACCAGGCACACCCGGAGGCCCGACCGCGCCCGCAACAGTCGGCACGCACCGGCGATGGAATAAGCGCGCCGGGCGCGGCGAGAATCGGCGCTTGAGCGGGTTCGGATCATGGATCGAGAGGACGGCATGTTTTCTCCTTGGTCGTGCGGATCACGCTGGAGAAACCTACGATCAGATCTGAGGTAAAGCCCTTGACTCGGGGTCCACTTCGGGTGTACTACCAGTCAACCCCCCGCTGCTTGGCCGAAACCGGCCGCGCAGTCATCGAAGGAGGAAGCCATGGGTCGATCCATCTGGTCCGTCGCGTCGCCGCCGCGGCAGCCGACGCGCGAGCGGCTGATCGATGCTTCGGCCATGCTCTTCTACGAGCAGGGCTTTCATGCCATCGGCATCGATCAGATCATCGCCGAGGTCGGCGTCACCAAGACCACCTTCTATAACCATTTCGAGAGCAAGGACGATCTCATCGTCGCCGTCCTCCGTGATCGTGATGAGCGAGACATGCGTGCACTCGACGCGGAACTCGCGCGGCGCGGCGGCGGGCCTTTCGACCAGATCCTCTCCGTGTTTGACGTCCTGGATGACTGGTTCAGCGACGCCGATTTTCGCGGGTGTCTTTTCATCAACGCCGCCGTCCAGTTCCCGAATCTGAACGACCCCGTCCACGTCGCGGCGAGCGCGCACGGCGAAAACGTCCGCGCCCTGTTTGAGCGGCTGGCGCGCGCGGGCGGCGCGCCGGACCCCGACGCCCTGTCCCGCCAGTTGTGCATGCTGGTGGCGGCGGCGATCGCGAATCGCCACGGGGAAGGGGACATGAAGGCGGCCGCGATGGCCAAGGACATGGCTTCCGCGCTGCTCGAACGGGTCAATCAAAACCCGAGGGCATGATCGCCGCGCTCTGACCGCACCATCCGGGCGGCAATCGCCCGGAATCCCCGCGTTGGCGCTCACCCCTTTGGAACCCGGCGAATGCCCGCTATCATCCCCCGCCATGGGCATCGAAGCCGCCATTACCACAGACGGATTCCTGACGACTCAGTTGCAGCGCGTCATCAACTGGTCACGACGCAACAGCCTCTGGCCCATGCCGTTCGCGACCGCCTGCTGCGGCATCGAACTGATGGCCACCGCTTCAAGCCGATATGACCTGGCACGCTTCGGCGCGGAGGTCATGCGCTTCAGCCCGCGGCAGTCCGACCTGCTCATCGTGGCCGGCCGGATCAGCATCAAGATGATGCCGGTGCTCCAGCGCATCTACCAGCAGATGGCCGAGCCGAAGTGGGTGATCTCGATGGGCGCGTGCGCTTCGACCGGCGGCGTGTTCGACACCTATGCCGTGGTACAGGGGTGCGACCAGTTCATCCCGGTCGATGTGTATGTGCCCGGCTGCCCGCCCCGCCCGGAGCAGTTGATCGAGGGTGTCATGGCGATCCAGCGGATCGTGGACGACGACAACATGCCTCCCAAGGGGCCGGACGGTCGCCGCCTCCCCTTAAACATGGCGCTGCAGCCGACGCATGTGATGCGCCCGATGCCGGTCGCGCTGGGTTCCTGAGATCAGCGGCGGCGACGGAACAACGCCAGTCCCGCAAGCGCGATCGGACATACCGAGGCGGCGCCGGGAACCGCGAAGCCCGAAACGCGGACCAGCCGGTCGCCACCCTCGAACGTGGAGAAAATGAAGTCACCGGTCAGAGGATCAATGACCGCGCCTTCGGCTCCGACGAGGTTCGAAATAAACAGGCGGCGCGAAGCCACGATCGGATCGCCGTTCGCGTCCATGTCATACACCGCGACGTTGCCCGCGCCGTATTCGCTCACGATCATGGTCGGGTTGTATCCAAAGATCGGAGAACCCAGCGGAACGTACGTGAACCCTTCCGGCCCGCCCGGAAGCGTCGAATCCAGGACCTGCGTGATCGACGTGATGTCGAAGGTTCCGAGTCCGTCGGGCGCGATCGTCGCCTCGTACCACTGCCCCCCGGACCAGGAGGCCATCTTCATCCGCCCCGCGCCGGGATAGCCGGCGGGAACAAAGTTGACCGAGGCATTTGACTGCGCCACGCCGAGCGGCGCGAGGTCGATGATCTTGTCCGTTGTCGTGCTGCCGGGCTTGAGTTGCCCCATCTCATTCGCCGGCCAGCGCGAGGTGAACAGGACGTTCGAGGTCGGTTCATACGCGACGCCGCCGTCGTTGTACGCCGCGTCGGCGAAGAACTCCGCGTTGCCGTCGAAGCCGATGATGTGGTTGTCCATGTCGCGGATGACGCGAACCGCATAGAGCGCCCCGGGCTCAGCGTTCGCGTTGCCGCCGAGAAGAATCGTGTTCGGATCATCGAACTTGAACGTCAGCCCGCCGTACAGCGGCGGAACGCCCGGAGCGGAGCCGAGGTCCGTGAGTGAATACTGCGCGGCGAACTCGGGCGCGATGACCTGAGCCACGGCCGCGTTCGAAAACCCCGCGCCGACGACAACCGACGCCACAACGAACGAACCTGCCTGCCTGAACATCTCTGACTCCTCTCGCTGCCTGTGCATCAAAAACTCGGCCTCTCAACCGAGTCTGACGCTCGAATATACCGCCAAAGCCGCGGATGTCAAAGATTTCGGAGGGATTCGCTGCGCGCAGGCGACCCCGCTTGCATGTCCCCGACCTTCTCCAAAGCCCCAGGCGGGCCGACGCGGCCCAATTCCGCTACATCTCGACGATCACCTCGAACCCGCCGTAGCACATCCGCTTCATGTCGAAGGGGGGATTCTTGGGGTCCATCATCTCCTTGATCCGGGGGTCAGACATGATCTTCTTGTTCACGGCGTCCCGCTGCTTGCGTGACTTGTAGGTGATCCAGGAGAAAACGATCGTCTCACCCGCCTTCGCCTTCGCCGCCTTCGGGAACGGGACGCCCCACGGAGTTTTCAGGTCCTCGCCGACACATTCCTTGTAATCAAGCGCGCCGTACTCCTTCCAGATCTTGCAGGCCTTCGCGGCCATCGCCTTGTACACGCGGAGGTTCTTCTTCGGAATGGGCAACAGAAATCCATCGACGTAAGGCATCGCTTGCTCCTCATTGCGGCTTGAACGGAGAGGTCCAACGGCCGGCGTACATGCTCGATCACGGGCTTCCGACCGACCGAACCCATGATACCGCGCGCGACAGACCCGACACGACGATCGCCGGTGATCAGGGGCACTCGCTGCCGAACTGCGCGAGCACCCACGTGATGTCCGCGAACTCCACCGAGCCGTTGCAATCCGCGCCGCCGACGCCTAGCCCTGTCTGATCCGCGACACCGAAGTTCGCCAGCACAGCGGTGAGGTCCTTCACATCGACGCGCCCCAACACCAGCCGATCCGCGTTCCCGGCACAGCACGCGGACTCACTCGAAAGATCGAGGACGTAACTCAGGTGCTGGCCGCAGGGATAGTCGCCGACGGAAAGGCCGATCTCGATCGACAGGCGGACGCGATGACCTTGCCCCATGAATCGGAACCACACGCCGCCGGACACATTGCCCGACCCGCCGCAACCCGGCGCGGCAACGTCAATCGTGCTGCTGCGCGTTGTGCTGTGAATCAGGAACGAGCCGTCGCCCGCCGGGCTGCAACTCGGACAGCCGCTGGCGAGTGAGAACTCCGTCGCGCTTTGACAGAGACCGTTGATCGGCACCTTTGCCACGGCCGGCAGAACAGATGAGAGAGCCACCACACCGCCAATACGCCTGAGCGGTGAACGATGGACAATCATCGCCTCTGATTTGTCTCTCGAAGTTACCCCGTCGGCGCCGTCCGCGGAGGGATCCTCCGCGGTTGGGCTGGAAATGGGCAGGGCCGGACTTGAACCGGCAACCCCCGCATTTTCAATGCGGTGCTCTACCAATTGAGCTACCTACCCGGGAGGGGGGACAGTATCGGGGTTTTTCGGCCGTGGTCAAACCGGGGGCTTGCCTTAGGGCCGGATTCCTATTTTTGCCCTCCGCCTTTGTCGAATACGCCCCAACAGACCCCGGATTCCACGCAATAGTGCGGCGGGTCCGGCGTTCAGGTACAGGATGAGGTCGATGCCCGACCGCTTGGAAACCCCGGCCTCCGCCGCGCATGAAGTGGTCGAACTTCTGGCGCGATCGGCGCGGGGAGACGAGTCGGCCTGGCGGGAACTCATCGCGTTGTACGGGCGGCGAGTGTTCGCCATGGCCCGGAGTCGATGCCGTCGCGACGATGTCGCGGAGGAGATTACGCAGTCCGTGTTTGTCACCGTGGCCACAAAGTTCGCTGGGGGGGAATACACCGAGCAGGGGCGGTTCGAGTCGTGGCTTTTTCGCATCACGATGAACCGTGTGCGCGACGAGGTACGCCGCCAGCAGCGTCAGGCGGTCCCGACCGATCCCGCGGGGCTGGGCGGGGCGACGACCGTTCCCGTGGAAAGCATCCGGTCGGACGAGAAGGAGATTCGGGCGCTCCGAGAGGCGTTGGAAGCCCTCGCCGAGGCGGACCGCGAGGTGATCGAACTCCGGCACCACGCGGGGATGAGTTTCAACCAGATCGCCCACATTCTCTCAGAACCGGTGGGCACGGTGCTGGCGAGGCATCATCGGGCGCTCCGCAAGATGAAGGATCACATCGAATCAATGAATGACGGGTCGGGCAGGCGGGAAAGGGGGATCGCATGACGAACAACATTTATCCTTCGAATGAACACGATCACACGCCTCCGGACCTGCTGGAGATGCGGGACGCGGTCGATCGGCTGGCGGGATCCGAACGTCTCGCGGCGGATGCGGGGTTGGAAGCGCGCGTGTTCCGTTCAAGCCTTCCGGCCCTGCGATCGGCCGGCGGCGCGCCCCGCGCGATCCGATTCCCCTCGGCGGGATGGTGGCGTCTCGCGGCTGGCGTGGCGCTTCTTGCGGGGGTCGGCCTGATGGTTTCGATGTGGCTGACGAGCCGCGCAACCCCCGGCGTGTGGACGGCCGCGACAACTCCCGCGCCGATCGCGGAGAACACGGCGAACGGTGATGACACGATCGATACCGATCGGCTGCGAGACGAACTCGATGATTTTCTGGCGTCCTACGACGCGGTCGAGCGTGCCGATCTTGCGGATTCAACTCCGATGACGCAGACGTTCTGGGACAGCGACGGCGGACTCAGCAGCGAGGAACCCATCCAATGAACCTTCAAAGGCGAAGCCTCTTCGCGGCGGTGGTGATCGTGGCGAGCGGATCGATTGCGCTCGCGCAGGGTGATCGGCGTCCGATGGCTCCCCCGCCGCCCGCGGGCGACGCCGGGGAGCGCGTGGACCAGGATGATCTGAGGATCCCGGACGAGCCGGACCCGGCGCTCTCGCCCGAGCGGATGAAGGAGATGCTCGAGAGGCGTATCGAGCGGAACGCTCTCGAGCGGAAGGCGCTGGATACGGCGCTCGAGATGCTGAAGCGCGGCGAGTCTCCCGAGGCGGTGCGCGAGCATCTGCGCGGATTGGTGGGCGACGCGATGCGTGAGCGAGCACAGGCGTTCCGCGAGAGGCGTCCGCCTCGGCCGGCCGGGGCCGAGGGGCCGGGCGGTCCGGGGGATCGGCCTCGTCCGCCGGGACATCAGCCTCCGCGCGTTGAGGGGCCGGGGCGCGACGGTCCCCCGCCGCGTCCCTTCGGCGGTCCCCCGCCGCCCGAAGCGGGTCCGAGGCCGATGGATCGGCTGATGAGCGTGCTGCGTGAAACGCATCCGCGCGTAGCCGAGCGCCTGGAGCGGCTGCGTCGTGATGATCCCGAGCAGTTCCAGAGGCTCTTCGATGAGTACGCGCCAAGATTGGCGAGACTGGCGGAGGAGCGCGAACGGCTGCCGGCCCGCTGGCCCGATCGGGTGAAACAACTGCTTCTCCAGCAGCGCGCGGGGGGGCTGGCGCGTGAGATCGCGTCGATGCCCGAGGAGCAGAGGAGCGAAGCGATGGCGCGGCTGCGCGCCAATCTTGAAGAGCAGTTCGACCTTCGACTCCGGTTCGCGCGCGAAGACCTGGCTCGGAACAAGGAGCAGGCCGAGCGGCTGGAGCGTGAGATCAGCGAGAAATCCGGCGACAAGTCGGCCGCGATCGAGAGGCAGATGAAGGAGATGCTCGAGCGCGCGCGCGACCACGCCGAGCCGGCCGACGCCATCTCTCCCGGCGTGCTGTGACGGGCGCTCTCGGACCTGCGCGAACTCGCGCCCTCGCCGCGCTGATAACACGGCTGTGTCGCGTCGGCGTCCGAGAAATCTCCGGCCCCGGCGCATTCGGCGCCCATCGGGCGCGAAATTCGGCATGATTCCTTGCCTCTTCGCGCCGTAGATGGCAGTGTTGGGTGTCCGCTTGATCGGATGAGTCTTCCGGTCGCGCGTTGCATGGGCAGAGTCGGCACGTCTTTCGGGAGTTCACGTCATGAAGAGTTCGATTGTGTTGTTGTCCATCGGTGTCATCGCCGCCTGTAGCGGCTCGGCCCTTGCCACCACACGCTCATCGTTCCTGGGTGTCCCGGCGATCACGGATGTCACGGCGGTGCCCAGCAACGGCGGGCTGACCTACACAGTGTCGCTCGGCACGAATCCCAGTTTCACGTTGGGCGGGACGGTGTACCCCATCGCCGACCTCATCGGCTTCTACGCGCTCTCGGACGATGATGATCTTCTGTACAGCGTGAGCAACTTCAGCGCGATGGGAGGCAACTGGAACAACGATTCAAGCAACAGCGGCGCCGGCGGCATCGCCGGCTGGCGCACCAACCCGAACACCGGCATCCAGGCGGGCGAGTCGATCGTCTTCAACTTCAACTCGCTCAGCACCGACCGCGTCGAGCGGCTGGGCTTCCATGTCCGCCTGACGAACATGCTGTTCCCCGGCACGACCGGGAACACCGGCAATATCACGCTGATGGTTCCCGGCGCTTCGGCTGCGAGTGTCTTCGGCCTGGCGGGGCTTGCGGCGGCCCGCCGGCGTCGCCGGGCGTGAGGCGAACGCCAGAGACGGACAGGATCCACAACAAACCGACCCGTCGTCCATCCGGATGACGGGTCTTTTGCTTTGCGTTTCTGGACGATCCGATAACGCCGACGAACTCGACAAAATCGGTGCAGATCGACCCTCCGCGCTTGATTCCGGCAACTTTGGCTTCACACTGTCCGTAGAGAAAACGTGCGGCTTCAACGCCTGAGGGGGCGAGGCCGCGCGGCACATGGACATCGTCCGTCACGGGACAGAGGGAGCAAGAGCATGGACCGCCGACTCACCGCGTTGATTGTTGTGGCCGCGTGCGCTTCGAGCGCGCTGGCCGGACCCGTTCAGTCGTACACCCGCAGCGGTGAACCTTCGCGTTCGGAAGGGCTTCGCTCGCTCCGGCCGTTCATCACCGCGGCCGATCCGCGGACGGGGCTGCTGATCACTCCGGCGCCCTTCCCGAGCAATCGGGTTGATTCGCCCGACCGGATCGAGAACGGCCGCATCTGGGCCGCGCGGAGCCCAATCGGCAACCGCACTCCGATCCGCGAGTTGACCCGTGGGCTTCCCGGCGCTGCGTCGCTCGGCGCTCATCCCGACGCACTCGATGAGATTGTCTGGGTGCAGCCCGAGGAGATCACCACGCCGATCGCGATCAGCCCGTGGCAGCAGGTCGATGCGCATACGCTCCGACAGATCCAGCGGCAGGAGCCGTTCCTCGGGCGCACGGTGGATAGCCCGGAATCGGCGCGTCTCCTGGGCGAACTCCGGCGGGGACAGCACCAGTGGCTCCGCGAGCAGGGGTACATCCTGACCGTCCGCACGCACGTGAACGCGGCGGCGATGGGGCGTGCCGATCGCGGAGGCGCGGACCCGGCGATCCGGCCGACGTCGATCAAGCCGCGCGGCGTGATCAAGGTGATTCCCAACGGCGTTGAGAAAGAGGCGAGCGCTTCGCCGGCCGAACTCTGAACCGTTCACGTCCCGCGGTAGTGGCACCGGCTGGTGCAGGTCTCGTGCACGATGACCTCCGCGAGGATCGGGAGTTGCGGCTTCATGCGGTCCCAGACCCACCGGGCGAGCACCTCGCTCGTCGGGTTGTGCAGTCCTTCGATCTCGTTGAGCACGCGGTGGTCGAGTTGCTTCTGGACCGGGTCGATCACCTTGCGGATGTCGGCAAAATCGATGAGGTATCCCGTTTCATCCGGGACGTCTCCCTCGACCACGATCTCGATCATGAAGGAGTGGCCGTGCATCCGGCGACACTTGTGCCCCTCGGGGAAGGTGGGGAGCCAGTGGGCCGATTCGAAGCCGAAGGATTTGACGAGGCGGACGTTCATTCGGTTGGCTGGTTCGGTGGTGCGTGAGGATACACCAGGGGTTCGAGTTCCACAGTGGTCGGGGTGCGCCTCATGGCGTCGCCGCGGCATCCCGATTGGAACGATCGACGATCTGCTCGACATCGTCGTCGTCGATCCACGGGAGCGAGGCGATTTTTTCTCGGAGTTGAGCGGGGAACGGCTTGCCGCGTGACTCGTGCGGCGGCCGGCTCTTCCAGTAGCGGTGCATCCACAGATATTGCTCCGGGGCGCGGCGGACCATCTGCTCGATGGCGCGGCGGTACCGGGCGGTGATGTAGAAAAGCGGGTCCGGCTGATCGACCCAATCGTCCGGTCCGAAGTGGTCGATGACATCAACGCGGTAACGGAACGACTGCGATTCCCTCGCTTCGCGGGACGGCGGCCGCACCGGATTGGCCGCGGTGTCGGCGGTGAGTCCGCTGAGCCTCATGGCGTGGCCGCAGAGAATGGTGGCGTTGAAGCGGATCGCGAGGAGCCCGATGGTCTTGTACGTCGAGGCGAGTCGATTGAAGAACGGGACGAACACCCCGCGGTCGCCGGCGTTCTGGTCCGCGATGAATCCCACGGGCTGGCGCTGATCGAGGAGCGAAGGCAGAACGTGGGCGGCGCCGAACTTGTCGACCAGGAGGATCCCCTGTCGGCTCCGGGTTTCGTGCAGCCAGGCGTCGAGCGGAGCAAGGTCGAGCGGGCGATACAGGGCGTGCATCGGAAACCCGAGCATCGCGAGGGTGGCGCCGAGCAGTTCCCAGTTGCCGCAATGCCCGGTGATGAGGATGCAGGGTCGATCCGACGCGAGGGCGCGGAGTCCCTTCTTGAGTCTTCCGAGTTCGACGTGCCGCGCGAAGCCGTCTTCATTGAGCACGCGCGGCGCGAGGACGAGTTCCGCGGCGAGGCAGAAGAGGTGGCGGTAGGCCTCGATGGCGTAGTCACGGACGAGCGCGCGGTCCCATTCCGGGAAGCACCAGGCGATGTTCTCGACGGCGCGGTTCAATCGCCTTGAGTTCATGGGGAGCGAGGCGACGAAGCCGCCCAGCCCGCGGAGGAATCGCATGGAGGGTTCGGGGCCGGCGATGTTCACCGCCGCCGCCGCCGCGCGCGTGCCCCAGTAGATGGGGTTGTGTGCCCAGGTGGGTAGCGGTTTTTTGTGGCGCGCCATTCTGGATCCGGGCGGCCGATGCTATCGACGGCCGCCGACGCCGGTGAGCGTGTAGAGGCGATTCTGGTTCAGGATCGGGATGCCGGCACGGACCGCCTTGTCGAAGAGTTCGTCGTACTTGGTCGCCTGCTGGCTCAGTTGAACCCAGCGCTGGATCAACTCGACGGGGTCGTCCGGCTTGGGTTGCGGTGGGAGCACCGGCCGAGTGCCCAGGACGAGGAAATCGGTGTCGCCCGTGATGTCGTCGGCGAGTTTGCCGTTCCACGATTCGATGAGGCCTCGGATGTCCTGGATCTCCTGCGGGGTGAAGACGTCGTCGTTGTTGGTGTCAAAGTTCCCGTAGACGGTGAAGGTGTAGACCTTTTTCGGATCGTAGATGGCGTTGGCGATCACGTCCCCGTTGCTGATGGTCGAGCCGGGAGAGGAGCGGATGATGCGCGCGACCGAGGAGTTCTCGTCGATGCGGATGATCTCGACGGTCCCCTTGCCCTTCGGGTAATCGCCCTTCTCATCGGGGACGATGGTGGAGGCGTCGTTGTAGACCTCGAAGGTCATGCCGAGGACGAGACGGTCCTTGCGACCGAGTCCGATGTAGGCCTGACGCCCGGCGGAGTTGACGCCGACGATCCGGCCATCGACGAGCGCCTCCTCGGCCGCGCCGCGGAGGTTCTGACCCGCCTGTTCCTGCTTCAGTCGGCGGAGCTGGTCGTTGGCGATCAGTAGTTGCTGCTCGAGGTCGCGTGCCTGGCTTTCCAGCCCCGAGATGGTGGCCTCGGAATCGGAGCGGATCGTGCTGACGCGGTTGTTCATGTCCACCCGCGTGGACTCCATCGACTGGCGGTAGGTGTTGGTGCCGTCCTTGTATGAATCGATCTCGGCGTTGAGCGAGGCGATGGTCTTGCGGTGTTCCTCTTCCAGCGTCTTGACCCGTTCGACGGAGGCGAGGAGATCCGCGTTGGCGGCCTCCCGGGCCGACTCCGCCGCGGCGAGCTTGCCCTTGAGATTCTCGATCTCGCTGTTCCGGGAGGTGAGAAGTGGAAGGAGCGCCGTCCCCTCCGGCGATTCGGCCTTGATCTTCTCGACGAGTGCGGCGGGGTCGTCGCGGCGCGAGCCGCCGACCTGGGCCGAGAGGTCCTGGAGTTTCGTGTCGAGGTACCGGATGACTCCCTGGTTGCGGGCGAGCGACTTCAACTCCTCGAAGCGGTCGTCGCGCTCGTCGGCACGAACCGCGGCGTCGAGATCGTTCTGGCGGAGTTGCACGTCGTTGGTCAGCCTCTGCACCTTGGCAAAGAGGATGATCGAGGTGATGAGCAGGGCGAGGGCGAGCACCCACGAGACATTGAGGAAGACGAGGACGCCGAGACTGGCGCTGGTTTTGGAAGCCATCGGGAGGATCTCCAGCGGCCCGGAGCGTTTGTGTGTCAACCGGGCCTGTCGATACGGTCCTGAATCGGGTCGGGATGCAGGGGAGGGAGTGTCCCGGCTGGATTCCAGGCCGTCAAGTGACAGGCCGACCGGCGGTGAAAGCATGCGTCGCGGGGGGCCGCGCCGCCTCCTCTCCCCGGTTCCGATGCCTAGAGCAAGGTTCCCTTCAGAACGAGGATGGCGATCGAGAAGTAGATGACCAACCCCGTCACGTCCACGAGCGTGGCGACGAATGGAGCCGAGGCGGAAGCCGGGTCGAAGCGGAAGCCGCGGAGGATGAACGGAAGCATGCTTCCCACCACCGACCCGAACATGACGACGCCGATCAGGCTGAGCCAGACGGTCGAGGCGATGAGGTACGGATGCCCTTCATAGTGGTGCCAGCCGAGGTGGTACCAGAGGATGATCCTGACAAAGCCGATGAAACCGAGGAACGCGCCCAGCGTCGTCCCGGTGAGGAACTCCCGTGAGATGACCCGTCGCCAGTCGCGGAGCGACAGTTCGCGGAGGGCCAGCGATCGAATGATGATGGTGGTGGCCTGCGAGCCGCTGTTCCCGCCGCTGCTGATGATGAGCGGGACGAACAACGCCACGACGGCGGCGCGCTCGATCTCGTGCTCGAAGTGGCCCATCGCGGTGGCGGTGAGCGTCTCGCCCAGGAAGAGAACCGCAAGCCATCCGCCCCGCTTCCGCACCATCTTGACGAAGCCGACCTGGGTGTACGGAGCGTCCAGCGCCTCCATGCCGCCGATCTTCTGGATGGCTTCGGTGGCTTCCTGCTGGGCCACGTCGATCACGTCGTCAACGGTGACCATGCCCAGAATCCGCCGTGCTTCATCGACGACCGGGAGGGTGATGTAGTCGTACTTCTGGAACAGCCGTGCCACTTCCTCCCGGTCAACGGTGGGAAGCACGGCGTCGAGGTCCGTGGTGACGTGGGCGGACACCAGCTCGCGGTCATCGGTGAAGAGCAACTGGCGCAGCGTGATCGCCCCCACGAGCCGCCGCTCGTCATCGACGGCGTAGACATCGCTCTGGGTCTCATTCATCGGATGAGTTCGGATGAACTCGATCGCCTGCCCGATGGTCATCCCCGCGCGCACGACGAGGATGTCGGTGGTCATGACGCCGCCGGCGGAGCGCGGGTCGTACAGCGCGAGTTTGCCCAGGAGGGCGGCCTTGCGGAGCGGAAGCCCCTTCAGGATGGTCGCGCAGGCATCCTTCGGAAGGGCCTGGAGGATGTCGGCCGCGTCGTCCGGCTCCATCTCATCGATGAATGACGCCGCCTCTTCCGGCTCAAGATCGAGCAGCACCGTGGCGGCGAGCGCGGAGTCCATGTGCGCGAGCGCTTCGGCCGCGGACTCCTCCTCCATCTGCGTGAGGACTTCGGCGGACTGCTGCGGTTCCAGGCTTTCGAGCGTGTCCGCCGCGTCGGCCGGGGGAAGGTCCTCCATCGCGGGAGCGAGTTCCTCGACCTGCTCCTCGGTCGCGTGAGGAAGCGTCTCGAGCAGTTCGTCGACCGCCTGTTCCTCGGGCGTCTCGATGCCGGGCTGGTGAACGACGATCTCATCCTCGCGCGGCGTCGAGTCGGATGCGTCGTCGGGCTGGGGCCGGTCGATCGTCACGCATGAGATCGTACCGCGTGTTTCGGGTGCGCGTCAGCGTTCAGGCGCACCGGAGGGGAGGCGGTCCCAGCGCGGTGCGTAGCGATCGCGCAGCGGGACGACCGTCTCATGCACGAAACGATCGACCTGCGCCGGCGCCAGCCCGACGTACCGCGCCGGGTCGAGTTCCGATTCGAGTCGGACACCCTCCATCAACGGCTCGGCCCGCAGACGATCCAGCAGGTCGTTCACGCCGTCACCATCCTTCACCCGCGTGCCGGCTTCCTGCGCATGACGCCGGATGGCTTCATGCACCCGCTGGCGGTCGCGGCCCAGTTTCGCCGCCGCGAGCATGAGGTTTTCGGTTGCAAGGAAGGGCATCTCCGCGTCCAGATTTCGGCGGATGGCTCCCTCATGCACGATCAGTCCCGACGCCACGTTGTGCATCAGATCAAGCGCGCCGTCGAGCGCCAGGAACGCCTCCGGCAGGACGAGTCGCCGATTGGCCGAGTCGTCCAGGGTCCGTTCGAGCCACTGGGTGGCGGCGGTGTCGAGGGCGCTGGCCGGCAGGCTCATGACAAATCGGCACAGGCCGCAGGCGCGCTCGCTGCGCATCGGGTTGCGCTTGTAGGGCATGGCGCTCGACCCGATCTGCTCGGTCTCGAAGGGTTCATCGAGTTCCTTTCTGCCGCTGAGCAACCGGATGTCGGTCGCGGTCTTGTGCAGCGTCGCGGCGATGCACGCCAGCGCGGACACCACGATCGCGTCGGCCAGTCGCGGGTAGGTCTGACCCGTCGCGACGAGAAGGGCCGCGGGTTTCCATCCGAGTTTTTCCGCGACGCGCTGCTCCAACTCCCCCACTTTCGCCGCGTCGCCGTCGAAGAGGCCGAGGAAGGACGCTTGCGTGCCCGTCGCCCCTTTCAGACCACGGAATCGCAGAGCCTCTCGCGCATTCTCGGCATTCTCGATCGCCAAGGCCAGCTCGCTCGCCCACATCGCGGCCCGCTTGCCCACGGTCGTCGGCTGTGCCGGCTGATAGTGCGTCAGCCCGAGGCAGGGGTGCGACTTCCATTTCAACGCGAACGTGCCCAGCGCGTCGATCACGCGCGCGGCCTTGACGCACACGAGGTCCATTGCCTCACGGATCAGCGCCGTCTCGGTATTGCAGTTCACGTCCTGGCTCGTCGCCCCGAGGTGGATGATTCCTCGAGCGATGGTCGCGGCGTCGCCGAACGCGTGAACATGGGCCATCACGTCGTGGCGCAGTCTCCGCTCGTGCTCCTCCGCACGCTGATGGTCCTCGTCGGTCAATACGATGCGGGCGCGGAGCGCGCGAACCTGTTCGAGGCTGACGGGAAGTCCGAGTTCGTGCTGCGCCTCGGCGAGCGCGACCCAGAACCGCCGCCATGACTCGAACTTCCGCTGATCCGACCAGATCGCCTGCATTTCCTTCGATGCGTAGCGCCCCGAGAGCGGGGAGCGATACCCTCGGCGCTCATCGACCTTGTTGGGGTTCTGGGTGGGCATGTGGGTGGAATGTGGATGTTCGCCGATCCGTTCGACGTTTGGCATCGTATCGGAGGGGGCGGCGTCTCGCCCAACACCCATGCCGACCCGTCCATCCACGCCAGCCGAGCTTCGCGCACCCTCCAGTCGGCCTCCGGCTGAGAGCCGTTCGGCGTCACGTCCCAACCAGCCTGACGCCTCGCCTCTTCCATTCGAGGAAGGCCGCGAGCGAGCGTTGCTCCAGGCGTGGCGTGGGGGAGACCCCGCCGCCCTGGAGGAGTTGCTCCTGATGGTTGAGCCTCGCCTGGTGTCGCTGTGCTTTCGAATGTGTGGTCGGCCTCAGGACGCACGAGACCTCTGCCAGGAAGCGATGGTCAAGATCATCCAAGGTCTCCCGGGCTTTACCGGCCGAAGCCGGGTCAGCACGTGGATGATCCGGGTGACGATGAATGTCTGCCTGACCGACCGCCGTCGCGGAAAGATCAGGCGGACCACCAGCCTGGACGCCCCGTGCGGACAGGGAACAGCTGGGGAAGACCGGACCCTCGGCGATTCCCGGACCTCCGATGGGGAACCAACTCCCGCCGAGCGCGTCGAACGAGGGGAGGACCTCGGGCGATTGTCACGCGGCCTGGCCCGGATGGAGCCGGAGCAGCGAGCGCTCCTGATCCTCCGCGATGCCCAGGGGTTGGACTACGCTGAGATCGCGGATGTCATGGAAATACCCGTCGGCACGGTCAAGAGCCGGCTCTTTCGGGCGCGCGTCGCGCTCCGGGAGGAAGTTGAGAAGGGGTAGGCGGGCGAATCCGTCGGCGGACGGGCGACCCATGATTCGTTGACGAATACGATCGATCCCATGTCCCGGCACCCACTTGAGAACGATCTGCTCGACCTGATCGAAGGTCGGCTCGCCCCCCCCGATCGAGTGGAATCCGTCCGGGCCGCACTCTCGGGTGATCGCGCATTGCTGCGCCGTGTCGAGCAGATGGTCGCTGATCGGCGTGGGTTGATTGAACTCGAGAAAGCGACGCTCCAGGCCGCGCGGGCCGATCGAGGGGCCGCGATTGAACTGGTGCGCGAAGCGATCGAACGTTCGGAACGCGATGCGCTCATCGGTCTTGAAGGTCGGCCGCGGAAGCGGCGGCTGCCGGCCATCGCCGCGGCGATCGGCGTGGTCGCGGCGGCCGGACTGCTGGCCGGGGGGACGACATGGATCGTGCTGGAACAGAACGCCGCCAACCGCGCCGCCGAGCAGCACAAGATCGAACGTTCGAGCCAGGCGCACATGAGCAATCTCGCCGATCCGGTGCGGAGCACTTCCGCCCCCGCTGGGGAAGCGGGCGTCAGCGGCGACACGGCCGGCGCGTCGGCGGGCGAACCACTCGAGCCGCCGATCGCCGCGATGCCCACGTGGATCAACACCAACCCCGACCCGCACGCGAAGGAGGCGGTGCGTTCATGGGCCGCCCAGGTCGAGAAAACTCTGGCCGAGCCGGTCGATTCCAATGCGTCGCTTGTCGAGGCGGGAGAGCGGGCGCTCCGTCGCGTTGAATCGGGCGGAAGCGGTCGATTGAGCATCGACGAGGCGGCGGGGCTTGTCCTCACGCGACAGTTGAAGTTCGTCGTGAGCGCTTCGGGGCTGGATTGGGGGCGCCGCCGCGCGGAGGTGCTCGCGTCGGCGATGCGGAGCCGAGCGGGTGCCGAGGCCTCCGCCGACGCCTCCGATGAATCATTCCGTCGCGGCGAACTCGAGATCGAGGTGACGGCGGCGCTCGATCCCGAGCACGCGGCGCTCCGGGACGCGCTCAGCGATCTTCAACGACGTTTCGGCGGACCCACGGGTGAAAGCGGCTGGTTCGAACTCGACCCCGCGGCCGACGGTCCCGCGGCGCTGCCGTCGCTCGGGCTGAATGACATCCTCTGGTGGTCAAGCGGCCCCTCCGCGTGGCGACCGGGGGTCTCCGTGCGGGTGCGCGTGCAGCCGATCGAGCCTTAGCGAGCCAAGCGTCAGGCGAGCGGCGCGCGACGCCGCCGGCTCATTCCGAGAAGGACAAGCGTGCTGACCACGGCCCCGCCGGGGGACGGCAATCGAAGGGTGGCGTCGATCTGGGCGGTGCTGGGCAGCGCGAACTCCGCCCCCGAGTCGGGGTCGAACCCGTGCAATCCGGTGGCATCCAGCACGGCAAGAAAGCGGTATCGCCCCGGGTCGAGCATCCCCGTGAACACGCCTTGGCCGGAGAAAATCGGCACACCGGCGGGAGACGTCTCAAGCCTCGATTCAAGGTTCCACAGGTTGGTCCCGGTCGCGCTGATCGCCGCGTCGAACGGTGTTGCGACATCAAGATCAAACTCGACGTCCACGACGGTTTGGCTGGTGATCATGTTCCAGGTTCCGCCGGTGTGGCTCCCGCCCACGCCCCGCACCTCGCCCGTGAAGCGAACCTCGGTCGGATCGAGCCGCGAGTCGTGCCCGAGGAAAAAATCAGCGGCGATACCGGTGATGTGGGCGCTGAAGGGATCGAAATCAGGCGCCCACACCCAGTCGTAGGTGGCGAGCCGCTCATGGGCTTCCACGGCACGGTACTGCGAGACGTACGTCACCGCCGCCTGGCTCGACGCCTGAAGCAGGAGGCTCCCGATCACCCCGGCCCGGCAAAGAAATCTGCGCATGTCGGACTCCTCGTGCAATCCCGACCACCCGTGCTCAGCCCGCGTCGGACGGAAACAGAGTTTCGGATACTGATGTTGAATATAGCGTGCATCACCGGTTGAAGCCAGTTATTCTTGAGAATTGTTGCGTTTGTTTTTCGCGTTCGCCGCCCGGTTGTCAGTGGAACTGCGTAGGGAACCGCGGCGCGCTTCGCCGCACGATGATGAATTCCGGATTCGCGCGTCATCTGCCGCAATCCGCGCCCTACGATGTCGCCGCGGGAAGTCAATCCCGAAAGGAGTCGCCCGATGAGCCGAACACTACGTCCCATGCTGGTCCGCACGTCCGTCATTGTGGGCAGTGCCGTGCTCGCGGCAGGCGTCGCTCCCGCGCGCGCGGACCTGCTCGCAAGCGTCGCGGTTATTGACGGCATCGGTGGGCTGCATCCCGCGGGCATGCCCGCCGAGTCGTTTTCGATCCTGCTCTCGGGCGATGGACAGCCGCCGATGTTTGCGATGCGCTCGTGGACGCTCGCTGACATCGGCACCGAAGCCTCGGCCACCAGCGCCACCGATCCCGCCTTTGACATCAACGCCGCCTTCCTGACCAACGACATCAGCCAGATCTTCTTTGTGAGCACCTTCATCGCTGACGGCGGGGGCGGCACGGGGCAGTTTGAGAACCTCTTCTTCGGATTGCCGCCGGGCACGAACGACTTCGCGGGCTACGAAGTTCAGGAGATCCGATTCCGCCTCGATAGCGCCACGCTCACCGAGTACATCGATCCCCTCGGGGGCGGGGAGGCCACGCTCGTGGAGTGGATCGGGACGATCTCTGTGTATGGCGTTCCGATCCCGGCGCCCGGGGCCGCCTCGCTCGCGATCGCCGCCGGCCTGCTCTCGCTCCGCCGCCGCCGGTGAGACACGCGCCCGATCGGATCAGCCCATCATCCGTTCGATGCGCTCGCGCCGCAGTCGGCGCTCCACCCGACGAGCGGCGAAGGTCGCGCCGGGGAGCAGCATCATCCCGAGGAGCATTGCGACGGTCGGCGTGCCCAGCCGGTCGGCCCGGCCGAGGTCGCGCTGGCCGTAGAGCATCGCCGCCGCGGCCGCGAGGCAGAGCATCGAGATGACCACGAGCAGGTTCCGCCGGATTCGATGGTTCCACCGCATGGTCGGGTGACTTTCTTTTCAGGGTCAGGAGATTGAGGCCGATCGGCGCGCCAGGACGGAACAGAAACCCGACGGCGATCGTGGCCGCGGTGGGAGGGCGGGAATGTATCGGAAGCCGGGCCTCGCTCCCTTGAATGTGGAAAACCGCTGCCGGCTCAGCGCCGCCCGGTCATCGTCGCGGAACGAACCTGCACGCCCTTCAGGCGGCTGGAGAGGACCTCTCGGCTCGGGGCGTACTCCATCGCCGTCGCCACCGTCACCATCTCCGCCTCGACCAGTTCCGCGAGCGAATCGGTGAACGATCGCATGCCGTCCTGGCGCGATGCGGCGATGATCGCCGGGATGTCCGCGTCCTCGCCCTTCTTGATCGCCTCTTTCACCGATGGATTCGCCAGGAGCACCTCCGTCGCCGGGACGGCGCCGACCCCCGCGACATCCTTGTTCGCGGGGAGCAGTCGCTGCGCGCAGACCGCCTTGAGCGTCCCGGAGAGCGAAGCGCGGATGAAATCGTGCTCATGCTGCGGGAAGAACTCGACGATGCGGCTGAAGCACTGCATCGTGTCCGCGGTGTGGAGCGACCCGAAGACCAGGTGCCCCGTCTCCGCCGCCTGCACCGCCGCCATCACCGTATCGTGATCGCGCAACTCGCCGATGAAGATCACGTCCGGGTCCTGGCGGACGATGAACCGCAGGGCGTCCTGGTACGACGCGACATCGATGCCCAGTTCCCGCTGAGAGACCACGCTCATCCGGGGATGGATCTGGAACTCGACCGGGTCTTCGACGGTGATGATGTTGGTCGGCCGTGTCGCGTTGATCCGCTCGAGCATGCACGCGAGCGTCGTGCTCTTGCCGGACCCGGTCACCCCGACGACCAGGACCAGACCCTCCATCGTCTTGTCCGCGATCTCGCGGTACACGTCGGGGAGCCGCAACGACTCGAACGACGGGATCTCGGGCTTCACCCGGCGGATCGCGGCGTGCATGTTCCCGCCGGCACGGAACACGTTGCAGCGGAAGCGGTCCGGCTTGCGGGGCTTGGACGGATCGACGGTTGATTCATCCGTGTCCTGAAACGTCGAAAAATCAAGGTCGCCCGTCCGGTCGTACCGCTCCCGGAGCGCGGGCGGGATGATCTCGGTCAGAAGTGACTCGGTGTCCTCGGCCGTCAGAGCCGCCAGCCCCTGAGGCAGACGCAACTCCCCCGCGACACGGAAGATCGGCGGCATCCCCACCTTCAGGTGCAGGTCCGACGCCTCCACCTTGCGCATGTTGTAGAGCAGTTGCCGCATCGTCGGTTTGTGGGAAGCCATGTGAAGAATCCTACGTTCGCCGCCGACGAGTGGATCAGACAATGGAGCGGACCGGGATCGAACCGGCAACCCCTAGCTTGCAAAGCTAGTGCTCTCCCAATTGAGCTACCGCCCCAACCGGGTGAATCGTAGCAGGAGGTCCGGGCGCGTCGCCCCGCGAACGCGCCGGGCTTCCCGGACGGCTATGCATTCCGCCGGATCAGCACCGCCGTCATGTCGTCCGCCTGCGGCTTGTCGCCCACGTGCAACCGCACCTCGGCGTCGAGGCGTTCCAGCAGTTCCCGTGTGGGAAGGTGGCTGTTGAGCGCCAGGAACGACCGCAACCGCGCTTCGCCGAACATCACTCCCGCCTCGTTGGAGGCCTCCAGGAATCCGTCCGTCACCAGCAGCAGCGCATCGCCAGGCCCGAGCGTCAGAATGCGGGGCGGATCAAACTCGAAACTCGACACGACGCCCAGCGGAGGCCCATCACCGCCGAAGGATTCGAACGAGCCGTCCATCCGACGCAGGAGCGTCGGGCCGTGGCCCGCCGAGAGCAGTTCGAGTTCACCGGTCGCCGGTCGGAGAATCGCGTAGGCGGAGGTAACGAATCGGCCGTCGTCGACATCGTCCGCCAGCAGCGTGTTGAGCCGTCCGAGGCCGATGCGGAGGCTCGATTCCCCCGGGATCGTGGCGCGTGCGTAGGCCCGGCAGACAGCCATGATGATCGCCGGGCCGACGCCGTGACCCGTCACGTCCGCGATCGAAATCGCGACGCGCCCGTCGGGCAGGTGGAACCAGTCAAAGTAATCGCCCCCAGTCTGGTTGGCGGGACGATTCCAGCCGGACACCTCGTAGCCCAGCGCTTCCAATCCGCCGCGGGGCATGAGTCGCTGCTGGATGCGCTTCGCGACCGCGAGTTCGCCGTTGACCTCCGCGAGTTCGGCGCGAGTCGATGCCTCACGCATTCCGGCGACGACATGCCGCCTCAGTTCATGCGCGATCGCCGCCGCGACCGCCCACGCCATCAGGATGAGAACGGGGTACATCGCGAGGAAGGACTTCAGTTCCCCGTTCACCTGATACGACGTTGAGGCGAAGGCGAACATGATGAGCACAAAGTCCTGCGCCGCGCACAGCACGCCGCCCACCAGGCACAGCCTCGGACGGAGCCGAAGCACCCCCGCCACGGCGAACACCAGGTAGAGCAGCACCGAAGGCGACCGCGCGGCGTCAAGCGTGTCCACCCGGGTGACGTACAGCGTGGTGAGCACCACCAGCGTGGGAAGGAACGACTCGAACACCACGCTGCCGATCCAGAACCTCTCGGAGAGCAGCCGTCGCTCATCGATCGCCCGCCGAACGATCCGACGCATCGTGAGCGCATAGGCGGTGACGAAGAGGCCCATCAGCAGCGTCGCCGCGACCGCCGCGAAGGTGTGGTGCGCCAGCCCGAAAAACTGCCGGAAGAGCGCGAACGCAAACAGGATGACGAGCACCAGCGCGAGGATGTCCGCGCGGCGTGATTCGGAGCGCTGCAACTCGAACGACAGCCCCGCTTCCGTGCCGTGTGTGCCGTGTGACCGCGGCTGCATGCGTCCATCCTATGGTTTCGACCCCCTGATTCGGAAAGCGCTCGCACGGCTTACGCCTGTCGGCCCGCCAGGTGGTCGGAAGTCCTCGCGTCCGATCGCCGATAATCACCCCGGACCGCCCCCGATGGGGCCGCTTGCCCCCGCCCACGCTCACGACGACAATCGACACGAACACGGAGCCTCGTCATGTCAAGCCCCATCGCGGACATCGGACTCATCGGCCTCGAAGTCATGGGTCGAAACCTCATCCTGAACATGGCCGACCACGGCTTCAAGGTCGCGGTCCATAATCGCTCCGCCACCAAGGTCAAGCCCTTCCTCGACGAGAACCCGCCGAGCGTCCTCGGCCCCGGAGGCGCCCTCATCGGATTCCACGAGCCGGAGGACGAAACCGAGCGGCTGAAGAAGTTCGTCGCCGCGATCAAGCGCCCGCGCCGCATCGTTCTTCTCGTGAAAGCCGGCCCGCCGACGGATGCGACGATCGACAAGCTCATCCCGCTCCTCGAGAAAGGCGACCTCATCATCGACGGCGGAAACGCCCAGTGGGAGGACACCATCCGCCGCGACAGGACGCTCTCAGATAAGGGCCTGCTCTTCTGCGGCTCGGGCGTTTCGGGGGGCGAACTCGGCGCGCGCTTCGGCCCCTCGCTCATGCCGGGGGGCAACCCCGCGGCCTGGGAGATCCTGAAGCCGGTGTGGACCGCGATCGCCGCAAAGGTGGACGCCAAGACCGGCAAGCCCATCGAGGGAGCCGCGCCCGGCAAGCCCGTCACCGGCGGCGTGCCCTGCACCACCTACATCGGCCCCGGCGGCGCGGGCCACTACGTCAAAATGGTCCACAACGGCATCGAGTACGGCGACATGCAACTCATCTGCGAGGCCTACCACTTCATGCGCGACGTGCTGGCCCTCCCCACGGAGCAGATGGCCTCGATCTTCGCCGAGTGGAACACCGGCGACCTCGACTCCTTCCTCATCGAGATCACCGCCGACATCCTGCGTCAGAAGGATTCGGTGACGGGCAAGCCGTTCGTCGATATCGTCCTCGACGCCGCGGGACAGAAGGGCACCGGCAAGTGGACCATCGGCAGCGCGCTCGACCTGGGCGTCCCCGCGCCGACCATGGCCGAGGCCGTCTTCGCGCGCAACATGAGCGCCCAGAAAGCCGAGCGCGCCGCCGCCGCGAAGGTCCTGAAAGGCCCGCACATGGGCGACAAGTCGCACTCCGTCGGCTCGGGAGAACACGACTGGATCACCTGCGTCCGCGACGCCCTGTATTGCTCCAAGATCTGCTCGTACGCGCAGGGATTCGCCCTCATGCAGGCCGCGAGCAAGGCGAATAACTGGGGGCTGAAACTCGGAGAGATCGCGTCCATCTTCCGCGGTGGGTGCATCATCCGCGCCCGCTTCCTCCAGAAGATCACCGAGGCCTACCAGCAGCGCCCCGACCTGCCCAATCTCCTGCTTGACGGCTACTTCGCGGGAGTGATCGACCGCGTCCAGGGAAACTGGCGCGCCGTCGTCGCCCGCGCCGCGGTGCAGGGTGTCCCGGTGCCCGCCTTCAGCAGCGCTCTCTCGTATTACGACTCCTACCGCAGCGAGCGGCTCCCCGCCAACCTGCTCCAGGCTCAACGCGACTACTTTGGCGCGCACACCTACGAACGCACCGATCAACCGCGCGGCAAGTTCTTCCACCTCGACTGGCCGGAACCCAAGCGCCCGCAGATCGCCGTGTAACCGATGCACGACGACGCACGTCCGCATCAACTTTCATGGTCGAGCGAGCGAACGATCCGCGTCTCGTTGGGCGATGAGATCGGCGACGAATCGCACGCCCGCGTCCGCGCTGCGATGGAGTCGCTGCGGCAGGCCGTCGTCCCCTCGCTTGTCGACGTGACGCCCGCCTACACCACACTGCTTCTGACCTTCGACCCTCGCTCGCTCGATCCCGATGCCGCGGAATCGGCGGTGCAAGCCGCGCTGGAACGAACGTCA
>JAEUIV010000020.1 GCA_016795005.1 Phycisphaerae bacterium
CCACCGCCACGGCGCGGGCGCTCGGAAGGTTCTTCAGGAGCGACACCGCGATGCACCCCGACCCCGTGCAGATGTCAGCAAGGGTGACGACGCCGCCGGGCGCGAATCCCGGCTCGGCGCGCTGGTGCTGAAGGACGTGCTCGACGATGATCTCGGTGCAGTGACGAGGGATGAGGACACGCGGGTCCACGTGAAACGGGAGTGAAAAGAACCACGCCTCGCCGACGAGGTACTGCACCGGCTCATGCCTGAGCGCGCGGGCGACAAGCCCGCGCAACGCCTCGCGCTCGAGCGGCGCGGCGGGCCGGTCCGCGTCCATGTACAGCCGCATCCGATCGCATCCCAGCACGTGCGAAAGAAGCAGTTCGGCGCACAGCCGCGGCGAATCGAGGCCCCTTTCCGCGAACGTGGACGCCATCCACTTCAAGAGTGAACGTGTGGTCCACTGGACCGGTGTGCTTGGAGTGGTCCCCGCGTGCGACATGAAGGAAGTGTAGATCAGGCCGCTCGCGCACGGTCCGGGCGACTGCTCGGCGCACGCCGGATCGGGGATTCCCGCGAGCCACGCCGTCACGTTGTCGCCCGCCGTCCGTGGTGCTATCCTCACGTCCTTCTCGTTGAAGGAGGTCTCATGGCGGCGGTCGAGCAACGCATCGATCCGGGGTCGGTCCGACTGTTGGACGAGGTCGTCCGGCTGGCGACGGAGTCGCGCGCCTTCGCCTCCGTCCAGCGGCGCGGGGCGAGCGTTCACTGCGTCGCGCTGACCAACGAGGAGGCGGCCTACGAGGCGACCTCGGAGGCGGACGGCGTGTTCGTTGCGTGGGTCTCCCCGAACCGATACCTCAGCCAGTCCATCGAGGCCGACCTCATGTGGACGGGCGACGACCTGATGGACCTGATCGAAGAGGAACTCGCGGACGAAGGATGCACCGATCACCCGCTCGGCCGCATCGAACACTTCCGCGATGCGGAGAAGCGGTTCACATTTCGTTCGAGAGTGCGGGCGGGAGCCGACGCGGCGCTCGTCGTCAAGTGTCTGGTCGCGCTGGCCAAAACCTTCTCGCAACTGGGCGATATGAAGGACGAGGAGTAGACCGAGTGATACCGGAGAGTTCATCGTGCGGATCCTGATGCTCGGATGGGAGTTCCCTCCCTTTATCAGCGGCGGCCTCGGCACGGCGTGCCACGGGTTGACCCGCGCCCTCGATCGACTCGGCCACGAGGTCACCTTCGTCCTGCCCCGCGCGGTGGACCGCGCGCATGCTTCGCACATCGACCTCATCAGCCCGGACCCCGAGATGGAGCAGAGGCTCATCGCCGAGCAGCGCGCCCGGGTCGGGGGCGGACACCTGGCCACGACATTCCGCCTCGAAGGGTTCGGGCACACGCAGTTCTTCGGCCTGCCGGCGGCCCGCGTCAGTCCCTACGGCGATCCCGGCCCCGTCGCCCCGGCGGGCGAAAAGGTCTCCGTGACGGAAGCGGAAAAGGCCGCCCTCCGCGCCGCGGGGGTCTGGGTGCCGGAGGATGGGGGCGTCGATGTCAACATCGTCCGTGAACTCCGCAACCGCTCCGATTATCACGGCGATGTCCTCGGAGACAGCCAGCGCTACGCACGCATGGTCGTCCAACTCTGCCGGTCGCTGAGGTTCGAGGTGATCCACGCCCACGACTGGATGACCTACCCCGCCGCGATGGCGCTCGCCCAGGTGACGGGCAAGCCCATGGTCGCGCACATCCATTCCACGGAGTTCGACCGGTCGGGAGAGCACGTCCACCAGCGCGTGTACGACATCGAGCGCCGGGGGATGCACGCCGCGATCAAGGTCATCGCCGTCAGCAACTACACGAAGAGCCTCTGCACCGCGCGCTACGCGCTCGACCCCGACAAGATCCAGGTCGTGTACAACGGCGTGGAGTCCGGCCCTCAGCCCGCGGACGACGACCAGATCGAGAGCAAGGACCGAATCGTCCTCTTCCTGGGGCGGATCACCATGCAGAAGGGGCCGGAGTACTTCATCGCCGCCGCCAAGCGCGTGCTGGAAAAGGTGGAGAACGTGAAGTTCGTCGTCGCCGGCGCGGGGGACATGGCGCGACGGATGATCGAACTCGCCGCCGAGATGGGCATCGGGCACAAGGTGCTCTTCGCCGGGTTCCTGAGGGGAAAGGATGTCGCGCGGGTCTTCCGCATGGCCGATTGCTACGTCATGCCCAGTGTCAGCGAGCCGTTCGGCATCGCGCCGCTCGAAGCCATGAGCCACGACGTGCCGGTCATCATCTCGAAGCAGTCCGGCGTGTCCGAGGTGCTCACCCACGCGCTCAAGGTGGATTTCTGGGACGTGGACGAGATGGCCAACAAGATCGTCGCCGTGCTCAGGCATCCGCCGCTGGCGAACACCCTGCGCGAGCATGGGCGGTTCGAGTTGCGCCGACTGACCTGGGACGGGGCTGCCGCCAAGTGCGTCGAAGTCTATCGGTCGGCGGTGCAGGCCATGGAAGAGCGATTCGTCCCGGTGGGCGTGTGACGCGCCACGGGCCAACGCTCACTCGCGTCGATCTCGGCCGAGCCGGGTACGACGACGCCTACGCGCTGCAGCAGGCGCATCACGCCGCGGTCCTCAACTCTCGTGACTCCGGCGTGCCCGAGGTCGGTCGGCTGCTGCTCGTCGAGCACGTCCCGCCGGTCATCACCATCTCCCGCCGTCCCGATGCGCGACGCCACCTCACCGCGACGCAGGAGACGCTCGCCGCCGAGGGCGTCCAGGTCCGCGAGACCGACCGCGGCGGCGACATCACCTACCACGGGCCGGGCCAGCTGGTCGCCTATCCGATCGTGGATCTCAACACCCTCAGGCTGAATCTCCACGGCTACATCCGCCTGCTCGAAGACGTCGTCATGCGCTCCATCGCTC